>CAZVHO010000124.1:4378-15022 GCA_964627515.1 uncultured Thermodesulfobacteriota bacterium | reverse complement strand
TCCCTTTAAACGTCGCCTTCCTGGTCCTTCTGGAAAGAAAGGTGGCCGGACACATTCAGTTGCGGCCCGGTCCGATGGAAGTCGCCCCCCATGGGGTACTCCAGACCCTGGCCGATGCCGTTAAATTGCTGGGCAAGGAAATGGTAACCCCTTTATCGACGGATAAAGTCGTTTTCTTCTTGGCCCCCGTCCTGGTGGTAGCCCCGGCCTTCGTCGGCTTTGTCCCCATCCCCTTCAGCCCCATGATGCAGATCAGGGATGTGAATGTCGGCATTCTGCTGATCTTTTCCTTTTCCAGTATTACCGTGTTGTCCATCCTCATGGCCGGCTGGGGCTCCAATAATAAATATGCCCTGATCGGGGCCGTCCGGTCGGTGGCCCAGAACGTGGCCTATGAGATCCCCTTGCTGCTGGCCACCATGTCGGTCATTATCATGACCAACACCTTTAAATTAGGTGCCATTGCCCAAGCCCAGTCTTCGATCTGGTATATCTTTTGTCAGCCCGTGGCCGCCATCATCTTTTTCATCGCCACCACCGCTGAAACCAACCGGGCCCCCTTCGACCTGGTGGAAGCCGAATCGGAACTGGTCTCCGGGTTTCATACCGAATATACGGGGATGCGCTTTTCCCTGTTTTTCCTGGCCGAATATACCAACATGGTCATCGCCGCGGCCCTGTTCACGGTCCTGTTTTTGGGCGGCTCCTCCGGGCCTTTTTTCCCGGGAATGATCTGGTTTCTGATCAAGACCTACTTCCTGATTTTTGTGGTCATGTGGATCCGCTGGACCTACCCCCGGATCCGTTTTGATCAACTGATGAATTTCGCATGGAAGGTGCTGATCCCCATCGCCCTGCTCAATCTGATGATTACCGCCATCGTCCTTAAGGTCATGTAATGATGAATACCCCCAACCCCTTCATCCAGTACGTTAAAGAGATCCTGGTAGGCGGAAAAAGCCTGATCATCGGTTTATGGATCACCTTGAAACGGCTTTTCAAGCCCATTATTACGGTTCAATATCCCCGTCAAAAACTGACCATGACCCCCAACTTCCGGGGGCACATCGAGTTCATCCGCTTTGACGACACCAAAACCCATCATTGCGTGGCCTGCGGCTTATGCGCCCGTACCTGTCCTTCCCACGTCATCAAGGTCCAGGGGGAAAAAACCAGGGCCGGGGACCTGAAATACGGCCGTCAATATTATATTGATTTTTCCAAGTGCAGTCTTTGCGGCCTGTGCGTCGATGTCTGCCCGGAATGCACCCTTCAATTTTCCAAAGAGTATGAGTACGTCTTTTATCACCGTTGGGATACGGTGCTCGACATCATGGGCCGGTTAGAGGGAAAACGATGACTACCATTGCAGATTTCATACCGCCGATTTTAGTGGCCCAATCGGTCTTTTGGCTCATGGTCGTGCTTACCCTGGCCGGAGCCGTATTGGCCGTCCTCCCCTTGAAGATTGTCCACAACATCCTGGGACTGGCCCTGGCCATGTTCGGGCTCACCGGCATCTACCTCTATTTGGGGAGCCAGTTTGTGGCCATGATGCAACTCCTGGTCTATGTCGGGGCCATCTGTATCACCTATATCTTCGCCATCATGCTTTCACCTCCCCTGGAACTTTCACCCTCCAAACGGCCGGCCGTCAAGGCCATCATCTCTTTGATCGTCGGGGCTGTTTCCTTTTTGGCCGTGGTCCAAATGATCCTCAGCACCAAATTCGCCCCTTATGCCCAGCCTTCCCGCGACTGGACCATAAAGACCCTGGGGCAGGAGTTGCTCACCCGTTATTTCTTAGTCTTTGAATTAATTTCCTTACTTTTGGCCGTGGCGATCGTCGGTGCCATCATGATCGCCGGTATCGGCCAGAAAAGGGATTAGCTATGGAAAATCTTTTAACCTATCTGATTTTGGGCGCCGCCATGTTTTCCATCGGAATCTTCGGCATCATCTATCAATCCAATCTCATTGGCATGTTGATCGCCACCGAGTTGATCCTGAACGGAGCGGCCTTGAATTTTATGGCCTTCAATATGTTTTTATCCCCCAACCCGGCTACCGGGCAGGTCTTTACCCTGTTCATTATGGGCGTAGCGGCCGCTGAGACGGCTATCGCCTTGAGTATCATTATCACCGTCTATCGCCGCTTTAAGGCCATTAAGCCTGAAAGTGTCAGTGAACTGAAAGGATAGATGTAATAACCCCAATGGAAACGATGGAAACCATTATCTCTATACGGCCGGTGGTAGCCGTTTTAATTGCCTCCTTAGCCTCCCTGCTGATAATGTTTACCCCCAAGAGGCCTAATCTGCGGGAGACCTGGTCTATTTTAGGCGCCGTGGCTACTTTTCTGACCGTCCTTTCCATGACGCCGGCGGTTTTGGCCGGTAAGGCCTTTGAATATACGCCCTTTGTGATCCTGCCGGGAATCTCCATGAAATTCAGGGTTGATGCCCTGGGCATGATTTTCGGGACCATCTCTTCTTTTCTATGGATTCTGGTCACTTTTTATAACATCGGGTATATGCGGGCTTTGAAGGAACATGCCCAGACCCGTTATTATTTCTGTTTTGCCGTGGCCATTGTCGGAGCCGTCGGGGTGGCCTTTTCCGGCAACCTTTTTACCCTTTATTTCTTTTATGAAATTATCACCATCTTTACCTATCCCCTGGTCGCCCATCATCAGGATGAAGAAGCTTATGAAGGCGCCCGGAAATACATGGTTTATCTGACCGGGACGGCCAAGTCCTTTTTACTGCCGGCCGTCATACTGACCTATGTCCTGGCCGGGACCCTGGATTTTGCCCCTTCCGGCATCACCAAAGGGATCTTTCCGGCCGACGCCAACCCGGTCCTGGTGACCATAACCTACATCCTTTTTATGGCCGGTTTTGCCAAGGCGGCTATCATGCCTTTCCATAACTGGCTCCCCTCGGCCATGGTGGCTCCGACACCGGTCAGTGCCCTGCTCCATGCCGTGGCCGTTGTCAAGGCCGGGGTCTTCTGTACCAGCCGGGTCATGCTTTCGGTTTTCGGGGTCGGAATATTAAACTCCCTTAATTTGGGGATCCCTACGGCCTATGCCGCCTCTTTTACCATCCTGCTGGCCTCTATTATCGCCCTGACAAAAGACGACTTAAAGGCCCGGTTGGCCTATTCGACCGTCAGCCAGCTCTCTTATGTGATTTTAGGGGTGGCCCTGTTGACCCCCAATGCGGTAACCGGCGGTCTGATCCATATTGCCAACCATGCCTTTTCCAAGATCACCCTCTTTATGTGTGCCGGAGCGATTTATGTCTCCCTCCACACCAAAAAGATCAGTGAAATGGGCGGTATCGCCCGGCAAATGCCCTTTACCATAGCCGCCTTCAGTATAGCCGCCATGAGTATGATCGGTGTCCCTCTGGTTTGCGGTTTTGTTACCAAGTGGTATATCGCCCTGGGGGCCTTGCAGGCCCACCAGTCTGTCTTTTTAATCGTTTTATTAGCCAGTACTATACTAAACACCGGATATTTTTTCCCGGTGATCCTCAAGACTATTTTTGACAAACCACGGGAAGGGGATCCTGCGGCCCATCACGGCAACGGCCTTCATGAGGCCCCGGCCATCATGGTGGTCCCCTTATTCTTAACGGCTATCGGCTCCATCCTGATGGGCCTCTATCCGGATTATTTTATGAATATCGTTAAAGCCGTAGATCCGGATTATTTACTCAATATAGCAAAGGCGGTCTTCCGATCATGAACTGGGCGAATCCCATCCAATCGCTACGGGACCATCTCAAGGTCCTCAAATGGATACTCTACCTCCTTATGGCGGCGGCCATCGTGTTTGATATATTCATCCCCCGCCATGAAGCCCATTTTTTTGGGGACAAGATACCGGGTTTCTGGTCCGTTTTCGGGATAATATGCTGCATCCTCATGATTCGTATCATGAAAGGGATAGCCCATGCCTGGTTGATGAAAAAAGAGGAATACTATGGATAACTTCATTCATCCGGCTTTTTTTTATATTCTGGGCGCCTTTCTCATCCCGGTGTTAAAGGGCCGGCTCAAACAGATCTATTTATTGGTCCTGCCGGCCGTGGCCTTTTATACGGTTCTCAACATGAACCTCGGCGTTTATGGAGAGATCAATTATCTGGGTTTTAATATTATATTAGGCCGGGTGGACCGCTTGAGCCTGGTGTTCGCCCACGTCTTTACCCTGATGTCTTTTCTGGGGGTTATTTACGGCCTCCACGTCAAAGAAGATGCCCAGCATATCGCCTCTTTTTTCTATGTCGGCGGTTCCCTGGGGGTGGTCTTTGCCGGAGATTATCTGACCGTCTTTATCTTCTGGGAAATGATGGCCCTGGCCTCGACTTTTTTAATCTGGTTCCGGCGGGAACCGGCCTCCCTGAAAGCAGGCTTCCGCTATCTCTTGATGCATATCTTTGGCGGCTTGCTGCTTCTGGCCGGCATCTTCCTGCATTATAAAAATACCGGCAGTATGGCCTTTGTGCTTATTCCCAAGGCCGGGGCCGGTTTTGCCGAATATTTGATCCTGGCCGGTTTTGCCTTGAATGCCGCCGTATTTCCCCTCCATGCCTGGCTGCCCGATGCCTATCCGGAGGCCACCGTCACCGGGGCGGTCTTTATGTGCGCTTTTACGACCAAGACGGCGGTCTATGTCCTGGCCCGGGCCTTTCCCGGATATGACGTCCTGGCTATCATGGGCACGGCCATGACTATTTATGGAGTCTGTTACGCTACCATCGAAAATGACATGCGCCGCATACTTTCCTATCACATCATCAGCCAGGTAGGCTACATGGTGGCCGGTGTCGGTATCGGAACGGAACTGGCCCTGAACGGGGCCTGTGCCCATGCCTATGCCCACATCCTTTATAAGGCCCTGTTGTTCATGGGGGCCGGCTCGGTTTTGATGATGACCGGAACCTCCAAATTGAATCAATTGGGAGGCCTCTACAAATATATGCCGCTGTCTTTGATCTTCTATGTGGTCGGAGGGATATCCATCTCCGGGTTCCCCTTGTTCAGCGGCTTCGTCAGTAAATCCATGATCGTGGCCGGGGCCGGAGAGGCCCATCATCCGGTGCTCATGGTCCTCCTGTTATTGGCCTCGGTTGGCACCTTTCTCTCTGTGGGTTTAAAACTCCCCTATTTTGCCTGGTTTGGAAAAGACTGCGGATTGAAGCCAAAAGAACCTCCGAAAAATATGCTCTGGGCTATGGGCCTGACTTCTTTTCTGTGTTTATTGATCGGGATATATCCCAAGGTTTTGTATGATCTGCTTCCTTTCAGAGAGGCGGCCATGGAATATCATCCCTATGCCTTGCCCCATCTCTCGGAAACGGTTCAAATATTGCTTTTTACCGGACTGGGATTTTTCCTGCTCCTCAAGAGGTTGACCCCGGAGCCCAAAATCAATCTGGATTTCGATTGGTTCTATCGGAAGTTGATGGATGGTTTTATGTGGTTTGACCAAAAATTTATCCAGGGCTTCGATTACGGTTGGGGAGAGCTTTACCGAAGCCTGGGGCTTAAGGCCCTCATGTCCTTTGCCGGTTTTTTTGCCCGGTTCGACCGCTGGGGCATTGACGGTGTGGTGGATAATGTCGCCTACGGGACCCAGGGCTTTGGTAATAAGGTTCGCAATGTCCAGACGGGTAATCTCCAGAATTACCTGGCCCTGGCCTTTCTGATCATTTTTGTTATTGTGGGGATCTATTGGTTCCTATAAAAAACAGGTATAAGGTTCAAGGCGCAAGGTGCAAGGTGCAAGGCAAAATCATAGACCCGCGACCGACCGTGGAGCGTAAACCTCAGACCGTAAACCGTAACCTTAGACCTTATTTAGTTGAACTTTGATGGTCTGGTAAAAACTCGTCATTCCCGCGCAGGCGGGAATCCAGGCCACACATAACCAGTTAAAAACACTGGATTCCCGTCCCCGATTAAGACTTTCGAGGACAAGCTTTCACGGGAATGACGAAAATGGACGTTCGGCGACTTTTTACGAATCCATCAACTTTAGGTTTTAACGAATCAGGAAAATAAATCAATATGGATTTTCTAATCCCCAATCAACTTAGCTATCCGATATTAAGCACTTTAATTTTTTTACCCCTGGCCGGAGCCCTGCTCCTTTTCCTGTTCCGGGAAGAAAAGGCAGCCAGAATTTGGACATTATTGATCAGTCTGGTTACTTTTATCCTTTCCCTGCCTCTTTATTTCAATTTTGACCTGACGACCTATAAATATCAATTCGCCGAAAACACCCCCTGGATTCCCTCTTTCAAAATCAATTATACCCTGGGTGTAGACGGGATCAGTCTCCTCCTGGTTCTTTTAAGTACTCTTCTTACTCCTATTTGCGTTCTGGCTTCCTGGAAATATATCGAGAAACGGGTTAAGGAATTCCATGTCTGTCTCCTGCTTATGGAAACGGCCTGTGTCGGGGTCTTTTCTGCCCTGGACTTCGTTCTTTTTTATATTTTTTGGGAAGCCATGCTGGTCCCCATGTATTTATTGATCGCCGTCTGGGGGGGACCGGAAAAGGTATACGCCTCCATCAAGTTCTTCATCTATACCATGGCCGGCAGCGTCTTTCTGATGGTGGCCATGATCGCCCTCTACCTGACGGCCGGTACCTTTAGTATTCCGGAGTTGATGACCCATAACTATTCTTTCACCTTTCAATTCTGGATCTTTCTGGCCTTCGGGATCGCCTTTGCCATCAAGGTTCCCATGGCCCCTTTTCATACCTGGTTGCCGGCCGCCCATGTTCAAGCCCCGACCGCCGGCAGTGTTTTGCTGGCCAGCGTTTTATTAAAGATGGGGACTTACGGCTTTGTGCGTTTTTGTCTGCCCATCACCCCTCAAGCCAGTATCTATTTTGCCCCCTATCTACTCTGGATGTCTATTATATCCATAATCTACGGAGGCTATGTGGCCCTGGGGCAAAGCGATATGAAGAGGCTGATCGCCTATTCCAGTGTGGCCCATATGGGGTTTGTGACTTTGGGGACCTTTTTATTTAATAAACATGGTCTTGAAGGGGCCATCCTGCAGATGATCAATCACGGGGTTACAACCGGGGCACTCTTTCTCTGTGTGGGGATTATTTACGAAAGAAGCCACAGCCGGTTGATTGCCGATAATTCCGGGCTCAGCAAAATCATGCCGATTTATATCGGTTTTTTGGGGCTTTTTTCCCTGTCCTCCATGGCCTTTCCGGGTACCAACAGCTTCGTAGGAGAGTTATTGGTCTTGATCGGTACCTTTATGGGAAACAAATGGATCGGTGCCTTATCGATTCCGGGGGTGGTTCTGGCAGCGGCCTATATGCTTCGCTTACTCCAAAAGATCTCCTGGGGACCACAAGTAGGCACCCATCACTTTTTCGATCTTAATGTTAGAGAGATCGTTTATTTAGTGCCTCTGGCCCTATTCGTATTGTGGATCGGCTTTTCCCCGGCACCCTTTTTAGATGTCATGCATGCCAGCGTCGATCATCTGATGAAACAAGTTCAGGCCGGAAGTGCCCTGGTTTTGGTTAAATAAATGAATTGGGCAACTTTTAGTGCGCTTATAAAAAGTCTAAGGAACGAATCATAATGGATTTCTCGTTATTCATACCGGAAACCTTTCTGCTGTTGATGGCCTTGATCTTTTTCTGCCAAACCTTATGGACAACGTCCGCCAAAACCATACAGGGATGGGCCCTTTTTCTTTCCGCCATCGGCGTCATTCTAAGCCTTTTTACCCTGAATTCAACTGGAGACCTTTTTTATAAATCCTACCGGGTGGATCTATTTTCCCAGGCCTTCAAATGCCTCATCAGCCTGGGGCTTTTTTTGGTCATCGCCCTGGGCCAGAAGTTTAAAAGCATCGAAGAGCGTCTTCAACCGGAATTTTTTATGTTTCTTTGCTTAAGTGCTCTGGGGCTGATGTTAATGGTCAGCAGCATAGAGCTGGTGACCATCTTTATCGCCATGGAGCTGTCTTCCTACTCCCTCTATGTCCTGATCCCCATCCGCAAACAGAATAACGGCAGCCAAATGGAGGCGGCTATTAAATATATCATCTTCGGGGCGGCAGCTACCGGGGTCATGATTTTCGGCATGAGTTATGTCTTCGGGGTCACTCAATCCACTTATTTGGTGGATATCCTCAAAAAAATGCCTCTGATTTTGAGCCAGCCCATTGCCCTTATCGGGCTCCTTTTGGTCCTCTGCGGCTTTTTCTTTAAATTAGCCGTGGTGCCATTCCATTTCTGGACCCCCGATGTCTATCAAGGGGCGGCCAATGAAACCGTTTCTTTCGTGGCCACCATGCCCAAGTTGGCCGGGGTAGCCCTACTGCTTCGAATTACCAGTCTGGCCGGGACCCAGGCTGTGGACCTGATTCAGGTATTGGTTTTGCTTTCGGCCGTATCCATGACCTTCGGCAACCTGGCGGCCCTGGTCCAGAAAGACCTTAAACGGTTGTTGGCCTATTCCAGTATCGCCCACGCCGGTTATGTGATGCTTGGGGTCTTAACCATCAATGCCGTTGGATTCGGCGCCGCGATCTATCACATTGCGGCCTATTTATTGATGAACCTGGCCTGCTTTCTGGTCATCTGTTCCGTTTCCCGGGAAGGTGAAAATATTCTGGTCAGCGACCTTTCCGGTCTTTACCGCCGGGCTCCCCTCTTAGCCTTTACCCTGGCCGTTGGGGCCTTTGCTTTAGCCGGAATACCGCCCACCGCCGGGTTTACCGGGAAATTGTTCCTTTTTACTGCGGCCCTGAACCAGGGACATCTGGCTTTGGTAATCATAGCCGCGGTCAATACGGCTATTTCCATTTATTACTATCTGAATATCGTTCGGACCGCTTACGGACAGGACCCCAACGGACTGCCGGAAGTGACTTTAAGTTTTTCGAACAGGGTCTTAAACTACGGATTGATCCTGGCCATCATTCTGATGGGTGCTTTGCCTTCCTGGTTTATTGAACTGGCCCGGACGGCCTGTAAAACGATTATATCCTAACGGAGTAAAAAATAAATGACGGCAGTATCTACCAGCACAACCCAGAAAGAAGCCAAGATAACCGTATGCAAGGGTCGAGGCCCCAAACCGACCTGTGGGGGGGAAGCCCTTTATCAAGGTCTAATAGCCGAAGCCAAGAAGCAAAACATTTCCGTAGCCATAGAGCCTGCCAAATGCGGTTGCCAGGGTACCTGCAAAAATGGGCCTTTCTTGAGTTTGCCTCACATGGGTCTTTTCTATGAAAAAGTCCAGCAATCCCATATTCCCTTTATTCTGGAAGAAACGATTCAAAAAGAAAAAATACTTTTCCCCTTATTGCGGTTAAATCCTCTCCAGTCTACAAGGGGAGATCTGGTTTGGGAAAAAGACCAAAGCTGTATCATGGTCATGGACCCCTCCACCTGCATGGTCCAGGTAGCCGAGTATTTGATAAAGTTCCATTACGGGGAATCCTGCGGGAAATGCGTCCCCTGTCGTTTAGGTATCCAAAGACTCTCCGATCTCATTGAAGCCATCAGTCAGGGACGGGCACCGGAAGATGCCATAGCGGAAATGGAATCATTGATTTCGCTGATGAAACAGGCCGCCTATTGTGCCTTTGCCGGCAAGACCTCCCATATCATTCTGGCGATCTTATCCAATTTCAGGGAGGAATTTGAGGCCCATATCAAAGAAAAACGCTGTCCGGCCGGGGCCTGTCAGATCAAGTAAAAAAATAACCTCGCCCCTTTTTGTTTTATAAGTTCATTCAGTTCCTGTAGAGTCTGGGTGAAGTGAAACGAAACCCACACTACCAAGTTTTTCTCCTTGACCCTTCATCCTTCCTATTTTATACTTCTTTTCATCCAAGGGAAGACAAACAAAGCTATAAGGACAATCTATGCCTGACTCAACCATAGTTTTTGACACCCTGTCATTTGCGAAAAAATTGAGATCTGCCGGGTTCACAGAACTGCAAGCGGAGATCCAGGCTGAAGCCCTGGCCGAGATTATAGAAAATAACCTTGCCACCAAAAGGGATCTGAAGGAACTCGAAACACGCTTATTGGTCTCCATAGCCGAACTAAAAGCCGATATGATTAAATGGGTTGCCGGGATGCTCGTTGCTCAGGCCGCCCTGGTGGCGGCTCTGGTGAAGTTGCTTTAGAACCGTATTCTTTTTCCCCGATACCTTTACCTTTTTATATTCTGCCCTGATGAACCGGATTTTTCTTATTCCCTGGCACCGGACCGTGGGTCCTTTCTAACCCATAGAAATTACACTTTTCTTGACAGCAAAGCCGATTTCTGATATATTTAAATTATTAAGCTCTTTATCTATGAATTTATCTCTAACTTTTTAACAACTCGGGATCAACCACTTCAAAAATAGCGATACTGGATACTTGATACTTGATAAACCCTTTATCTCGAACCTATTATGTAAATTACCCGGCATCCGGTATCCAGGATCAAGCATCGTTTCAATAAATTGATTACGTCCATTAATCTTGGAGGACCGGTTTAAAGACCCAATTTCAACTATTTTTGGTTAGGTATTATGATGGATTTGATTCTGGATCGTTTCTTAAATTTCCTGGTGGTTGAAAAA
>CAZVHO010000124.1:0-4278 GCA_964627515.1 uncultured Thermodesulfobacteriota bacterium | reverse complement strand
TATTATGATGGATTTGATTCTGGATCGTTTCTTAAATTTCCTGGTGGTTGAAAAAGGACTTTCTCCCAATACTCTGGAGGCTTACAGCCGTGATTTAATCCAATACTTTCATTTTTTGAAATCCAAAGGCCTTACCGACCTTTCCCAGACCCATTCCGGGACCCTTTACGAATACTTAGGGACCTTGCGGTCTCGAAAGTTATCCGGCCGCACCCAAGCCCGGATCCTTTCGTCTCTCAAATCATTTTATCGATTTCTCCAGGAAGAAGCCTTGCGCAAAGACAATCCGGCCCTGCCCTTGCAAGGCCCCAAACCCAAAAGAACCTTGCCAAAAACCCTTTCGGAGATGGAAGTGGAGACCCTGCTCCATCAACCCAAGGCCGATTCGCCTCGAGGGCTTAGGGATGCGGCTATGCTGGAGGTCCTCTATGCCACCGGTTTACGGGTCTCCGAATTAATCGCCTTGACCCTTGACCAGTTGGAGTTGGAGGCCCACCTTATCCGCACCATGGGTAAGGGTTCCAAAGAACGACTGGTCCCCATCGGAAAGACCGCCTCCGGCAGCCTGATGGAATACTTGCAAAAAGGACGTAACCTCCTGCTCAAAGATCACCTTACCCCCTGGGTCTTTGTCAACAATCGGGGAGGTCGCTTATCGAGACAGGGTTTCTGGAAGATCCTTCGCCAATACGGCCGACAGGCCGGGATCACCAAGACAATCTCCCCCCACACCCTGAGGCATACCTTTGCCACCCATCTTCTGGAAGGCGGAGCTGATCTCCGTTCCATTCAAATCATGTTGGGCCATGCCGATATTTCAACCACCCAGATCTACACTCTGGTAACCACCGAACACCTCCGAGAAGCCTATCGGAGATATCATCCCCGAGCTTGATTGGTTAATGAATTCCTCTCCCGCAGGCACCTATTCCGAGACCCCGAAAGAGAAAGGTATCGAGGTCATCACCACTCATCTCAATACCGACTTTGACGGCCTGGCATCCATGATGGCGGCCAAAAAGCTTTATCCGGAGGCCTGGCTGGTCTTCCCCGGTTCTCAAGAACAAAACCTGCGTAATTTCTTCCTGCAATCGACGGTCTATCTGTATAATTTTACCAAAATCAAACAAGTACCCTTGGAACGGATCAAGCGATTGATCCTGGTGGACACCCGGCAAAGCGACCGCATCGGCCGGTTTGCCGAAATCCTGAATCGAGCTGATCTGGATATCCATATATACGATCATCACCCATCCGCTGAAAACGATATCAAAGGCAGTCAGGAGATTATCCGGCCGGTGGGGGCCACTACCACCCTGATGACCCAAATCCTGCAAAGTAAGAATATCTCCCTGACATCGGACGAGGCCACTGTAATGGCCCTGGGCATTTACGAAGATACCGGCTCCTTCACCTTCGCTTCCACCACCCCAGAGGATTTTCAGGCCGCAGCCTACCTTCTTCAGCAAGGGGCCAATCTGAATTTGATTTCCGATATGCTGACCCGTGAATTGACCGTCGAACAGGTTTCTTTGCTCAATCAACTCCTGGAATCGGCCACTCGTCAGAGAATCAACAACGTTGAGATCGTCATTGCCAAGGCCTCCATAGATACCTATGTCGGTGACTTCGCTGTCCTGGTCCACAAAATGATGGAGATGGAAAACCTCAACTGTCTTTTTGCCCTGGCCCGGATGGAAGACCGTGTTTATCTGGTCGCCCGAAGCCGGATTCGAGAAATAAATGTCGGAGAGATCCTTTTGGCCTTCGGTGGAGGGGGACATCCCTTTGCGGCCTCGGCCACGATCAAAGATCAGACCCTGGTCCAGGTGGAAGAGTCACTCATAGCCCAGCTCAAACGCCGGATCAACCCCCAGCGGAAGGCCCGGGACATGATGACCTTCCCGGTAAAATCGGTTCCGCCCGATGAGACCATCGAACATGCCAATGAACTTTTAACCCGTTATAACATCAATGTCCTGTTGGTGATGGCCGGGGATAAACTTTTGGGGTTGATTACCAGGCAGGTGATCGAAAAGGCCATCTTTCATGGCCTGAAGGAGCTGGCGGTCCGGGAATATATGACCACTGAATGTTCGACCGTCGAACCCGAGGCCTCTCTTTTCCAAATCCAGGAATTCATCATCGAAAACAAACAGAGGGTCCTGCCGGTAGTCGAGCAAGGAAAGGTCGTGGGGGTCATAACCCGCACCGATTTGCTTAATATCCTGGTCAGCGGCCCTTCCATGACCGAATATCTTTACGATTCCCGCAAAGCCCCCCATTTCGTCCGGAAGAAAAACATCGCCTACTTGATGGAAGAAAGGCTCCCCAAACGGATTATTGATTTGCTTAAATCCTTCGGCGAGGTGGCCGATAGTCTCGGTTATAATGCTTACACCATAGGGGGTTTTATCCGGGACCTCATTTTAAAATTTGACAACCTGGATATCGATATCGTCATCGAAGGGGACGGAATCAAATTCGCTCAGGAGTATGCCAAGAGATATCCGGCTCGTATCCGTTACCATGCCAAATTCAAAACAGCGGTCCTCATCTTTCCTGACGGCTTTAAGGTGGATGTGGCCACAGCCCGGTCCGAGTATTACGAATCTCCGGCGGCCCTGCCGATCGTTGAACTCAGTTCCATAAAAATGGACCTTTACCGCCGCGATTTTACCATCAATACCCTGGCCGTTAAACTGAACACCCGTCATTACGGTATCCTGATTGACTTTTTCGGGGCACAAAAAGACCTGAAAGAAAGGGCCATCCGGGTCCTTCACAACTTAAGCTTTGTCGAAGACCCTACCCGGGCCTTCCGGGCCGTTCGCTTTGAACAACGCTTTGGATTTAAAATAGGAAAATTGACCGCCAACCTGATCGAAAATGCCATCCGCATCGGCGGCATCGAAAAACTGGCCCCTAAAAGGGTTATCACCGAACTGCAATTGATTTTAAACGAAGAAGACCCTCTGCCTGTTATCAAAAGGCTGGTAGATCTAAAACTCCTGCAGGCTGTCCAGCCGGAATTGATCCTCACTCAAAAAGTGGAACTCCTTTTTGGAGAAATTCGAACCGTTCTGGCCTGGTTTGACCTACTTTATCTCAACGAGCCTTATGAAAAATGGTTGGTTTATTTCCTGGCTCTGACCCAGCCGGTAACCCAATTCATGGAGTTGCGTCAACGGCTGGGTTTATCCAAAAAAGCATTTGAAATCATCATGCTCTGTCGAGGGGAAGGGGAAAAGGTCTTGATGACCCTTCAAAAGAACCCCAAATTATCCCGTAGTGAAATTTATAAACTCTTATCGTCCCTCCCTAACGAGGTTTTACTTTTCTTAATGGCCAAGACCAACCAGGAAGCCAGCCGGAAAGCCATTTCTCTTTATTTTACCCAATTGAAATCCGTCCAGATTTCCGTCGGGGGGGAAGACTTGAAAAACCTTGGAATAGCTCCAGGTCCTCGTTATAAAACAATCCTGAATGATCTTTTGGAAGCTCGACTCAATGGAAAAGTATTGACCCATGAGGATGAAATAGCCTATGTTATAAAACATTTTAAACCGGTGACTAATTTTCAAACCAACCCAGGGAAGAATCTAAAAATATGAGTTCCTTTATCCAACAAATCAGCATCATGGCCCTACCCCTTCTTTTGGGGGTTATTTTGCATGAGGTGGCCCATGGCTGGGTGGCCAATAAATTGGGTGACCCCACGGCCCGGTTATCCGGACGTTTGACCCTCAACCCCATGGCCCATATCGACCCTTTCGGTTCTATCCTGATCCCCGGGATCCTGATTTTATCCCATGCCCCGTTTCTTTTCGGATATGCCAAACCGGTCCCGGTCAACTTTCATAATCTCAGGAATCCCAAAAAGGACATGGTTTGGGTGGCCCTGGCCGGGGCGGTTACCAATCTTTTACTGGCTTTGGGGTTCTCTGTCGTTTTTCGTATTATAATAGCCGCCTCTATCCTCAGGGAATGGCCTTTATTAAGCCTTGTGCTTGAACCTCTGGTCCTGATGCTGGCTTATGGAGTGAAGATCAATGTGGTCTTGGCCATATTCAATCTCATCCCCATCCCGCCTTTAGACGGCGGAAGAGTTATGGTCGGCTTGCTTCCCTTAAAAGCCGCCTATACCTATAGTAAATTGGAGCCCTTTGGATTTCTGATTGTTATAGGACTCTTAGTGACCCATATTCTGGATTGGCTCATCTCCCCGCTGATTTATTTTTTTATTCAGTTATTTTTAGGGGCATCGATGTATATTTA
>CAZVHO010000123.1:3180-15170 GCA_964627515.1 uncultured Thermodesulfobacteriota bacterium | reverse complement strand
ATCCTGATTATCAACGGCTATATTGAAATTCAGAGGACCCGCAGCCAACTATTTAATATATTGGAAACGGAAGCTTTGCTGGTTATTAAGGGGCTGGAAAAAAATTCCGGCAATCTGATGACCGCCCTTTACCAGGACCAACCGCCTTTGATCGCTCCAGGACTAATCGAGAGTTCGGAAGATTCATTAGGTATTGAAGACCTGCTGATCGAACGTCTCATAAACCTGGCCCTCCAGCTTGATCTGGAGGATTCCCGAAAGGCCTTTGACTCCAGGTCCTTGAAGGACAGGTCAGGCCAACTTGGAGTGAACCAGGTATATTTTTTGAAATCAGACTCCCGGGATTCCACCTGGGAGGCTTTGCCCGGCCCCTTAAGAACCGGGGTTCCTTTTTTCCATAAGGTCCTGAGCGGCCAGGACCGTCTGGCCGTGTTCAGGGGAGAAGGTCCTTTGCATCAAACCCTTCCCCTGGCCGTGGCCGTGGCCCGCCGCTTCAGCCCGGGGGCCATCCTGATCGTCCTTTCTTTTGATGAATATTTTTTTTTAAGCCGCCAGATCATTATTCAGGGTTTTCTGGAAGATTTTTCCGGCAAAGGCAATATCGCCTATTTGAATGTGGAAGAGACGGGAGGGAAGATTATTGCCCGAACCGGGGATGGTTTTCTGGCCGGTCGGGATTTAACCTTCGAGAGAACAGTAATCCGGTCAGGAGATTCCGGTCTTTTCTGGATCAAGGGCAAGGGCGGGGAATTTTTGGAAATCGTTCGCCCTTTCAGGCCGTCGGGTAAGGATTTGGGCCGGATTCGATTGGGACTTTCCTTAAAAGAAGTCAATCCCATCATTGAACAGACCAGGAGACAGATTATCATTATGGGCCTTATCCTTTTCGGTCTGGGCCTGGCCGGTCTTTTTTTTATCTTCCGGCTGCAAGGTCGCCACCTTCGAAGAATGAAGGAAATGGAGGACCAGATCCGTTTAAAGGAGGAACTTTCGGCTATGGGGCAGTTGGCGGCCGGTGTGGCCCATGAAATCAAGAATCCCCTCAATGCCATCAGCCTGGTGGTTCAAAGGTTAGAAAAAGAGTTTGTCCAGGCTGAGCCGGAGGAGCAGAAAGAATATGAAAGGTTTACCCGGATCGTTCGCAGTGAGATCGACCGGGTCAACCGGATCATCGGGCAGTTTCTGATGATGGCCAGACCTCCGGCAATCAAAATGGAAGAACAATCCGTGGTGGACATTTTAAACTATGTGCTTGAGGTGATGGAAGAGGAATTCAGGCAAAAAGGCATCAGGGTGATCAAAGTCTGGGATGACCAACTCCCTTTGATCCCCCTGGACCGCTTTCAACTCACCCAGGCCTTTATCAATATTTTTAATAATGCCCTGGAAGCCATGCCGGAGGGGGGGGAGGTTCGTCTGGATGTGAAGTGCGTTCAGCGTTCAGCGTTCGTCGTTCGGCGTGGAAAAGAAACCTCTGCACATTCAGTTCGGAGTTCGGAGTTCAGCCCGCCCTGGCGCGGCTCAACCGGGGTGTACCTCTATCTTCAAAATGTTTTAAAATGGAAAGGTGATGAAATACGATCACCCGACACAGGTCCGGGCCAGGGAGTTCGGAGTGAAAGAAAACCCATTTCGAAACTGAAAACCCACACCGCTGAACCCCAGGGGGGGGTCGTAGAAATCTCTGTGGCCGATACGGGGAAAGGCATTCCTCCTGAAGGATTGAAAAGGATTTTTGCCCCTTATTATACCACCAAAGAAAAAGGGGTGGGATTAGGACTAGCCATTACCCAAAAGATCGTCCAGGCCCATGAAGGGACCTTAGAGGTCCAAAGCCGCGAGAATAAGGGGACCACGGTGATTGTTCGATTACCGGTTTCATCCCGGTAAAAATGGTCGACCTCTTTTCACATCGGCGATTGATTCAAGAAAGAAACGCCTTGGTTCTTTCAAGAACAGACGTATACGGGCTGTTTTTAGCGGATAGGGCACTCTGTATTCGTTTGATCCAGCCGGTTCCGCGACGCTTGATTTCCTCCCAGGCCAGCAGCAAATCGCCAGGCCTCTCCTCCAATAGGACAAGCAGGAGTTGGGCTGCCTGATCCAGATCCTTTTGGGCTTTTGGCTGGGCGGTAATATCCCGTTCTCGGGAAACAATCAGCTTATGAAGGGCAAAACGGGCCGGCAGAGGAACATTGACCAGAACGCCGCCGCCGTCAATCACCGCCCCTTTTATGGGGTTATCGAGAAGATAGTCCAGGAACCGAACCGGTTGGGCAGCGACATTGAATCGAGGGATAAAGATGGGATTACTTTTCCTCGGATGTTGTTCGGAGGTAAGGACATCTAACCGCAACGGGTTTCCCCTGACCCGGAAGGAGGTCGATGGATGTTTCGGGTTAAAGGGAGGCACCGGGATAAAGCCCATATGAAGCCCTTCCAGAACTTTGGGGAGATCGATCTTGATATCCGGAATGGCAATAATCATCTTCGCCGTACCGGCCAGATCGATATCCTGAGTCCTGAGGGCGGAATGTTCCCATCGCCTTCCCAGGAGATTACCGAGTACCATAAAGGCATGGGTTCCCAATAATACTCCGTCAAGATAAAACACCCCGCTGTCGGCCAGGGCTTTTAGTACCCGGCCTGATGCGGTGTCGGTAATCAGTGCCCCCCCGGCCCGAAGTTGGGCACAAAGTATCTGGATGTGGGTGAGGTCGGCACTGAGTATCTTTCGTGCTCTTTGGTAATTGGCGATGATCCGATCCAAAACGGGGGTTTTTTTTCCTATATATATTTGCCGGTTGATCCCTCCCGGTTCCTGGTATTGATAGTAAACGTAACAGCCCCCTTTGATTGTTTTTTCCGTGAAGCATCCCGGAGAATGACCGATCGTCCGCTGGGCCTCCAGGGCGGTCAGTCGCTCCTGGAGTTCGGCATACAAGGTTTGTGTTTCAATCGCCAGTCTTTCCATAATTTCGATTGCAGGACAATAAAGTTATACGTAGATTACTATAACCGTGCGTATAACGCAACACAATTGAGATGTAATCCTGTATGACAATACAGTTTTTATCTTTCGGCTGCAAGGCCGCCACCTTCGAAGAATGAGGGAAAAGGAGGGCCAGATCCGTTTAAGGGAGGTACTTCCGGCCATGGGGCAGTTGGCGGCCGGTGTGGCCCATGAAATTAAGAATCCCCTTAATGCCATCAGCCGGACTGGCCATCACCCAAAAGATCGTCCAGGCCCATGAAGGGACCTTAGAGGTCCTAAGCCATGAAAATAAGGGGACCGTGGTGATCATCCGGCTGCCTCTTCCACCCTTCCCAATTAAAACTTAAACCCCTGCCGGAGTCTGGTTTTCGCCAGGGGGATAGCCTTCGAGATTCTTTACGAATTACTTTAAAGCTGACACTGGTTTAAAGGGTCTGGTTTAAATATAAACTTGACTTTTGGCCTAAATAATGAGAAACAAAACAGTTTTAAAGGGATTTATTACAACTGCATCATTTTTACTCCTCGATAGAAAAAGGATTGATTATGCTTAAAAAAATTCGTTGGAAGTTTACTTTGATCGGCATTTTGGCGGCCTTATCTGTTCTCTTTATCATTCCGTCCGTGACCAAGAATTTTCCGTCCTGGTGGAGTAAGGTCTTGCCCAGTGAGGGGCTGCGGCTTGGGCTGGACCTTCAGGGGGGTATGCATCTGATTCTTAAAGTCGATTTAGAGAAGGCCGCCAAGAATTATCTGGAGCTTTCCCAGCAGGATTTAAGAGAAAACCTGAGGAAAAAACAGATCCCGGCCAGCCGTGGGGAAGTCCTGGGTCTGAACCGGCTGACTTTTCTTTTGCCTAATGCCGATCATCTTCCAGAAGTCCAAAAGACGATTAAAGAAGAATTTCCTAACCTGAACGTTGTTACAACGGCCCAGAAACCCGAAGGACTCCAGGTGGAACTGGCCCTGAAGGAAAAAGAAATCAAATCGATTACGGAAAACACCCTGTCACAAAGTCTGGAAATCATCCGAAACCGGATTGATCAATTCGGGGTCACGGAACCGGTTATCGTGCGGCAGGGGTCCGATGAAATTGTGGTTCAATTGCCGGGGGTCAAGGATCCTCAGAGGGCTATGGATCTTATCGGCCGGACGGCCCAGTTGGAATTTAAATTGGTGGACAGCGAAAGCCGGGTCGACCTCCCCAACTTGATTGAACAGGCGGTAAACAGCGGAAGGGTGAAAAAGGAGTACAGTCATGCCGAACTGAACGAGGCCCTGAAAGACCAGATTCCTTCGGAAAGAGAAATTTATATTCGGAAAGAGGTTAACCGGGAGACCGGCCGGGTCAGCCGCATCCCTGTTTTACTGTACACCAAGGCCCTGATGACCGGTGACGCCATTAAAACGGCTCAGGTCCAGATCGGCGGAAATTTTAATGAGCCCTATGTCAGTGTGGAACTCAACGCCCACGGGAGCAGGCTTTTTGACCAGGTCACCCGGGACAATGTGGGCCGTCAATTGGCGATCGTTTTAGATCAGATCGTCCAGTCCGCCCCGGTCATTCAGGAAAGGATCTCCGGAGGCCAGGCCCAGATTACTGGGGCTTTTTCCATGGAGGAAGCCAGCGATCTGGCTATTGTCCTGCGGGCCGGTGCCTTGCCGGCTCCGGTCAAAGTCGTTCAAAATGTGACCGTCGGTCCGACCCTTGGATTGGATTCCATCCAAAAGGGATTTGTCTCCGGGCTGGTCGGGACGGGCCTGGTAATCTTGTTTATGATCTATTATTACCGTTTTTCCGGACTTATCGCCAACTTTGCCCTGATTTTGAATCTCATTTTCATGATGGCCGCCCTGAGTATCTTTCGGGCCACCCTGACCCTGCCCGGTATTGCCGGAATCATATTGTCCATCGGTATGGCCGTGGATTCCAACGTCTTGATCTTTGAACGGATGCGGGAGGAATTTCTATTGGGTAAACCGGTCAAGTCCGGCGTGGATGGAGGCTATACCAAAGCCTTCTGGACCATTATCGATTCTCACGTCACTACCCTGATTACCGCCTTCGCCTTGTTCCTGTTTGGTTCAGGACCCATTAAGGGCTTTGCCGTTACCTTGAGTATCGGTGTCATTTTCAATCTGTTCACCGCCCTTTTTTGCACCCAGGTGGTTTATGACTACCTGAGTGTTAAACGGTGGCTAAAGCCGTTGTATTTTGTTGAGTTTGTGAAAAAGACCAGGATTGATTTTCTAAAATATAAAAATTATGCCTTTGTTTTCTCAGGAATCTTGGTCCTGTTGGGACTGATTGCTTTTCTTCAGATCAACCGGGGAGAGGCCAACCTGGGTGTCGAATTCTCCGGCGGGACCATGGCCCAATTCAAAGCCGCCCAATCCTTCCGGCTGGACAAGGTCCGGGGGGCCTTGGTCCAAAGGGGATTCAAGGATCTTGAATTACAACAGGTGGCCAATGAGAACACCCTGATCGTTCGGGTTAAACGATCAGGAGAGACGGTGAGTAAAGAAACCGAAGCCGTCAAGAAGGCCCTGCAGGAGGATTTTCCGGAATTGAAATTTATCCTGGAAAGCCAGGCGGAAATCGGGTCCTCGGTCAGTTCCGCCCTGAAGAGGGCGGCCTTAATCGCCGTCGCCATTTCCCTGGCCGGGATAATTATTTACCTGGCCTGGCGGTTTGATGTTCGCTTCGGGGTGGCTGCAGCCATAGCCACCTTTCATGATGTTCTGGCCGTCCTGGGGGTTTTCTATTTATTGGATATTGAGATTACCTTGCTGATTGTTACGGCCCTGCTGACTTTGGCCGGGTATTCTTTAACGGATACGGTGGTGATCTTCGACCGTATCCGCGAGAACATGAAAAGCGGTAAAAAGGATTTCGGCGAGATTATTAACCTCAGTGTCAATGAGGTCCTTTCCCGGACCATTATTACTTCCTTGACGGTTTTTCTGGTTCTTCTGTCCCTCTATTTTCTGGGAGGGGTGGTGATTCATGATTTCTCCCTGGCCCTGCTCATGGGGGTGGTTGTCGGCAGCTATTCCACCATCTTTGTGGCCTCGGCTATTGTTTACATTTGGCCCGGGAAAAAGCAGAAAGGGATCAAGGGGAGAGTGACTGGTAAGAAAGAGAAGTGAGAAAGGCCTCCGGCTCGAAGAGGGGTGGGCGCGGACACCACGAAACATGAAAATATCGAATATCGAATATCGAATGTCGAAGTAGGGTTGGTTTTAAACCCGTAACTCGCAACCCGCAACGTTATTTTCGTGTTAATGCGTTGGAGAAGACTCAAGCCGTTTAATTTTTTCTATAACGGCTGACCCAAGGACCTTTTTCCCGTTCAGGATATGTTCGATGGAATGAATCAGCTCGGAGCGGGCGGTATCTTTTAATAGATATCCATCGGCACCGGCCTGGAGGGTGGCCTGGATATATTCCTCAGAATTATGGACGGTGAAGGCCAGAATTTTAGTTTTAGGCCAATTTTTTTTGATTTCACGGGTGGCGGCCATACCATCCATCCGGGGCATCGATATATCCATTAAAACCAGGTCGGGAAGGAATTTATTAACGGAATCGATGGCCTCAAAACCATCTCCGGCCTCACCGACAATATCGAAATCCTGATTAGACGTCAGAAGGGATCGTAATCCTTCTCTGAGAGCGGGATGGTCATCGACGATCAGGATACGCTTCTTTTTTCTCATTTAGAGGACACCTTTCTCATTCAATTGCGCCTTTATAAATCGGATTTCCGAATAGGTCAACGTTTTTTTGGGATAAATTTATTTAAGTTCTTTCTTCATCAGACGGGCCATTGAGCCTTGATCACCGTCCCTTTCCCAGGGGTGGATTCGATGAAAAACAACCCTCCGGAAAATTGAGTCCGCTCTTTCATACTGGAAAGACCCAGGCCTTTTTTCGAACCCTCTACGATGGAGAGGCTTTCCGGATCAAAACCTTTTCCATTGTCCTGAATAGTCAGTTCTAAGGCGCCGTCGACCTTTCGCAGCCCGAGATGGACTATGTCGGCCTGGGCATGTTTAACGATATTATTCATCGCTTCCTGGGTAATTCTGAAAATACCGATTTTCAGAGGATCGGGCACCTCCTCTTCCAGGATGGTAATCGTTTGTTCAATGCGGATGTTCGAATAAATCGTTTGGAATCTCCGGCAGAACCAGGAAAAGGTGGCCAGGACCCCCAGATCATCCAGAAGGGGGGGCCGCAGATCGGATTGAATCCTTCGGGCAGCTTCGATCGTTTCCTGGATGACGGGGATGAGGACCTCCAGCGGTTTGCATATATTCGGGTTTTGGTCTTCAGGGATCTGGTATAAGACCTCTTCCACCTTGAATTTGATGGCACTCAAGGATGACCCCAGGATATCGTGGACATCAAGGGCGATGCGTTTCCTTTCATTCTCCTGGGAGGTGAGGATCTTGGCGGCCAGGAACCGCAGTTGTTTCTCCGACTCAAGAAGGGCCTCCTCAGCTCTCTGCCGCTCAGCAATTTCTATTATCAGGCCTTCATTGGCTAAGGCCAGTTCGGCGGTCCGTTCCCGGACCCGGATTTCCAAATCGTCCCGGGAGCGTCGCAGTTTATCCTCCATTTTTTTGCGGTCGGTGATATCCCGGGCCACGTGGACACTCCCGATCAATTGGCCCCGGGCATCGATTACCGGGGTGGTGCTGACCAGGAAGTCGCCGCCGAGGTGTCCCTCATGGAGTTCCTCCACGTGCTCCAGTCCGTCCAACAGGGTCTTGGCGTGGGGGCAGAAGGCCGGCGGGGCCTCCAATCCGTGGACGACTTCGTAGCAGTGCTGCCCCAGACAGGCACTGGGAGAGGCCCCCAGCCGGTCAGCCATGGCCTTGTTCACCCGAATGACCCGGTGTTGATCGTCCAGGATGGCGATCAGATCCGGTACACTGTCAAAGGTGCGTTCCCATTCTTCCTTGGCTCGCAGCAGGGCTTCATCGGCCAGTTTATGCTCGGTGATGTCATGCACCATGCCCACCGAGCGGATGATCAGGCCGGTTTCGTCCTTGACATGCTCACATCTTTCATGAACATATCGGGTTTCTCCTGTGGATTTCCGCACTATCCGGTGTTCGATCTCATAGGAGTCTCTTCCTTCCCGCAGCGATCCGGAGTAAGCCGCGTTTACCGCTTGACGATCATCCGGGTCTATCGCTTCCAGGAAGGCCTCATAGGTGGCAGCGAATTCTTGGGGTTGTAAACCGAAAATCCGGTAGACTTCATCGGACCAGGTCAGAACGTTGCCCACCAGGTCGAGTTCCCAACTGCCGAGGTGGGCAATTTCCTGGGCCCTTTTCAGGCGGTTTTCATTTTCCGAAAGGAGAACTTCGGCCCGGTTGTGCTCGGTGATGTCAATTCCATAAATGCGGATACGCTGCGTTTCCTGAACGCAGTACATCGTCTGGTAGTAGACACGCTCTCCAACGGTTACTTCACGGACGCTGAGATTCCCTCCACTTTCCCGACAGGTATGGGCGATCGAGGCCCAATCCCCCAGCCAGGGATGATCGGCCCCCTTCTGCTCAAGATCGGGGAAAAGCCGTCTGGCCGAGGGATTAAGGAAGTGCATCCGTCCTTCCATGTCCGTCTCGGTGACCGGATTCGGGTTCAGCATCGGGAAAGAAGCCACCCGCGTCAACTCTGCCTCGGCCTGTTTAATCTCATCCACATCCAGAAAGGTGACCACCACGCCTTCAATGCGATCGTCATGGGTGCGATAAGGCGTGATCCGGCGAATATACCACCGGCCGTTCTCGGCTTGCACCTCTTTGGCTATTGGGGTGAGATCGGCCAACACCCGTCGGGCATGGGCCAGCAGGTCTTCATCCTTGAACTTGAAGGTAATGTCCTCCATGGGCCGGCCGACATCGGAGGGGATCAGGCTCAGCAGCCCGGTAATAGCCGGGGTGTAGCGTTTGACCCTGAATGTGCGGTCCAAAAAGACCGTGGCGATATGGGTGCTGCTCAGCAGGTTGTTGACGTCGTTGTTGGCGTTCTCTAATTCTTCAACCTTTTCCTGGAGGCGGGTATTAATGATGTTCAGTTCCTCGTTCAGGGATTGGAGCTCTTCCTTGGAGGTCTCCAGTTCCTCATTGACCGATTGCAGCTCCTCGTTGGAGGCAATCGCCTCTTCAGTGGAGGCCTTTAGTTCCTCATTGGAACTCTCTAACTGCTCGATAGTGCTCTGGAGTTCTTCCCTGGTGATTTTGAGTTCATCTTCTAATTGCATCCAGCCGTTCTCCCCGGCTGCCGGCTGCTCAGGCGCGGTCTGGTCTCCGGCCGGGGGAATGTAGTCTTCGAAGCTGATCAGCAGCAGGCCGTCCATCTCACGGGGGTGGTGCAACGGCGTTACGGTCACCCTTACAGGAACGGATTGGGCTCCCCGTTTAAGGCGGGTGGTGATGCCGGTGGTTCGATTTTCCTTGATGGCCATTCGAATGGCCGCCCCCAGCCGAAGGCGCAGGCCTTCCCGGGCCAGGCCGACGATATCCATGGTGGGTTCGCCTCGGGGAATCGTCAGGTAATCTTCAGTGGCCCCATGGGCGTAGAGTAGTTGCTGCCGACGGTCTATGATGACCGCCGTCGGGGCGAAACGGTCCACCAGAACATGCTGGGCTATAAAAGTGAGGCTGTTCAGGCGCGCCGGAAAGGGTGCTGAAATCCGGTGCTCCGCGGTTTTTCCGAGAGGTAATTCCAGGGGCATCCGGCGGCCTACGCCGATACGCCGGTAGACCCGCCATTTTTTAAAGACCGGTTCGAACAAGTCCTGATGGTCACTGATAGTTTCGGCATTGCCCAGGAACAGGTAGCCACCTTCGCGCAGGGCAAAATGGAACAGGGCGATGATTTGGCGTTGGACTTCGCGGTCGAGGTAGATCAGAAGATTGCGGCAGATAATCAGATCGAGCCTGGAGAAGGGCGGATCGGTGGTCAGGTTTTGGGGCGCAAAGACCACCAACTCCCTTATGGCCTTGGTTACCTGGAATTGGCCTTTATCGCGGGCAAAGAACTTTTTTTGTCTAACCGGCGAGATATTCGATCCCAGGTCACCTTCCGGATAGATTCCGCTGCGGGCGATATTGAGGGCGTCCTCATCGGTGTCCGTGGCGAAAATTTGAATGCCGATCGGTTTGCCGGAGGCTTCCACCTTCTCGGCCAGCAGGATGGCCAGACTGTAGGCCTCCTTGCCGGTCGAACACCCGGGAATCCAAACGCGTGTAGGATTCTCCGGCCCGGCCCTGGCGATCAAGTCGGGGATTATTTGTTCTTCCAGGGTTCGCCAGGCCTCCGGCTGACGGAAGAAATCCGTTACACCGATGAGCAAGTCTTTTTGGAGCTGCCGGGCTTCGTCAGGATGAGATTCCATAAAGGCCAGGTACTCGGCCGGGAGATGGAGTTGGTGCAGGGCCAGACGGCGATTGATCCGCCGGATCAGGGTGTTTTTCTTATAGCACCGGAAATCATGGCCGGTCCTGGTGTGGAGGAGATTCAAAATGGCCATGTAATCGGCCTCTAATTCACCGGTCTCGCCCGAGGAATTCCGATTGTCTGATCGGGCGGCCCAGGTCAGCAGGGCCTCGGGGATCTTTTCTACCGGGAGAACCCTGTCGGCCACGTTGGCCGGGATGGGGCCTGACTGATCGGGAGACCCGGCTGATGGCCTGTCTTCGACAATGGTCCTGCCTCCGGAGGCCTTGATCTCCGACAATCCGATGGTGCCGTCACTGCCGGTACCCGACAAAACGATACCCACAGCCCTGGTTTTCTGGTCGATCGCCAGGGAACAGAAAAAATGGTCTATGGGCAGGCACAATCCGTGGCAGTAAACCGGTTCTGCCAGGCTCAGCCGTCCTTCGGCGATATTGAGATGCCGGTCGGGAGGAATAAGGTAAAGGTGATCGGCTTCGGCGGGAAGGCCATCGGTGGCTTCAAGGATCTTCAGGGCCGTGTGGTTCTTGAAGGTATTGACGTTGAGAGTTACCTGCGATGGGGTGACATGCTGGACCAGGACAACGGCCAGCCCCTGTCCGGTGGGCAGGTCGGCAAAGAGCTTTCTAAGGAGATCCAGGTCCTCCGCCCTGGCACCGATACCGACGACCAAAACAGGCCGGTCCGGGATGCGGGGCTTATCCGTCCGGGGTGATTTTTCCGCCGGGCGGCCGGGTTCCCCCGGTTCCTGATTTCGAGAGGGCATGGTTTAAATCCTCCGTTACAAATGTTTTAATTTCATCTAAATGGAAGATGATGTCAACATAAAAGAACAAAAAGTCGGGAGCTTCTTTCAGACGGTTTTTACGGATTATGTGGATGGAATGGAAGGTGTGAGGGAGCCATGAATAATGGAAATAACATCACGGGGCTATAGGCGATGGGCAAGGGGCGAGGTAAAGGGTTCAAGGTTCAAGGTTTTTATACCTGAAACTTGCATCTTGCATCTTGAAACTTTATTTCCGTGTTAATTTAATGAAGGCCCAACCCTACCCACTTTCCCTCGACCGCCGAACTCAGGACCTGATTTCCATCCAGGACCTTAATAATGGATCGAATCAAATCCGAATGAGGGGAATCTTTTAAGACATAACCGTCGGCTCCGGCCTTGAGAGCGGCAAAGACGTATTCTTCGGAATCATGGACGGTAAAAGCCAGGATCTTCGTTTTGGGCCATTTTTTTTTGATTTCCCGAGTGGCCGCCATGCCGTCCATGCGAGGCATGGAAAGATCCATCAAAACCAGGTCGGGATGGAATTTGTCCACCGACTGAACAGCCTCCAGGCCGTCTCCGGCCTCACCCACGATATCGAAGCCTTTCTGGGAAGAGAGAATAGAGCGCAATCCCTCCCGGAGGGATTGGTTATCATCAACAATAAGGATATGTTTTTTTTTAGCCATGTAAAAGGGGGCCTTTCATTTTTAAGGAAGAAGATCTCCCAACTTGTTGAAAAA
>CAZVHO010000123.1:0-3080 GCA_964627515.1 uncultured Thermodesulfobacteriota bacterium | reverse complement strand
GAGTAAGATCAATAAAAAGACCAACCGACCCCATTTTCCGGTTTTCCCTTTTGATGATGGTGGGACATGGGCCTTTTTGGATCGGGAAGAGTAGGGAGGATTGGTATAGAATGGTTTAGCCCGGGATGGCCCCTCGTCCTTGTAGGGGACAAAAGAGGCGACAGCCCCTAATTGCTGAAGGTCGGAAGTGATCTTCAAGGCCCGTTGGGCTGAGATATCATTAAAGAGCACAAAAGGGGCCTTTTTGACTTTGGCGGTTAAACCTTCCAAGGAGGAATTCTGTCTTAGGTCTAACAGGTAGTCAACGACCTTCTTTTCCACTTCGGGGTTTGGTATTTTCCCTAAAAACAGATTTCCTCTTTGGTTAATATCCATATTTATAGCTCATTTGCGAGTCGATCGGATGAAGTATAGGTAGGAATGGATTTCAATTCAAGACTTTTTCTAAGGATTGATAATTTTAAGGATTTTTAACCTTTATGATTTGATGCTTGCCAATGGATTTTGGGCGGTTTCCGTTCCGGAAGTCGTTGATATTTTACCTTCGGATAACCCAACATCATGGGATAATGATGGGGGTGTTCCCTGGGCAAGCCTAAAAACTCTTTCAGCGAAGGCGAAGAAAGCAAGGCCCTTTGAAGCAATCCAGCCCAACAGGTCCCAAGGCTCAGGGTTGGAGCGGCTAACTCAAGATAACTGAGGGCCAGGGTCAGATCCACCAGGCCGTTTGTCGCTTCCTGAGGGGCGGAAGCGACGATCAGAACCGGGGCATTTCTCAGTACGACGTCATAGCCGGTATCCCAGGCCGCCACGATTATGGGGAAGTAGGCCGGAAGGTTATTCTGTGGGCCTTCTTTCAAGGCCCGCCGCATCCAATCGATGGTCCGTTCGGCAAGTTTGTTCATCTTGGGTTGGTCGGTCAGAACCAGCCATTCCACCAACTGGCTGTTGCTGCCGGTGGGTGCATATCGAGCGATTTCAATAAGCCTTTGGATTTTTTCTGTTTCCACGGCTTTGTCCTGATAACGGCGGATGGAACGCCGGGAACGCAGGAACTGGACTGCTTGTTGTTCATTGATGCCCAGGGCTTTGTCTATGGGGGGGCAGTCTTGGATAGAGGCGTATTGATGACTCAGTGCCCCATGAGGGCATATAGCCACGCAATGGCCGCAGCGAATACATGCCTCTTCACCACCAGGAATCATCTCCGGATACCCCTCATTCTTCGGTAATTTAATGAGGGCCGCCGGACACTCGTCCGCACAAATTCCGTCTTTTTTACATTTTTGTTGATTGATGGTTATAAGTCCCATTGATTTTTCCTTTCTTTAATGAAAAAAAAGTTTCAAGATGCAAGTGTGAAAGAAACTCAAAATGGCTATAGGCTATGGGCTATGGGTAAGAAATAATATGGAAAAACTTTGAACCTATTGCCCCTTACCCATCGCCTATTGCCTCGTGATGTTATTTTCATGTTTCGTTCAATTGCAAGGAGTATAAGATATTTAAGGGAAAAGGGTCAAGGGGAAAAGCCTTTTTGCCCCGATCCCTTCTTGACTTCCTTTTCGGCTCTGTCTTATACTTAATATGTTTCATGATGCAGGTTGCAAGTTTCAAGTATGAAAAACCTCAGGAGGAAATCATGGGTTTTGCCGAAGAGTTAGCATTGTTGGACGCCTGTGCCCAGGCGGAACTGATTCGTAAAAAGGAACTCCAACCCCTTGAATTGGTCAATGGGGCCATCGAACGCATCGAGCGGCTGAACCCGCAACTCAACGCAGTCGTTTTTCCCATGTTCGATCTGGCACGGACTGCAGCCCGGGGTAAATGCCCGGACGGCCCCTTCATGGGCGTGCCTTTTCTGCTCAAGGACCTGATGGCTGCTTATAGCGGGGTGCCTATGACCCTTGGGGCGTCTTTACTTAGAAATTTTGTACCGGATCAGGACAGTGAGCTGGTGGCGCGGTTGAAGCGGGCCGGGCTGATTGTGGTAGGCAAGACCAATACCCCGGAATTCGGGATTCTGCCCACGACCGAGCCCCGTCTTTTCGGTCCCACTCGAAATCCCTGGGATACAGCCCGGACCCCCGGTGGATCGAGCGGCGGGTCTGCCACGGCTGTGGCCGCAGGGATGGTCCCAATGGCCCATGGCAATGATGGCGGCGGGTCCATCCGGATACCGGCCTCCTGCTGCGGGCTCTTCGGCCTCAAACCCACCAGGGCCAGAAACCCCCTGGGACCCGGCTTCGGGGACGTAATGAGCGGGTTGGTGTGCGAACATGCCATAACCCGCTCGGTGCGGGACAGTGCCGTCTTGCTCGATTGTACTTCCGGACCCGACCTGGGCGATCCCTACTGGGCACCACCACCGGCCCGACCTTACAGGCAGGAGGTGGGCGCCGATCCGGGAAAGTTGCATATAGGATTTACCACCCAGGCTATCGGCGGGGCCCTGGTTCATCCGGATTGTGTGGAGGCAGTGCAAAAGGCCGCCCGGTTGTGCGCCGAATTGGGTCACCAGGTGACCGAGGCCGCCCCCAGGGTCAATGAGGAGGAGATGAATGGGGGATTTCTTACACTTTGGTCTGCCGGGTGCGCTTCGACCCTGGAAGGGATCGGCCGCATCATGGGCCGGCCTGTCAAACCCGAGGAAGTGGAGCCTTTAACCTGGACCTTATGCCAGATCGGCGGGAGTCAGACCGGGGCAAAATACCTTCTGGCCGTTCAAACCCTGCAGCGGATAGCCCGTGATGTTGCCCGATTTTTTCTGGATTATGATATCTGGCTTACACCGACCCTGGCCCAACCCCCTTTACCCCTGGGGAGTTTCGAACCCTCTCCGGATGATCCCCTCAAAGGGCTCCGTCAGTCTGCGGCCTTTGCCCCCTTCACGGCCATCTGCAACATGACCGGTCAGCCGGCCATGTCGGTGCCCTTATTCTGGAATAAGGACGGACTGCCCCTGGGGGCCCATTTTATCGGCCGTTTCGGCGATGAGGCCACTTTGTTTCGCCTGGCGGCTCAGTTGGAGGAAGCCAGGCCCTGGGCAAAACGGTTTCCGCCTTTATCCATTGAAAACC
>CAZVHO010000122.1:5119-15355 GCA_964627515.1 uncultured Thermodesulfobacteriota bacterium | reverse complement strand
CTGAAAATAAAAAAAGGTTTTACCGGAGATCCTCGGCCTCTGCTAAAGAATTGCGGGCCTTTCTTTAATGTAATGGGATGAGAAAGGTTTGATCCTGGTAAGGAAAGGAGGTGTTAACAGCTTTTGTTGGAAGTCCTATGCGAAAGATATTTATCAAAAAAAATTAAAGGAGATACAAAATGAATGCGATTGGTAAGGTCGGTAGATTGCTTTTAATCCTTGTCTTTATTTTATCCTTTTTTTCCTTGACCGCGGTAACCCCATCCAAAACCCTGGCAGCCAATGCCGCTTTTGATGTTAAAAAAATGGGTGATATGTCCGACTTTGATCCGAATCATCCGGTGGTCCCTTCCGGGGACACCATCAAGATCGCCGTCGTGGCCTCCTTTTCAGGACCGGCCGCTTCCGTGGGAGAGTTATTCTTTGTCTGCGTCCAATGGGCGGCCCATGACATCAACAAAAGGGGCGGGATTCTGGTGGACGGCAAGAAAAAGTTGGTTCAGGTCATCAAGGCCGATCACATGTCCAAGCCGGACCAGACCAAGAAAGTCTGCGAAAGGATGGTCCTGCAGGAAAAGGTCCATGTGCTCTGGGGCACCAACGGCAGCAACCTGATGAAGATCATCAACGAAGTGGCCAATAAATACAAGGTCATCGCCATCGATTCCGCTGCCTTGTCCGATGATCTCTATGATGCCGCCAGCTTCAGCCGTTATTCTTTTATGGCCTCCTTTTCCAACGGGGCGATCGGCAAGAGTTTTGGTTATTATTACGGACAACTCCGAAAAAAAGAGAAAAAGTTTTACATCCTTTGCCAGGACTACATGTTCGGGCATGACCTGGCCGATGGGTTTAAAAAAGGCCTGAAAGAATACTATCCGACGGCCCAGATCGTTGGCGAGGATTACCACAAGCTGTTTTTGACGGACTTCGCCCCTTATCTGACCAAGATCAAGGCCTCCGGGGCCGAGGTGGTTTTCACCGGGGACTGGATTCCGGACGCGGCCAACCTGGTCAAGCAGGCCAGGCAAATGGGAATGAACCTGCCCTTTGCCCACATTTTTCTGAATGACGCCCCTTTCCTGGCCGAGGTTGGCGTTGAGGGCACCAAGGGATTGATCGGGGTCAGCCAGTTTACCGCCGGCCCTTTCTTCAAAAATCCTGATGTGATTAAATTCTATAAGACCTGGAATAATCTCTGGAAGACCAAGTGGCAAGCCCCCTTCAACACTTTACGATACGAACATTTCTACGAGACCGGCGGGGCCTACACCATGCAAATGTACTGGCTCTTCAGTGTGATGGAACGGGCCGCCAGTCTGGACCCGGAGAAGATCATCAAGGTCTGGGAAGGGGATACCTACCAGGACTTGCTGGGTACGGTCATGAAGATGAGACCTTGCGATCACAAGGTCATTCAAGACTATTACATCGCCGAATATGTGCCGCCGGCACAACAAAAGGCAGCTTTTAATATGCCTCCCTATTATTGGTATAATAATACTTCTTTTTCCGGTCCGATTACCACGATCCCGGCCGCCAAGATCTTGCCCTTGATGGACCCGACTCTGGATCGGTGCAAAGGAAAGAGCCCGGCAGGGGATTAAAAGGCATGTGAATTTTGGAATCCAGAACAAAGGAGCCAGAATTCAGAATAAACCTATAACCCTCCTTCACCCTATCCGATGGGTAGGGTGAAGGAGGGGGCCTGAATAAAGAAAGCGGATTAAGACTTAAATTTCCTGTCGCCCAAGGCGGCCGCAAAGGGGTTGTTGGTAAAAACGCTTTTGGGTTTCCTGTCCTTTTCCGGCCTTTTTTCTTCCTTCTTTTTCTCCTGGTTTTTTGACTGTCCTTCGGTTCGGGGACGACCGGTTTTCATCGAAAGGGAAATCCGCTTTCTGGGCAGATCCACCTCCAGAACCGTGACGGATATATTTTGATGGACTTTGACCACCTCAGCCGGGTTTTTCACAAAGCGGTCGGAAAGTTCGCTGATATGGACCAGCCCGTCCTGATGAACTCCGATATCGACAAAAACCCCGAAGGCCGTGATGTTGGTCACGATGCCCGGGAGTTTCATGCCGGGCTTGACATCCTCTATCTTTTCAACCCCTTCAGTGAAACGGAAGACTTCGAACTGCTCCCTTGGATCGCGGCCCGGTTTGGAGAGTTCCGCCATGATATCTTTAAGGGTAGGAAGGCCCACTTTTTCCGAGATATAGTGTTTCAGATCGATTTTATTCCGGACTATCTCGTCGCGCATCAGATCCAGGACCGAGCAACCCAGGTTCCGGGCCATGGCATCGACAATGGGATAGCTCTCCGGATGGACGGCGCTTCCGTCCAGGGGATTTTCTCCATCCCGGATTCTAAGAAACCCACCGGCCTGTTCAAATGCCTTGGGTCCTAAACGAGGGACCTGTTTCAGTTCTTCCCTGGATTTAAAAGGCCCGTGTTCATTGCGGTATTCGACAATCCCCTTAGCTAATTGAGGTCCCAAACCGGAGACATAGGCCAGTAACTGTTTGCTGGAGGTATTGACTTCCACCCCCACATGATTGACACAACTGACCACGACATCATCGAGGCTCTTTCTTAAATCACCCTGGTCCACATCGTGTTGATATTGGCCGACTCCGATAGATTTCGGGTCGATCTTGACCAGCTCGGCCAGGGGGTCCATCAATCTCCGGCCGATGGAAACGGATCCTCGGACCGTCACATCCTGATCCGGAAATTCCTCCCGGGCGGCTTCCGAGGCCGAATATATGGAAGCCCCGCTTTCATTGACCATGACGACCTGAATGGCCTTGGAGAGGTCGAGACTCCGGATAAAGGCCTCTGTCTCTCTCCCGGCCGTGCCGTTCCCGATGGCAATAGCCTCAATGCCGAATCGCCGGCACAGGTCGAGGATTTTCAAAGCGGCTTCGGTGGTCCCTTTTTCGGAAAGCAGAAAAATTATTTCGTGAAGGAGCAGCTTGCCCTGACGGTCAAGGCAGACCACTTTACATCCGGTCCGGAACCCGGGATCGATGGCCAGAACATTTTTTTGACCCAGGGGCGGTGCCAGTAGCAGTTGTCTAAGGTTTTCGACAAAGACCCGTATGGCTTCTTCATCGGCCCGCTTTTTAGTGGCCAGGCGGATCTCGGTTTCCATGGAGGGGGAGAGTAGTCTTTTATAGCTGTCGTGAACGGCCATTTTGACCTGCTCGGAGGCCAATCCGTCCCCTTTGATAAAAAGGCTGTCAAGGATGCTAAGGGCCTCTTCTTCTTGGGGCAAGACCCGCATGATGAGAAAGCCTTCCTTTTCCCCCCGCCTCATGGCCAGGATCCGGTGAGATGGTGCCGTAGCCGACTCCTCCTCCCAGTCGAAGTAATCTTTGTACTTGATCCCTTCAGCCTCCTTTTCCGGTATGACCTTCGACTTAAAAACAGCACGGGAAGCATAAAAATCACGCAGTTGGGTCCGGGCGGTCTGGTCTTCATTAACCCATTCGGCGATGATGTCACGCGCCCCGGCCAGGGCTTCTTCCGGGCCATCAACACCCTTTTCCGGATCGACAAAAGCAGCCGCGGCGGCCGCCGGATCGGTTTCTTCCTGGGCAAAAAGCAGTTGGGCCAAAGGTTCCAACCCTTTTTCCTTGGCAATCGTCGCCCGGGTCCGGCGTTTGGGACGGTAGGGTAAATAGATATCTTCCAAGACGACCAGGGTCTCGGCCGCCAGGATCTTCTCCTTTAACTCATCGGTAAGCTGTTTACGTTCTTCAAGAGATTTGAGGATAGCTTCGCGCCGTTTGTCCAGCTCCTGGAGTTGGGCCATCCGGTCGCGAATCGATTGGATGGCTACCTCATCCAGGGAACCGGTGGCTTCTTTCCGATAACGGGCAATGAATGGGACAGTGGCCCCTTCGTTTAACAAGTCGGCGGTGGACTGGACCTGTTGGGGGGCAAGACTTAATTCCTGGGCAATCTTGAAAATATGGTTCTGGTTCGTCATAATAAAAAAAGAACTCCGATGCTTGGGATGGATGAAAACTTAAAAAAGATGGAGTATAAAATGTGAAGTCCAAAGGGTCAAGGAGAAAATAATATTTTCTTCGCCCTACTCAGGTTTAGAAGTAAATATACAGGCTATACCTTATTTACCTTAATAACCAGTTCGTGTAAAAATAAAATCAATCCTATTGATAGCTCGAAAGATAACCCCAGCGAGGTCCAGTTCCGCCACGGGCCGGATTGAATTTCCTGGATTCCGGCTTTCGCCAGAGGAATGACGGAAAAGGGTACTTTTTGACTTTTTACGGGGTGTTGATCTATTGATTCTAATGGGATTCCTTATGAAAATTGAAGAGGAACTTCAATAAAACCATAAAGAGCTTGAAGAACGGTTTAAAGAACGAATGGCTGCTTTGGTTGATACCGATAGACATTTCCCGCAAGAGATAAAAGAACGGAAACAGGTGGAGGATGCCCTGGCGGTATCCGAAAAACGTCTTCGCTATCTTTCCTCGCAAATTTTAACCGCCCAGGAAAATGAGAGGAAACGGGTGGCCCAAGAACTCCATGACGGCATTGAGCAATATTTAAGCGCCATTAAATATAGGGTGGAAGATGCCATTCAACGATTAGGCCGTGAGGACACGGGGAAAGTCAAGGAAGGTCTAAAAATAATTATTCCGGTCATTCAAGAAGCGGTCGAAGAAGTTCGAAGGATTTGCATGGATATGATCCCTCATTCTCTGGAAAGTTCAGGGATCCTGGCGACAATATCCCGGTTTTGCAAGGAATTCCAGGTTAAATATCCAGTCATCCGAATCAACTCCAAGATTTCCATTAAAGAAAACGATGTACCGGTCTTACTGAAGAGTGTAATCTTCAGGATTATCCAGGAAGCCTTGAACAATGTCGCCCGGCATAGCGAGGCTGATTCGGTCTCCTTATCCCTCGAGAGGCGGGGGGAAAATTTAATTTTAACGATCAAGGATAATGGGCTGGGATTTGATCAGCGAAAAATATCTCCCATTGCCAATTTCGGGCGGGGATTAGGTCTTGTCAGTATGAAGGAAAGGGCCAGCCTTTCGGGGGGTAGTTTAACGATCCGGTCCGTTTCCGGTACGGGAACTCAGGTTAAGGCCGTTTGGAAAATTTTTTCCGGATAAGATGCGTGCCTAAAAATCTATTTGGCGATTAGTCCTTTCTCCAATGCAAAGGCCGTCAAAGCTGAAGTGCTATGGAGATTTAATTTGCTCATGAGATTGGATCGATGTTTTTCCACGGTTTTGGGGCTGATGCAAAGGAACTCGGCAATTTCTTTGTTTTTATAACCCTCGCCGATCAGTTTGAGGATCCCTCTCTCCCTTTGGGTCAGGGTCTCCCAGGAAGATTTGGATTTTAACGGGTCTTTTCCTTCCAGATAACCTTCTATGACCATTTTGGATATTCCAGGACTGAGATAACGCTTTCCGAGAAAAACACTCTTTATGGCGGTTATCAAATCGCTGTGGGTCGAATCCTTTAAGATATACCCGTCTGCACCGGCCCTCAGGGCGGCCAAAACGTATTCTTCGGTTTTATGAACCGTCAGGGCCATAATTTTTGTGGCAGGATGGCGTTTTTTGATTTCTTTGATAGACTCAATTCCGTCCATTCTGGGCATGGAAAGATCAATTAAAACCAAATCCGGTGAAAATTTTTCTATCCCCTGTATAGCTTCAAGTCCATCGGCGGCCTCCCCGATAATTTCAAAATCCGGGCAGGAGGACAAAAGGAGCTTTAATCCCTCCCTGAGAATGGTATGGTCTTCAGCAATGAATATTCGCTTTTTTTCTCCCATCTTCCTCACTCCTGCTGGATAAAATACAGACAATTAAACAGCAATATACTCTAATTACTGTATTTATTATTATAAAGTTATTTTTTAGAATAACAAACAAAATAATTCATTCTTCCTGATTTTATATTGAGGAGTTACTTTAGAATAGAAACCGAAAAGACACAAGAAGATTCGCGACCGGAAGCCTTTAATACTCATGTCAGGTGCCCGTTATGGGTTTTCAATGGATAATTGTATGAATTTATTTAAAAAAGTTATTAGATGGGGAAATAATTGAGGACGCAGCACGCCAAATTTAATTTAGGAATTAAATAATTTCTTTTTATGAGGAGGAATCAATGGGACGTACTATCAATTCAGTAGAGTATTGGCTGTCAATGAACCTTCAAGAAACGATTGACTGTCCTTATCAGCCAGGAAATTTAAAGATTTCAAAACAGGCCTGCCAGAAAAGGTATAAGGCCTCAGAGAAGGCAAAAGCTGACATGATTAGTCGGGGTGACCTTTTTACCTATACCGTAGGACAGGGACTTTTGCGTTGCAAGAGTTGCCCGATTGTAAAAGGGTTGCCGGATAAGTCGATAGAGGCCCCGCTGAACCCTTTAAGTCATTATTAAAATAATCGTAACACCTTAGCCCTTTGAAAAATTTGATACTGAAACCGCCTCATATTGACTTTCTACCTCGTCATTCCGGTGAAAACCGGAATCCAGGTTTTTTTGTCTCAGAATAATTTTTGGATTCCGGCTTTCGCCGGAAAGACGGAGAGTTGCCGACGCTATTTCAAAAGGCTAAATTGATACGATTTTGGAGATAATCACCATGTCAACAAAGATAAAAGAAAAGGTACGGAAAACCGGGTCGTGCGGGTGTAAGACAGAAAAAAGAGACCCCGGTCATCACCGGACAAGACCTTTTCTTCGGGATTCCAGAGTCTCTTTATTGTATTGGAAGCTTATTTCTTTACGGATCCCTTGGCATAATCGACCATTCCTTGAAAATCGACCACCACCACCGGTTCGTCTCCGACCACCCAGGCATCGTGCCCGGGAGGCAATAAAGAGACATCCCCGGCCTTTAAATCAGCCTGGGTCCCGTCGTCCATTAGAACTTTCAACGTTCCGGAGAGATGGTATTGGAAATGGGGTGCCTCACAGCTTTTGGTATTAACCAGGGGTTTAACCGATTCGGACCATTTCCAGCCCGGCTGAAAGGTCGCCCGACCCACAGTCGCCCCTCCAATATTAATGAGTTCTAATTTGCCTTTGTCAAAGGTTCTTACTTCATCAGGAACGTTCAAACTTTTTACTTCCATCTTTTCCATTTATAGTCCCTCCCACGAATGTCGGTCGCAACATTCCTCTCAGGTGTAAATAAAGACATATTCTCCGTTATTAATGACAAACTTCTCCTGCCCCCCATGGTGGATCCCGTATTCTTCCCACCCCGTAATGTTTTCGGCATTGCATTCTACTTCGGAAGGGGGGTGTTTATTTTTATCGAACCAGGCCATTAAAGAGGTTTCCTGATTCAATCCTTTGGCGACGGCCCAGGGAAGACATATTTTCCGCTTCGGTTAATTTTTCATCAAGCATTTGGATGGATTTTCCCAGGTTGTCAATAAAACCTTTCCAGGCATCCGTTACGCAACACTGGAGATCGATATGTCCCATAATAGTTTCCATAGTTCCCCCTTTTTCTATGCCATTTTTTTAATAAACTAACCCGTATTTAATTTTCATCATTGGTTAAAAAGAGAAGGAAGTAAATAGTATCCATTCTGTATATTTTTTTAAAAATAGCCTTATTTTGATCAAACCGACAGGGTTGAAAAAAGGGGTTCGGTTTTGCGGAGAGTTAATCGCCGCCGCCTGTTCTTTGAATGGGCCTGTTCCTGAAAAAAATAAGAAAATAAAAGGGATAATATAGAAAAAACGCTTTAAATTACAGTATTTTTATTAAAAAAATACAGGGTTCACCCTATTTATTCTAAATTCTAAACTGTTTATATTATAATTAAAAATAAGGCATGCCAATAACAACACTGGCAACAATAAGATTAAGGCATGCCAATAACATCACCGGCAACAATAAGATTTAGATCGTTTGGTAGTTTGAAGTAAAAATTTTTATGCCCGCAAGTTTCGTAGCGGAGCTACTTAAAAGGAGGGAGGTGAAAAAATGGTCAATTTCAAAAAGTATTGTTTGGTCCTGGGTGTATTGGTGGCGTTGTTAGTCCCTGCTTGGGTAGCCAATGCTGAAATGATGTCGGTAACAGGTAAGATCACCGGTTTTACTTGTCTGACCAGAGGGTATATTTGCCCGATCGACAAAGCCGATCCAATGGTTAATTTGGAAAAGGATTTTGTGCTGGTTACGGCGAGCGGTGAATATTATTTCATGCCGAATATCAGTATCGGCCTTAAAGCCAGACACGCCCTGGAGGTCGTCACCGTGAGTGGGGATGTTAACGCAAAGTACAAATCCATTAAGGTGAACACCATGTCGGTCGGCGGTAAAGAGGTTTACAGCAAGGCCGCAGAAGACAAGATGTTTGAAGAGTTGAACAGACCTGCTCCTTAACCTTTAGAAGAGAGGTGGCGGTCCTGGCCGTCACCTCTTAATTATTTGAATCTTGCCCGATCCGTTCTAAAAAATGTCAATATCCGATAAGCCTTTAACAATAAATTTTAGAATTGTAGTGGGTCCGGGAGTAACCAAATTTTTTTTAATCGTTTTTTCCCGCATTTTTTTTATGCGGAATTTCCGAAAAAGGGAGGTAAAAAAGGATGAAGACCAAAAAGTATTATTTTTTCCTGGCAGTGCTGGCGATGTTATTAATCCCTGCTTTGGTGGCCAATGCCAAGATGTCGACCGTAAAAGGCAAGATAACCGGCTATACCTGTTTGACGAGGGGTTATATTTGCCCGATCGACAAAGCCGATCCGATGATCAATTTGGAGAATGATTTTGTGTTGGTAACCCCAAAGGGTGAATTTTATTTCATGCCGAATCTTACCCTCGGCCTTAAAGCCAGACATGCCCTGGAGACGGTCGAAGTGACTGGTGAAGTGAGCAAGAAATATAAATCTATTAAAGTGAACACCCTATCGGTCGGCGGCAAAGAAGTGTATAGCAAGGCCGCAGAAGACAAAATGATTGAAGAGTTGAACAGACCCGCCCCTTAACCTTTGGATAAGAGGTGGCGGTTAAGACCGCCACCTCTTAAACTTCAGACGATTATAACCTTCTTCAGTATAAAAAAGTTCTTCACCGAAATCGCACATCGCTTTCATCTCATAATAAGAAGACACTCCAACTTCGGAAGGGAGCAATAGATGAAATCCTTTATGGACCGGCGAACTTTTATTCAAACCCTGTGTATTCTAAGCGCCGGGAAGGCCGTTGAAGGCTTTGCCGCACCGCTGAATACGATTCCATTTTCTTCCTCCCTGGTTCAAGTCTCCGAGACCAGAAATCTTATGGGGACCTTTGTCACCATTACCCTTTTGCATCCTTCCCGTGATCAGGCCCAAACTGTTCTGGGAACAGCCTTCCACAAAATGGAAAACTGGATTCAACTTTTTAATCGTCATGAAAGCGGGACACCTCTCGATTATTTGAATGAGAGAGGTTTTATTCAAGGCCCCCCGCCGGAACTGGTTAAGGTGCTGCGCCAATCACTGATGATCCATTCCAGGACGGGAGGCCTTTTTGATGTAACCGTCAAACCTCTTCTGGACCTTTATGAAACCGAAAACAGGCTGGGACGGCTTCCCTCAGGCCCGTCCATCCAGGAGGCTTTAACCCGGGTAGGTGCCTCAGGATTAAAAATCGAACCTGAGAAAATCTCTTTTTGTAAAGAGGGCATGGGGATCACCCTTGACGGAATAGCCAAGGGGACGATTGTGGATAAGATTATTGGGTTTCTCAAGGAAAATGGGATAGAACATGCTTTAGTAGATGCCGGTGGGGACCTCCGGGTGTTCGGGGGACGAAATGGAACCGGGTTGCCCTGGCGGATTGCGGTTCATGATCCCGCCAACGAGAGGGCTACCGGAGAGAGGATCTTTCTGACGGATGGTGCGGTTGCCACTTCCGGGAATTATATGGTCTATTTCGACCAGGAAAAGATCCACCATCATATACTCTCTCCCGAAAGCGGCCTGTCGCCATCCTGGTCGGTCAGCTCCTCTATCATAGCCCCCACGGCAGAAGAAGCCGATGCCCTGGCCACCGCTACCATGGTCCTTGATCCGCGGGAAAGCCTGTCCCTTATCAATCAGGATCGGCGGCTGGCTGCTTTGTGGATAACTCGGGAAGGCGAGAAAATAAAATCATTAAGATGGAAGAGAATAATGGAAAGGCGGGAAAGGGGGAAAGACCATGCTTAAGAGAAACCT
>CAZVHO010000122.1:0-5019 GCA_964627515.1 uncultured Thermodesulfobacteriota bacterium | reverse complement strand
GTTTATTGTGCCAGTTGCCAGAATATGGCCCCGGTTTATAATAAGCTTTTTGCCCGCATTGAGGCCCGGCCGGCGCTCAGAAAAAAGATTAAAATGGTAGCCTTTGCCGTCGGAAATGATGAGGGGGAGATCAAAATTTATCGGGATCATTTCCAGGTGCCTTTTCCTATCATTCCCGATACCAACTATGACTTGCACAAGGCCATAGGGGGAGGCCCAACCCCCTTTTCGATTTTGGTTAGAAGAGGGGGAAAAGGGAAATCGGTTGTCGTGGCCTCGACGCACCTGGGGTTCAACGAAAAGGTTGAAGAGCTTTTTTCTGAATTGGAGCTGTTGCTGAAGACCAATCCGGAGGATATTAAAAAAAAAGGTGAAAAAACCGAGGCCAGGATATTAACGGCCAAGCCTCCCATGACGGAGGAGGAAATTCAAGCTAAAATCAAAGAGGCTTTTACCGAAGAAGGCAAGGCGTTAACCGGATTTGAAAAAGTTGATCTCCGAGGGGGAAGAGCTATCTATGCCGGAACCATTAAAAAAGAAGGGCAGACCGGAAATCTTTTTGCCGCAGTGATCAGCCAACTCCCGACCTGCGACCTCTGTCATGACACCCATTTTATCGTCACCTTTGAACCCAGCGGCAAGATCCAACAGTTTATACCCCTCCAATTAACCAAGACCGACAATGAAAACTGGAATGAAGCCGATATAGCCAGGATGCGCAAAAAGATCGTCGGCCGATTTATTTACCACCCTTTTTCTTTCAAGGCCAAGGTCGATGCCGTTACCTCTGCTACCATTACCTCGGCTGCCATCTTTAGAGGTCTGAACGAGGGGCAGGAGATTTTCAAGGAACTGAAAAAGAAGGGGCTGCTTTAGATTCTTAATTACCACTCTGAGAATTCATATCTAATTTTTCTAAAAAACAAGATCAACCGCTTCGGGCCGAATGATCATAGATTCTGGATAAAAACAAACAACCGATACTTGATAAAATCCAACATCCAGTATCCAGTATCCAGCATCATGTCAATTGATCATATATTAACGTTCCCTAGTATAAAGTTAATTATATCAGTCGTATAGGTCCCAGGTCCGAAGATTTCGCTGATGCCGGCGGCTTTCAGATTCGGGATGTCTTCTTCCGGGATTACCCCCCCGCCAAGCACCAACACATCTTTTAAGCCTTTTTCTTTGACCAGTTCCATGACCCTGGGAAAGAGGTAATCATGGGCCCCGGAAAGGACGCTCATGGCAATGACATCCACGTCTTCCTGAACCGCGGTGGCCACGATCTGCTCCGGGGTTTGGCGCAAACCGGTATAAATGACCTCCATGCCGGCATCCCGCAAGGCATGGCAAATTACCTTGATCCCTCGATCATGACCATCCAGGCCGGGTTTGGCGGCCAGAACGCGTATTTTCCTTCCTGCAACCATTGAATAAGACCTCCTATAGGGTTGAGACCGCGGTATATTCGCCAAAAATCGACCGCAGGGTGTCGCAAATTTCTCCCAGGGTCGCATAAACCCGAACCGCCTCTAAAATGGGAGGCATCAGGTTTTCCGAGCCTTCGGCGGTTTTTTTCAGATCGGCCAAACAGGATTCAACCTTCCGGCTGTCCCGGGACTGTTTCAGTTGAACAATCTTCCGGATTTGTTGTTCTCTGACGGCCGGATCGACCCGTAATAACCCGGATGGCGGCGCTTCTTTGACCTGAAACTTGTTGAGTCCGACCACGGTTCGTTCCCCGGTTTCCACGCTCCTCTGAAAGCGATAAGCGCTTTCCTGAATCTCTTTTTGAATAAATCCCTGTTCAATAGCCGCGGCCGCTCCCCCCATCTCATCGATCCGCCGGATATACTCCATGGCCTTTTCTTCGATAGTGGTGGTCAAATGCTCAAGATAATAAGAGCCAGCCAGGGGATCGATGGTTTCAGTAACCCCGGTCTCATTGGCGATGATTTGCTGAGTCCGTAAGGCAATCTGGACCGCTTCCTCGGTAGGCAGGGACAGGGCCTCATCCATGGAATTGGTGTGCAAGGACTGGGTTCCTCCCAGGACCGCCGACAGGGCCTGAAAAGCCACCCGAACGATATTGTTTTTGGGCTGCTGGGCGGTCAAAGAACAGCCGGCCGTTTGGGTATGGAATCGAACCATCAGGGAACGGGGGTCTTTGGCCCCAAAGCGTTCCTTCATCAGTCGTGCCCAGAGTCGACGGGCGGCCCGGTACTTGGCAATTTCTTCCAGGAAATCCAAATGGGCATTAAAAAAGAAGGACAAGCGAGGCCCGATCGTATCCACCGAAAGTCCGGCCTTTTGAGCCGCTTCCACGTAGGCAATCCCGTTGGCCAGGGTAAAGGCCACTTCCTGAACGGCCGTGGACCCTGCTTCCCGGATATGGTAGCCGCTGATACTGATCGTATTCCATTTAGGGACCTCTTTGGAACAAAATTCAAAGATATTGGTAATGATGCGCAATGAAGGCTGGGGCGGAAAAATATAAGTCCCCCTGGAAGAATATTCTTTCAGGATATCGTTTTGGATGGTCCCGTTCAATTCTTTGGAGGGAACGCCCTGTTTCTCCGCCACCCCGATGTACATGGCCAGCAGGATAGCGGCCGGGGCATTAATGGTCATGGAGGTGCTGACCTTATCCAACGGGATCCCCCCGAAGAGCGTTTCCATATCCTGAAGGGAATCGATGGCCACTCCGACCTTTCCCACCTCCCCCTGTGATAAGGAGTGATCGGAATCATATCCGATCTGGGTAGGCAGGTCAAAGGCTACGGAAAGACCGGTCTGACCTTGCTCCAAAAGATATTTATAGCGACGGTTGGATTCTTCGGCGCTGGCAAAACCGGCATATTGGCGCATGGTCCAGAAGCGGCCCCGATACATGGTGGGCTGAACCCCGCGGGTAAAAGGGTATTCTCCGGGGAACGAGAGGTCCTGGTCATAATCCAGACCGGAAACATCGGCCGGGGTATATACCCGCTGGATCGGGAGCTCCGAAATGGTGGAAAAGGACTTTTTTCTTTCCGGTGATTTGGTCAGTTTGGCCTCAGTTTTTTTCTGCCAGTCGCTTTGTTCTTTTTTAAGATGGACCAATTTATCGGGATCAAACATGAGTTAACTCCAAATTGGGGATTAATTCGTGGTTGCCGGCACATTATCTCGGTATAAGGTGTAAGGATTTAAGCCCCAGACCTTGGACCTTGAACCTTTAGTTATAAGGGGATATTCCCGTGTCTCCTTGGGAGAGGGCGGACCTCGACCTTGGTTTTTAAAGACTCCAGGGCTCGAATCAATTTGGGCCGGGTGAATTCCGGCAGGATTATTTCATCAATATACCCCAGCTCGGCAGCTTTATAGGGGCTGGCAAAGGTCCGCCGATAATCCTCAATCAATTCCTGGCGGGTTTTTTCCGGATCAGCGGCTTCTTTGATCTGGTTGCGGAAGACGATAGGCACGGCCCCTTCCGGCCCCATGACCGCAATCTCGGCCATCGGATAGGCCAGGTTAATGTCGGCGCCGTGGTGTTTGCTGCCCATGACATCATAAGCCCCGCCATAGGCCTTGCGGGTAATGACCGTGACCTTAGGTACCCAGGCATCACAGTAAGCATAGATGATCTTGGCCCCGTGACGGATAATCCCCCCATGTTCCTGGGCCACACCGGGCAGGAAGCCGGGGACATCGACAAAGGTGACAATCGGGAGATTAAAACAATCGCAAAAGCGGACAAATCGGGCACACTTATCGGAGGCATTGATATCCAGACAACCGGCTAAAGCCCGAGGCTGGTTGGCTACGATCCCTACCGGCATCCCGTTTAAACGGGCGAAACCGACGATCATGTTGGTGGCGTATGATTTCTGGACTTCAAAAAAGTGATTGTCATCCACCACGGAGAGAATGATCTTTTTCATGTCATAGGGGGTGCGGGGGTTGTCCGGAATGACGGTTCTCAGATTCAGGTCTATGCGGTTGGGATCGTCCTGGGGCTCTCTCTGGGGGGGTTTCTCATTACAGTTTTGGGGCAGGAAGGATAAGAGTTCCCGGATCATATCCAAAGCCTTTTTGTCGTCTTTGGCCGAGAAATGGGCTACCCCGCTGGTAGTGTTATGTCTGGTCGCTCCGCCTAAGGCCTCAGGTTCAACCTCTTCATGGGTGGTGGCCTTAATAACCTGGGGACCGGTAATAAACATATGGCTGGTCTTTTCCACCATGATAATAAAATCGGTTATGGCCGGCGAATAAACCGCCCCTCCGGCACAGGGACCCATGATGGCCGAGATTTGGGGGATGATTCCCGAGCACTGGACATTCCGCCGGAAAATATCTCCATAGCTTCCCAGACTGACGACGCCCTCCTGGATACGGGCCCCCCCGGAATCATTGAGGCCGATAACCGGGGCCCCGTTTTTTAAGGCCAGGTCCATGATCTTACAGACCTTTTCTCCAAAAGGGCCGCTCAGGCTGCCGCCAAAGACGGTGAAATCCTGGGAAAAGACATAAACTAACCGGCCGTTGATCCGACCGAATCCGGTGACCACCCCGTCGCCAAAAATTTTTTGTTTTTCCATACCGAAATCATAACAACGATGGACCACAAATTTATCTAATTCTTCAAAAGAATCTTTGTCCAAAAGATGCTCGATCCGCTCCCGGGCGGTTAATTTGCCTTTTTGATGCTGACTGTCGATCTTATCCTGTCCGCCGCCCAATTCGGCCTGGGCATTCAGCGCTTCTAATTCCCTAATTCGGTCTTCGTTTGTCATTCCTCACCTGTCTGAAGTAGTTAATATGAAATAAAGTTTCAAGATGCAAGTTTCAAGTGAGAAAACCCTGAACCCTGTCCCTTGAACCTATTTTCATGATATAAGGTCCCCCCCCTGGGACATAAGTGCTTACTATCTGATTAGTTTACTAAAATATTCACAATCTTTCGGAAAAATAAAATCTTGATGGTCTCGTAAAAACTCGTCATTCCCGCGAAGGCGGGAATCCAGGCTATAT
>CAZVHO010000121.1:0-15569 GCA_964627515.1 uncultured Thermodesulfobacteriota bacterium | reverse complement strand
GCGGCTTCGTCCGCTCAAATTTCTTCTTCGACATCTCCGCCTCCCCTTGGTTAAATTAAATCCTTTTTTTATCTTTAATAAGAGATTCGAAAACGGATTGAGGAACCTTCTGATACTGGGAAAACTGAAGGGTAAATGTGGCTCGGCCCTGGGTTAAGGATCGTATATTGGTGGAATAGCCGAACATTTCGGCCATCGGGGCCTGACCCCGCACGATGCGGGCCTTTCCCCGGCTCTCCAAACCTAAGATCTTCCCCCTGCGGGAATTCAAATCCCCCATGACTTCTCCGATAAATTCTTCGGGAGTCACGATTTCCACTTCCATGATTGGTTCCAGTAAGACGGCCTTGGCCTTGGCCGCCGCTTCTTTAAAGGCGATGGATCCGGCGAATAGAAAGGCCCGTTCCGAGGAATCGACCTCATGAAAGGTGCCGTCCACCAGTCTGACCCCGATATCCACCATAGGGTATCCGGCCAGTCCGCCACCTTCCATGGCCTCAATGATTCCTTTTTCCACGGCCGGGATATATTCCTTGGGGATCGCACCCCCGACAATCTTATTTTCAAACAAAAAACCGGCTCCGGCTTCCCGGGGATAGACCACAAGCCAAACATGGCCGTATTGCCCCCGCCCGCCGCTCTGCCGGATATACTTCCCCTCGGCCTTGACTTCCCGGGTAATCGTCTCTTTATACGCCACCTGGGGTTTGCCTATATGGGCGCCGACATGGAACTCCCGGGTCAGTCGGTCGACAATAATCTCCAGATGCAATTCCCCCATGCCGGAGATGATGGTTTGTCCGGTCTCCTCATCGGTATGGACCTTAAAAGAAGGGTCTTCGGCGGCAACCCGTTGAAGGGATAAGCCCAATTTGTCTAAGTCGGCCTTGCTTTTCGGTTCAATGGCTATGGAGATGACCGTCTCGGGGATATCGACCGATTCCAGCAAAAGAGGGGCCTGGAGGTCGCAGAGGCTGTCGCCGGTGGTCGTATTTTTCAGACCCACGATGGCCACAATGTCTCCGGCCCGCGTCTCTTTGATCTCTTCCCGCTGATTGGCATGCATTTTCAGCAGGCGGCCGATCTTTTCCTTCCTGCCCTTATTGACATTCAGAACACTGTCGCCGGAAGCCAGACGGCCGGAGTAGACCCTCAAAAAGGTCAAATGACCCACATAGGGATCAGACATGAGTTTGAAGGCCAGACCGGTAAAAGGGGCGTCTTCGTCGGCCCGTCGTTCTTCTATTTCACCGGAAGGGGTTTTCCCCTCAATAGGGGGAACATCGGTTGGGGCCGGCAGATAGCGGATAATGGCGTCCAGGAGTGGCTGGACCCCTTTATTCTTAAAGGCCGAGCCGCAGAAGACGGGGACCACCTTCTGATCGATGGTAGCCCGACGTAAGGCCTGGATGATCGTTTCTTCCGGAACGTCTTCGCCGGCCAGATAGGCTTCCATAATAGCGTCATCGGTATCGGCCAGGGCTTCAATCAACTTTTGCCGATGGAGGGCCACTACTTCTTTCAATGCCGCCGGGACAGGCTCGGATTCCAGGGTCTTTCCCAGGCTGGCCTCATTGAAAGAATAGGCCTTCTGATCGATCAGATCCACAATACCCTGGAAGGATTCCTCTTTGCCCAGGGGCCACTGTACAAACACCGGATTGGCCCCCAACCGTTCTTCGATCATTTTTAAACAGCGTTCGTGATCGGCCCCGACCCGATCCATTTTATTGATAAAGGCCAGTCTCGGGATTTTATATCGATCGGCTTGCCGCCAGACCGTTTCGGATTGAGGCTCCACACCGGCCACGGCGTCAAAAACCGCTATGGCCCCATCCAGGACCCGGAGACTCCGTTCGACCTCGATAGTGAAATCCACATGGCCCGGAGTATCGATGATATTGATCCGATGATCCTTCCAGAAACAGGTCGTCGCGGCCGAAGTGATCGTAATCCCCCGTTCCTGCTCCTGTTCCATCCAGTCCATAACGGCCGACCCATCGTGAACCTCCCCCATCTTATAAGAGACCCCGGTATAGTAAAGGATCCTTTCAGTCGTGGTGGTTTTTCCGGCGTCTATATGGGCCATAATCCCTATATTCCGAATCCGTGATAATGAAACCTTTTCAGACAAAAAATGACTCCGTTTCCCTTTTCAAACATACCCTGCGTCACCGGTTACCAGCGGTAGTGGGCAAAGGCCTTGTTGGCCTCAGCCATCTTATGGGTATCTTCTTTCTTTTTGATGGCCGATCCTCGATTATTGGCCGCATCCAACAACTCCCCGGCCAGTTTGCCTTCCATGGTCTTTTCAGAGCGGGCCTTGGCGTAATTGATGACCCACCGGATACTCAAAGAAAGCCTCCGGCCGGATCGGACTTCTACCGGAACCTGATAGGTAGAGCCCCCCACCCTTCTGGATTTGACCTCAATCACCGGTTTGACATTATCGATAGCCTTTTCGAATATCTTGATCGGCTCTTCTTCGGTCTTCTTGGCAATCAAATCCAGGGATCGATAAAGGATTGACTCCGCGGTACTCTTTTTCCCCTGGCGCATCAAAGAATTGATAAACTTGGCCACCAGCGGACTGTGATGTTTGGGATCAGGCAAGATTCCCCGGTGTATGACTTCTCTTTTCCTCGGCATTCCGACCTCTTTTTTATTTTTAAATGATCAACAGATGGATATAATTTACTCTGGTGCTTTTTTCTTCAACCATTCCGCATTCCGAAATCCGAAATCCGAAATCGAGTATCATTATTTGGGTCTCTTGGCCCCGTATTTGGATCGGCTGTTTTTCCGATCCGCCACTCCGATGGAGTCCAGGGTGCCTCGAATAATATGATACCGAACGCCCGGCAGGTCCTTAACCCGCCCCCCTCGAATTAAAACCACGGAGTGTTCCTGCAGATTATGTCCGATCCCCGGGATATAGGTCGTCACCTCCATACCATTGGTGAGACGTACCCGGGCCACTTTCCTGAGGGCCGAATTGGGCTTTTTAGGGGTCGAGGTATAAACACGAATGCACACCCCCCGCTTTTGGGGACATCCCTTTAAGGCCGGTGCCGTATTCTTCTTCTTGACTTTTTCCCTGCCCTGGCGAATCAACTGATTAATGGTGGCCATAAAACTCCTGCTCGTTTTTTATATAGGGTCTAAACGCCTGAAATCTAAAAATCAAAATATATAAACTGTTTTTCATAAATTGTCAATCTTTTTTTCGGAGCCTTCTTCAATTTGAGGCAAAAGGATCTTACGATAAACGGGCATGCCCGACCCGGCCGGGATCAAACGTCCCATGATCACATTTTCTTTAAGCCCCCTCAGGAAATCCTTCTCCCCGGCGATACAGGTATCGGTTAGGACCTTGGTGGTTTCCTGGAAAGAAGCGGCCGAGATAAAGCTGTCGGTCGACAGAGAGGCTTTGGTGATGCCCTGGAGCACCGCTTCGGCCTGGGCCGGTCTGGCCCCCCTGGCTATGATCTCCTGGTTCCTTTGGGTAAAGACCTGTCGCTCCACCTGGTCTCCCACCATATAATCCGTGTCTCCAGGGTCTTTGATTCTCACTTTCCGGAGCATCTGCCTGACGATTACCTCGATATGCTTATCATTGATCTTGACCCCTTGAAGTCGATAAACTTCCTGGACTTCATTGACCAGATATTTGGCTAATTCTTTAATCCCGCTGACGCTCAGGATATCATGGGGATTGGCCGAACCATCCATTAAGGGTTCGCCGGCCAGAATTACATCCCCTTCCTGGACGCTGACATGTTTGCCTTTGGGGATCAGGTATTCTTTGGCATCGCCGACCTCAGGGGTAATGATGACCTTCCTTTTCCCCTTGGTATGTTTCCCGAAAGAAACCACCCCGTCGATTTCGGTGATCACGGCATGTTCTTTGGGTTTACGCACTTCAAAGAGTTCGGCCACCCTGGGCAGACCGCCGGTAATATCCTTGGTCTTGGTGGTTTCTCTGGGGATCTTGGCGATCACATCGCCGGCCAGCACCGGATCCCCTTCCGAGACCATGATAATGGCCCCGATAGGCAGGAGATACCGGGAAAAGGAATTGGTATCCGGCAGCCGGGCTGTTTTCCCGCTCTCGTCTTTAATGGAAATGCGTGGCCGGACCTCGGCATCCCGATATTCGACAATGACCCGGCTGGATTTCCCGGTAACCACGTCCCGCCGTTCCTCCATGGTCGCCCCTTCGGTAATATCTCCGAATTTGACCTTCCCGGAAACGGCAGTAATAATCGGGATGGTAAAGGGGTCCCAGTTGGCCAGCAAGGTCCCGGCCTTGATCGTCTGATTGTCTTTGACCTTGAGTAAGGTCCCGTAAATAAGGGGATAGCGTTCCCGCTCCCGATTCTTTTCATCCAGGATACAAATCTGCCCGTTTCGGTTCATAACCACCAGGTCTCCGTCGCGATTCTGAACGGTATGGAGCTGGACAAATTGGGCCTTGCCTTCGGTCCTGGAATGAAGGGTGGTCTGTTCTCCCCGTTTGCTGGCCACACCGCCGATATGGAAGGTCCGCATGGTCAACTGGGTCCCCGGTTCCCCAATGGACTGGGCGGCGATAATACCGATGGCCTCACCGATATTGACCTGTTTTCCGTAAGCCAGATCCCGGCCATAGCATTTGGCACAAACCCCCCGGGCGCTTTGACAGGTCAAAACCGACCGGATCAGGACCTTCTCAATGCTAGCGTCTTCAATCCGTTCCACCGCCGCCTCATCGATTTCGCTGCCTCCCGGCACCAAAACCTCATCGGTAAAAGGATCCCTGATATCTTCCAGGGTCACCCGGCCCAAAACACGCTCTCCGATAGGCTGGATCACCTCTCCGGCCTCCCGGAGGGATTCGACAAAAATCCCATCGATGGTTCCGCAATCTATTTCATTGATGATGACATCCTGGGAGACATCCACCAGCCGCCGGGTCAGGTATCCCGAATTGGCTGTTTTAAGGGCCGTATCGGCCAACCCCTTTCTGGCTCCATGGGTGGAAATAAAATACTCCAGGACGCTTAAGCCTTCGCGGAAATTGGCTCGAATCGGCGTCTCAATGATCTCCCCCGAGGGTTTGGCCATCAAGCCGCGCATTCCGGCCAACTGCCTCATCTGGTCTTTGCTCCCCCGGGCACCGGAATCGGTCATCATAAAAATAGGGTTAAAACTGGGGACCTGGAGTTCCTTGTGGTCCGGACCGATCGACACTTCCGAGCCCATAACCTGCATCATCTTCTGGGCCACGTCCTCACTGGCCCTGGCCCAGATATCGACCAGTTTATTATATTTCTCTCCATCGGTAATCAGGCCGTCGGTATATTGTTTCTCGACTTTGCGCACCTCTTCTTCGGCCTTTCTGAGGATCTCCTTTTTTTGAGGGGGAATCTTCATATCCGATACGGAAATCGAAATCCCCGATAAGGTGGCATAATGGTAACCGACATCTTTTAAACGGTCGGCCAAGAGAACGGTTTGCTTGATACCGGCCTTTCGATAACATTCATCGATGAGTTTTCGAATCTCTTTTTTGGTCATGACCCGGTTGATGCGGTCAAAGGGGATCATGGGGGGCAGCACTTCCCCTAAAAGCATCCTGCCCACTGTGGTATCCACCAGCCGACCGTCTAAGCGGACTTTAATCCGGGCCTGGAGTTCCACCTCACCGGCGTCATAGGAGATGCGCACTTCCTCGGGTCCATAAAAGATCTTGCCGTTTCCTTTGGCAAACATCCGGTCCCGGGTCATATAATATAACCCCAGAACGATGTCCTGTGAGGGGACGATGATCGGTTCTCCATTGGCCGGTGAAAGGATATTGTTGGTGGACATCATCAACACCCGGGCCTCGATCTGGGCTTGGATGGACAAAGGAATGTGGACGGCCATCTGGTCCCCGTCAAAATCGGCGTTAAAGGCCGTACAGACCAGGGGATGCAGTTGGATGGCCTTACCCTCCACCAGAATCGGTTCAAAGGCCTGGATGCCCAGGCGATGCAAGGTTGGCGCCCGGTTGAGCAACACCGGGTATTCGCGAACCACTTCATCCAGGGTGTCCCAAACCTCCGGGGTTTCCTTCTCTACCATCTTTTTGGCTGTTTTAATGGTCGTGACATAACCCTTCTCTTCCAGTCGTTGATAGATAAAGGGCTTAAATAATTCCAAAGCCATCTTTTTGGGCAATCCGCACTGGTGCAGGCGCAGATTCGGTCCGACGACGATCACTGACCTCCCGGAATAATCGACCCGCTTCCCTAAAAGGTTTTGTCGGAACCGCCCTTGCTTTCCTTTCAGCATATCGCTTAAGGACTTCAAAGGTCGTTTGTTGGTCCCGGTGATGACCTTACCCCTTCTCCCATTATCAAAAAGGACGTCTACGGCCTCCTGAAGCATCCGTTTCTCGTTCCGGATAATGATATCCGGGGCATTGAGTTCCAGGAGCCGCTTGAGACGATTATTCCGGTTGATGACCCTTCGATAAAGGTCATTCAGATCGGAAGTGGCAAACCGGCCACCATCCAAAGGGACCAGGGGTCTCAAGTCCGGGGGTAAAACCGGGATGACATTCATAACCATCCATTCGGGACGGTTTCCTGAATCCTTGAAGGCATCAACGACCTTGAATCTCTTGATATACTTTTTCTTTTTGGCCTCGGAATGGGTTTTTTGGGCTTCTTCCCGCAAGGTTATGGATTCTCCCGGCAGGTCCAAATTTTTGAGCAAGAGTTGAATAGCTTCAGCGCCAATCCCGGCCACCACCCGATCTCCGAATTCTTCCTTGATCTGGCGGAAACGCTCTTCGGAAAACAGGCTTCGAACCGGTAAAGAGGGTTCCTTGGACTCTAAGACGATATAGGCCTCAAAATAAAGGACCTTTTCCAGTTCTTTAAGGGTAAGATCCAGGAGGGTCCCGATTTTGCTTGGAAGACTCTTCAGAAACCAGATGTGGGCCACCGGACTGGCCAGTTCAATATGCCCCATCCGTTCCCGGCGGACCTTGGATTGGATCACCTCGACCCCGCATTTTTCACAGACCACGCCCCGGTGTTTCATGCGTTTGTATTTTCCGCAATTACACTCATAGTCCTTGGTGGGACCGAATATTTTGGCACAGAAGAGCCCATCCCGTTCGGGCTTAAAGGTCCGGTAATTGATGGTTTCCGGTTTTTTGACTTCCCCGTGGGACCACTCCCGGATCTTCTCCGGTGAGGCCAGAGAAATTTTTACCGCATAAAAATTCAACGGGTCTTTTGGCTTGGCAAAATAACTGAATAAATCTTCCAAAGTGCACTCCTTTAACCAAAAGGTTCAAGGTATAAGGTTCAAGGTAAGGTACAAAGTTTGAAGCATAAAGTGCAAGGCAGGTTTTCCCCTATACCTTGCACCTTAAACCTTGCACCTTTTATTTATTAATGGTGTCCTTCCTGGGACGGTTCTCCTTCCAGGAGTTCCACATTAAGACCCAGGCTCTGTAATTCCTTCACCAGAACATTGAAGGACTCGGGCAAACCGGCCTCCAGAACATTATCGCCCTTGACGATCTTCTCATACATCCGGGTCCGGCCCACCACATCATCCGATTTTACGGTCAGAAATTCCTGCAAGGTAAAAGCGGCCCCGTAGGCCTCCATGGCCCAGACCTCCATTTCACCCAGACGCTGCCCTCCGAATTGGGCCTTGCCCCCCAAAGGCTGCTGGGTAACCAGCGAATAAGGGCCGATGGAACGGGCATGGATTTTGTCATCCACCAGGTGATGTAATTTCAGCATATACATGACCCCGACCGTCACCGGCCGGTCAAAGGCTTGTCCGGTCCGGCCGTCATAGAGAACGGATTGCCCCGTTTCCGGCAGCCCGGCCAGTTTTAATAATCTTTGGATATCCTCTTCGTCGGCTCCATCAAAGACCGGTGTGGACATATGGACCCCTTCCTTAAACTGGGCGGCCAATACCGGCAGATTCTCTTCGGAGAGACCGTCTATATACTCTTCCACTTTTTTGGAATCATATATTTTTCGCAAAAAGCGACGGGTTTCCCCATCCCTTCCCAGGGTATTGAGCAGCTCGGCCACTTTTTTCCCTAATTCCTGCGATACCCAGCCCAGATGGGTCTCCAGGACCTGCCCCACATTCATCCTCGAAGGGACTCCCAGGGGATTGAGGACGATATCAACCGGGGTGCCGTCCGCGAAATAGGGCATATCTTCGGTGGGCAGGATCCGGGAGACGACCCCCTTATTCCCGTGACGGCCGGCCATCTTATCACCCACAGAGAGTTTGCGTTTCACGGTCACATAGACTTTGACCATCTTGACGACGCCCGGAGGCAATTCATCCCCCCTTTTTAATTTGGCGATCCTCCCTTCAAAGCTCTCTTTGATCAGACTGACCTGTTCCTGGTAATCTTTAATAATCTGGTCCACATCTTCTTTCAGTTCTTTGCCCTTGGCCGCTGAAAGTTCCTTCCATTTTTTGACCGGGATTTTGGACAGTCGATCGGAGGTAAATTTCTCACCCCTGGATATCAAAATCTTTCCGCTTCGATCCTCCTTAACGGTTCCGGCCGAGACTTTTCCCGTCAATATCCCTTTCAATCGCAGCAAGGCCTCTCTCTGCACGATCTGGATTTCATCGTTCTGGTCTTTCATAATCCGGGAGATCTCTTCTTCTTCAATGGCCCTGGACCGGCTGTCCCGTTCTACGCCTTTCCGGGAAAAAACATTGGCATCGATCACGATCCCCTCGATCCCCGGCGGGACCCTTAAGGAAGTATCCTTGACATCTCCGGCCTTCTCGCCAAAAATGGCCCGAAGTAATTTTTCCTCGGGAGAAAGCTGGGTCTCCCCTTTGGGGGTGATCTTGCCTACCAGGATATCCCCGGGCTTCACTTCGGCTCCGATACGGATAATCCCGCTTTCATCCAGATTCTTTAAGGATTCATCGCCCAGATTGGGAATATCCCGGGTAATCTCTTCCCGGCCCAGTTTGGTATCCCGGGCAATCAGTTCAAACTCTTCAATATGGATGGAGGTAAAGACATCATCTCTGACCAAATGCTCCCCCACCAGGATCGAATCTTCAAAATTATACCCTCCCCAGGACATAAAGGCCACCGTGACATTCCGCCCCAGGGCCAATTCCCCCCGTTCCGTGGACGGCCCATCGGCAATAACCTGCCCCTTGCCTACAAAGTCTCCTTTGCGGACGATAGGTTTCTGGTTAAAACAGGTGTTTTGATTGGAGCGCAGAAACTTGGTCAGCTTGTAAATTTCTACATCAGCGCCTAATGCCTTTTCGGATTCTTTGTCTGAGAGATACCGGACCACAATACGATCGGCATCCACGTCTTCAACGATCCCGTCCCGTTTGGCCACTACGGTGACTCCCGAGTCCCGGGCCACCACCTCCTCAATACCGGTGCCGATGATTGGAGCCCGGCAGGCTAACAAAGGAACGGCCTGGCGCTGCATATTGGAGCCCATCAGTGCCCGGTTGGCATCATCATTCTCGAGGAAAGGGATCAGGGAAGCGGCTACGCTGACTAATTGGTTGGGTGATACGTCCATTAAGTGAATCGCTTCTTCTTCCTGATTGACCATTATAAATTCCCCGTCCCGCCGGGCGGAAACGCTGGAATCCAGAATCTTTCCTGATCGATCCAACATCACACTGGCCTGGGCGATGTTGAGATCTTTTTCATCCATGGCACTCAAGAAATTGACTTCCCGGGACACGACCCCATCCTGGACGGTCCGGTAAGGGGTTTCAATAAACCCGAACTCATTGACCCGGGCATAGGTGCTCAAGGAGACGATCAACCCGATATTGGGACCTTCCGGGGTTTCTATGGGACAAATCCGCCCATAATGGGTGGGGTGCACATCCCGGACCTCAAATCCGGCCCGCTCCCGGGTCAACCCGCCTGGTCCCAGGGCGGAAAGCCGTCTCTTGTGGGTGATTTCAGAAAGGGGGTTGGTTTGATCCATGAACTGCGAGAGCTGGCTGGTCCCGAAAAATTCTTTGACTACCGCCGCCACCGGTTTGGGATTGATCAAATCGTGGGGCATCAGGGTTTCAATCTCCTGCAAGGTCATCCGTTCCTTGATGGTACGCTCCATCCGCACCAGGCCGATCCGGTATTGGTTTTCCAGGAGTTCCCCTACGGCTCGGACCCGCCGGTTTCCAAGATGATCGATATCATCCACCGGTCCGTTGGTATCCTTCAGCTCGATTAATTTCTTGACAGCCAACAAGATATCTTCCTTGCGTAAGGTCCGCTCGTCTAAAGGGATTTCCTGTCCCAATCTCCGATTCAGTTTAAGCCGGCCCACAGTGGAAAGGTCGTAATTTTCCGGATTGAAAAACAGATTCCGAAAGAAGTTATTGGCCACTTCCAGGGTCGGGGGATTACTGGGGCGCAATTTCTTGTAGATTTCCAGTATGGCCTCTTCCGAATTGGAAATCTTATCGATTACCAGGGTATCCCGGAGGGACGAACTGACATTGACGCCGTCGATGAAAAGCAGATCGAAATAGCCGATCTTTTTCTGGACAATCAGGTTCAACTTCTCCCGGGTCAGGGCCTCATTACTGGCCACTAATACTTCACCGGTCCCTGGATCAACCACATCCTGGGCCAGGTAAAACCCTTCGATATCTTCACTTTTGGCCGGGAGCGAGGAAATCTCGGCATCCTGAAGCATCCTGATAATTTTTTTATTGATCTTTTTATTTTTCTTGGCAATGACCTCCCCGGTCAAGGGGTGGACGATATCCCGGGGGGCCTTTTTGCCTAAAAGAAAATCGGGATTGACTTCCCGTCTCATTTTCCCGTCATCTAAGGTGATCCGTTCCCGTTCATAAAAGAAATTCAATAAATCCTGGTTGTTATATCCAAGGGCCTTTAACAGGATGGTAACGGGGAATTTGCGGCGGCGATCAATCCGCACATACAACATGTTCTTGGGATCAAACTCGAGATCGATCCAGGATCCCCGTAGGGGAATAATCCGGGCCGAGTACAGTAGTCGCCCGCTGCTATGGGTCTTCCCCTTATCATGATCGAAGAAAATACCCGGGGAACGGTGAAGCTGGCTGACCACCACGCGTTCCGTCCCATTAATGATAAAAGTACCTTTATCGGTCATCAAAGGGATGGTCCCGAAATAGATGTCTTGTTCCTTAATGTCCCGGATGGTCTGACTGCCGGTGTCTTTATCGAGATCGTAGACGATCAGCCGGACGGTGATTTTCATCGGAACTTCGTAGGTCATCCCCCTTTGGAGACATTCCCCTACATCATACTTGACCTCTCCAAAAGAATAACGGACAAATTCCAGGGACGACATACCACTGAAGTCCCGGATCGGAAAGACGCTTTTAAATACCCCCTGGAGACCGATGATCTCCCGTTGTTCCGGATCGGTATCTTTTTGCAGAAGCCGTTCATAGGACTGCTTTTGCATATCGATCAAATTGGGGATATCGATAATTTTTTCAATGCGTCCGAAATTTTTTCGGAATCGGACGTTATGAATGGACCGTTCTGTCATTCTTACTCCTTCCTGAGTTTAAGGAAGTTTAAATTCTTACTCAGCGATTCAGAGTTTCGGGTTTCGGGTTGCGCGTTGCGCGTTAAGAAATCAAAACATTATCACCCGTAACTCGTAACGCCCGAGTATCCTGCTGAAGGTTAATCCTCACCCCCCTTCTATATTTTCAAATTTTGTAGAAAATATAGGGAAAGGTGAGGATTGAATTTATCCTGCCAAGAAACCGGTTATTTAATTTCTACCGTCGCGCCGGCTTCTTCCAGTTGTTTTTTTACTTTTTCAGCCTCTTCCTTGGAAACCCCTTCTTTAATCGGATTGGGTAAATTTTCTACCGCATCCTTGGCCTCTTTCAGTCCCAGGCTGGTTATGGCACGAACCTCTTTGATCACTTGGATTTTCTTTTCTCCGACCCCGGTGATGATCACCGAAAATTCCGTCTGCTCCTCTTTAACCGGGGCTTCGGCTGCCGGGGCCATTCCGGCCATGGCCATGACCGGAGCAGAGGCCTTAACGCCAAACTTATCTTCCAACTCTTTAACCAACTCAGACAGTTCTAAAACCGTCATATTCGCAATAAACGCAATCACATCTTCTTTGGTAATATTCTCAGCCATCGTAATAAATCCTCCTTATTTCTTCTTGTTCCTCAGGCCTTGGCTTTTTGTTCTTCAATGGCCTTTAAGGTTCCCATAAATTTCCGAATGACTCCGGCCAGGGTAGATACGAAACCCGTCGGTACGGCAATAAGCGATGAAAGCACCTGCCCCAACAAGACTTCACGGGAAGGCATTTTGGACAACTGTTGGATTGCTTCCCCGGAGAGCGGTTTTCCTTCCAGTACGCCTCCCTTGAAGACAAAGGCCTCCCGGTTCTTGGCAAAATCCGCTAATATCTTTGCCGAGGCCACCGGATCTTGATAACTTACGGTTATTCCGCAAGGCCCGACAAAAAGATCTTTCAAGGCTGAAATAGGGGTTTCCTGGGAAGCCCTAAAAAACAGGGTATTTTTGACAACCTGGTATTCATCGCCGCCCTGACGCAGGTCCCGACGTAAGCGGTTTAACGATTCGACATTTAACCCGCGAAAATCCGTTATAAAAACGGCCTTGGCTTGTGTTAAACGTTGATGGAGGTCGGCCACGATCTTTTCCTTCTCCGCCCGTTTCAATGATTGGTTCCTCCTTTCTTAGGTTTTTGATAAGGTTTTAAAGTCCGTGGCACCGATGGTTGAGCCCAAATTCCCATGCTACGAGTCTCGGTAGGCAGAACAGGTTCAATTATGCCTTAAAAAGGCACCTACGGTCTTCGACCCTAAAACCGTTACTGGTTACTCGTTACTGGTTACTCGTTACTGGGTAGTGGTTCTAACAAGGAACAAGGAACCAGGAACCAGCAACCAGCAACAAATTTTTTTACTTGGCTATTTCTTTGACAAAGGCCGGATCGATCTTGATCCCCGGACCCATGGTCGTTGAAATAGTAACACTCTTTAAATAGGTCCCTTTGCTGCTCGAAGGCTTAAGCCGCAACAGGATATCGAACAGGGACAGGATATTGGGCATCAGTTTTTCAGCACCGAAAGAAACGCGCCCCACCGGAGCATGAACGATCCCATTTTTTTCCACCCGAAACTCAATTTTACCGGCTTTAATTTCACGGACCGCCTTGGCCACGTCAAAAGTTACGGTGCCGGTTTTGGCATTGGGCATCAACCCCCTGGGACCTAAAATCTTCCCGATTTTTCCAACCGTACCCATCAAATCCGGTGTGGCCACGGCTTTGTCGAAATCCGTCCAGCCGCCCTTTATTTTTTCAATAATCTCTTCGGACCCCACGATGTCGGCCCCGGCCTCCAAGGCCTCCCGCTCTTTTTCTCCCTTGGCAAAGACCAGGACCCGGGTGGTTTTTCCCGTTCCGTTAGGCAGGACAACGGCCCCCCGGACCATTTGATCGGCATGACGGGGGTCGACCCCCAAACGAACCGCCAGGTCCACGGTTTCATCAAACCGGGTAAATGAAGAAGATAAGGCCAACTGAACCGCCTCCTCCAAAGGATAGCGTTTAGTTCGATCCACCTGGTCCACGGCTTTTTTATATTTTTTTCCTCGATCTGGCATAATGTTCTAACCCACCTCTCTAACGATCTTAGCCAACCTCAATCCCCATACTCAGTGCAGTGCCCTCAATAATCTTCTTGGCTGCTTCCAGGGTGTTGGCGTTTAAATCCGGCATTTTGAGTTTTGCTATTTCCTCAATTTGTTTTGAACTGACCTTGCCGACCTTGTCCCGATTGGGGATTTTGGAGCCTTTGGCAATCTGTGCGGCCTTTTTTAATAAAATCGAGGCCGGGGGAGTCTTGGTAATAAAGGTAAAAGACCGGTCGGAAAAAACAGTGATGACCACCGGGATAATCATACCCTCCTGCCCTTGGGTTCGGGCGTTAAAGGCCTTACAAAATTCCATGATATTGACCCCGTGTTGACCAAGGGCCGGCCCGATCGGCGGTGAGGGATTGGCCTGGCCCGCGGACACCTGTAGTTTAATATAGGCGACAATTTTTTTGGCCATTATGAATATTCTCCTTACTGAATCTTAACTTAAAAACTTTAAAATTTAGCCACTTGAACAAAATCGAGTTCAACCGGGGTGGCGCGGCCGAAAATACTGATCAGGACCTTGATCTTCCCCTTATCCGGCTTGACTTCTTCCACCACGCCGTTAAAGTTGGAAAAGGGTCCATCTATCACCCGGACTTCATCCCCTTCTTCAAAATAAAACTTGGGCTTAGGTTTGATGGCCCCTTCAGCCATCTGTTCGATGACCTTCATGGCTTCTTCGTCCGGGATAGGAACCGGTTTGTTTTTCTCCCCGATAAATCCGGTAACCTTGGGGGTATCTTTGACCAAATGCCAGGTCTCATCATTAAGTTCCATGCGGACCAGAATATACCCCGGGTAAAATTTTCGTGAAGAGGTCTTACGCTCCCCTTTGACCAATTCCACCACCTTTTCAGTGGGGACCAAAATCTCCGAGAAAAGATCTCCTTTTCCCAAAGACTTGACGTGTTCCTCCAAAGCCGACTTAACCTTATGTTCAAAACCGGAGTAGGTATGAACAATATACCATTTGTGTGCCACGGGTCACCCTTTTCGCACTAAGCTCTTTTTAAAATAACCGCCACCGCTTTGGCCAGTCCCACATCCAGAAGTCCCAGAAAAAAGGCGACAATAACGGATAGGATAATCACCATACCGGTCGCAGCGATCGTTTCTTTCCGGGAGGGCCAGGTTACCTTTTTAAGTTCAATGCGAACCTCCCGGAAAAAGTCTTTGACCTGTCCGATCCATTGATTCTTCCCCACCCATTTGGCGGCCAGACTTTCGGCCGGTTCATCTTTAAGGTTCGATTTTTTCAGGGTTCCTTTAGGTTTGGCTTTGGGAGCAACCGAAAGATCCTCCCCTTTTTCCGATCCCTTGGCTTTTTCCTCAAGCCCCGTTTCGGATTCCCCCACCTCATTTTTCTTCTTGGTCTTGATCTTTTTCATACGCTCCAAGGGCCTTTTTGCAATTTGATTCCCGATAGCATTTGGCAGGCCAGGAGGGATTCGAACCCCCAACACCCGGATTTGGAGTCCGGTGCTCTAACCATTAGAGCTACTGGCCTGTGCCAGGTGGCAAACACCCGTATGAATCTATTTGGTTTCTTTATGTACCGTATGGCTCTGGCAAGAGGGACAGTACTTCTTAAACTCCAACTTGTCCGGGGTTTTCTTTTTATTCTTGGTGGTAGTATAGTTTTTTCTTTTACACCCAGTACAAGACAAGATTACAATATCGCGCATAATCGATCCCTATATCCTTACCGGTTTAAGGTATAAGGTGTATGGTATAAGGTTTTTTACTGGGACCTTGGACCTTGAACCTTGAACCTTGAACCTTTCTTTTATTCGATAATCTCGGAGATAACGCCGGCGCCGACCGTTCGGCCCCCTTCCCG
>CAZVHO010000120.1:10389-15611 GCA_964627515.1 uncultured Thermodesulfobacteriota bacterium | reverse complement strand
CTTTAACCGTGTAATCCGTGAAATCCGTGCCAAAAATCTATTTTCGAACTAAAGGGGTATTTATTTGGAGGGACACCCGGCCAGGATACCGAACCTGGCCATTTTTTCATAAAGGGCCTTCCGGGAAATTCCGAGTTGCCTGGCCGCGACGCTCTTGTTTCCTTCGCATTTTTTGAGTGTTTCCAGGATAAGTTCATATTCCATGTCCCTGAGGCGTACCCCCTGCTCCGGGATATCAACTATTATTTTTTTCGGTTGAACGGCCAATAATCCCTTCGTTTCGGCAACAATCTTCTCCGGAAAGTCCTCAAGACTTAAAAGGGGTCCCTTGGAAAGAATAATCGCTCGGGCCAGACAATTTTTTAATTCCCGTACATTGCCGGGCCAGGAATATTGGACCAGGGTTTCCATCAGGTGAGGTTGCATCCCTTCCACATCTTTCTTATATTGCATGGCATACTGTTTAATAAAATAATCAACCAGTAAAGGGATATCCTGTTGGCGTTGGACCAATGAAGGGACTCGTATGGAAATCACTTCAATTCGATAAAGGAGGTCCCTCATAAAACGTCCTTTTTTGATTTCTTCATGGAGGTTCAGATTGGTAGCGGCAATGAGTCTGACATCGACCTTTCGGGTCTCCGTACTTCCGACCGGTTCAAAAGTCATATCTTCTAAAAAACGGAGCAGTTTGGCCTGGAGAACCATACTCATTTGACCTATTTCATCCAGGAACAAAGTCCCTTTATCGGCCATTTCAAGACGGCCCTTCTTTTCATTGATGGCTCCGGTGAAAGCACCCTTTTTGTACCCAAACAGCTCCGCCTCCAAGAGACTTTCCGTAAGGGCTGCCGAATTGATACAGATCATCCCTTTGTCCCGGCGACTGCTTTCCAAATGGAGGGCCCGAGCCAATAATTCTTTGCCGGTGCCGGTCTCGCCTAATATCAATACGGGAACGTCCGTGGGTCCCACGGTACGGACCAGGTCAAAGATCCCGGTCATCTCCTGGCAAGAACCGATTATAGCATGAAAAGAATGCTCCATCCGGACTTGTTCTTGCAGATTGACAAGCTCCTGCGATCTCTCGTGCTCCAGGATGGCCCTTTCCAGGACAATCGCCAGCTCTTCATAATTAAGTGGTTTTATTAAATAATTTGTAACGCCCTCCTTCAACGCCTGCACGGCCGACCGGACCGTACCGTAAGCGGTCATGATAATGAACGGAGGGGCCTGGCGCCGGGCATTCATTTTCCGGAACAGTTCAACGCCATCCATTTCCACCATCTTAAGATCAGATAACACCAGGTCTATATCAGGACTTTCAGAATAAATATCTAAAGCTTTAGTCCCGCTGTTGGCTGTGAGGATTGTATATCCTTCGTCCTCAAGGATGGCCATCAATACTTTTAATGTATTGATCCGATCATCAACTACCAGAATCTTTCTCTTCTTCAGATTCATCGGTTTCATTTTCCTTTTCCGGCATAATAGGCAGTTTAATAGTGACTCGGGTTCCCTCACCGGGTTGGCTGGTTATCTGGAGGGTTCCTCCATGGGCCTCAATAATGCCGAGGCTTATAGGAAGTCCAAGGCCTGTTCCGGTCTCCTTGGTGCTGAAGAAAGGGTCAAATATGTTTTTCAAGTGTTCACGGGATATGCCCACACCGGTATCCTTCACCTTAATCTTAATCCAGGAGGGATGGAGAGGGTCTTCGCCCTCTTTGAAGGTCCGGGTGAGGATCATTAATTTGCCGCCTCCGGGCATGGCTTCGATGGCATTAATAAATAAATTTACCAAGACCTGTTCGATCTGATTGCCATCGATGAAAACGATCGGGAGATCTTTTTCCAATATAGGGTGAAAGGTAATCCCCTTTTCCTCGGAATGCTTTTTAAACAGATTTTGAGTCAATTGAATCAGCTTGTTGAGATCGGTTGGAAGACGTTTTGGTTTCGCCTGTCTGGCAAAATAGAGGAATTCAGTAACAAATTGACTCAGGCGGTCGATCTCTTCCAAGACCAGCCGGGTATATTCCTTGATAAGAGGATCTTCCGACCTTTTTCGTTGAAGGTAAATAATGGCTCCCTTGATGGCATTCAACGGATTCCGTATCTCATGGGCCACACCGGCCGACAGGCGTCCTAAGGAAATCAATTTCTCTGATCGTACCAGCTCATCATGGATTCGTGATAGATTTCTCATCATCCGGTTAAACGAGCGGGTCAAATCGCCCAACTCGTCCCTGGATTGGACCGGGATATCCAGGTTGAGATCACCATCGGCTATCCGGTTGGTCGCTATGACCAGATTTCTTACCGGTCGAAGCAAAAAATAAGACAAAATACTGACCCCGATAATGGTGAAAACAATGGCAATCAATACGAATTGAATAACCCGGTTTCGAAGGGCATAGGCCTCTTTGGTAAATTCTGCGGTGGAAATAGTTACGGCCAGAGACCACCCCATTCCTTTAACCGGCTCGAAAGCGGCCACCTTGTTTTCTCCCTGGAAAGAATAACCCTTCCAGCCGCTTTTCCCGGCCATCATGTCTATGACCAGTTCCCTCAGGCTCGGGTCAGGGTACGTTTCCAAGGTATATTGATACGGTTCGAGAAGAGGGTGGGCTATATTTCTTCCGTATTGATCGATAAGAAAGGCATATCCTCTATCCCCTACATGGATATTCTTCACCAGTTCGATGATCTTCTTAAAATCAAGGTCGATGACGATGACGCCGGCGAACTCCTTCCAGCCGCCATAAAAAGGCTTGGCATAATGGATAAGAAATCCATTAGCCATCGGAATAATCTCACTGCTGACTATTTTCATTATTTTTAAATGGCGGGCGTTTTGAAAGAAGGGTTGTTCCCTTTGGTCTGTCAGTTTTGTTACGGCCCCTTCCCTTCGGACCTTTATCAGTTCCCGACCCTGGTGATCAATGTATCGGATTTGAAAATAATAGGGGGTTCGGAGAATAAAATCATGAAAAAGGCGCACGATGTTATCGTGATTGAATTCCGCCTCGGCCTTCAGTCTGAAAGAGCGGGCGATGCGATAGTCTTCCAATATCGGGAGACGGGAGATGGTCTCCAGATCGATACCGCAATTAGTGAATATATTGCTGATGATATTGGCCGTGGCCTTGACGGCCACCCTCTGTTCCTGGCGAACCAGCCGGTTGACCCGTTCCCCGGACTCCTGGATGGCAAAGTATCCCACGGCGGAGATGGGTATACAGACCAGGGGCAGAATGAATATAAGGAGTTTTAATGAAATGGTGAATCGTATCTTCATAATGACAAAAAGGTTGAAGAGGGCTCAGCTATCGGATAGACTGAGATCTTCCGATTTCGGATTTTAGATTTTGGATTTCGAAATTTAATAGAAACGCTACTTCGATATTTTCACGCTTCATGGCGCCCCCTGGGGTATGAGGATTTAATACAAAAATGCAAGATGCGAGTTTCAAACGGTGTGCAGTATAACAAAAGGGATAATTTTAGTCGAGTTTATTAGGAAATAATCCAAGGATGCCCCGAAATAGCTTTCAAAAGATCTCCCCTTCATTTTGTTCATCCGTGACTTCTCCAGCCCCTGGCAAGAATGGAATTAAAAGCAGACTGGCTTCGAGACTACTCATAGGTCTCGTCTTCCTCTTTTTATTCCCATCTCATGGTCCGGCATCGGAGATCGTTGTCGGTGTGGCCACTTCTCTGCAGTTATTGGAAGGCCGGGAAAGTCTCAGGGCCGTTGAATTGGCGGTCGAAGAGATCAATCAGAAGGGAGGCATACGCCTCGGGCGGGAACGAATGCCCATTCGAATAAAGTCCGTTGATCTTCAGGACGCCTCTCATGACGTTTCCGTTTCCCAGGCCCTTTCAACCCTGGAAACCTTTATTCAAAGGGAAAACATCCGGGCTATTGTGGTGGGACCCTTCCGGTCTGAGGTCCTGCTGGCCGGTATGCCCATGATGGCTAAAAATAAAATCCCCTTTTTAGGGACCATAGCCATGTCTTCGGCCTCAGAAGCCCGGATCTTAAAGGATCCCAAATACAAAAACATCTTTCGAGTCGGCCTGAATTCCAAATATCTGGTCGAGTATCTTATTAAAACCATGAAATTCCTGAATGAAAAATTTCAATTCCGGAAGGTCTATATCATGAACCAGGACGTGGCCTGGACAAGGAGTGCGGCTTCCCTATTGGTCAAGTTATACTTTGAAAGGGCCGGCTGGGAGGTGATCGCTTTAGATACCTATCCCAATGGTGCTACGGACTACACCGAAGGCTTGAGGAAGGCCCGGGAGAAGAAAGCCCAGGTTATTTTAGCCATATTTGATATGCCCGAGAGCGCTGTCCTGGTCAAGCAATGGAATGCCATGAAAGTGCCGGCCCTTTTATGCGGCTTTATCTCGCCCATGGTCGGCCCCGGGGCCTGGGAGAGGTTCGAGGGGAGGATTGCCGGTTCTTTGAATGTCATCTTTGAACTGGGGAATATTCCTTCGTCCGCCTTCAAACCGGCCAAGACGTTCTACGATGCCTATCGATCAAGATATGGGAAAGAGATTGAAGCCGGTCATGGTCCGGCGCCGGCCTATGAGTCCATGTATATTCTGGCCGAGGCCATTGAAAGGGCCGGATCCCTCGACCCGAAAAAGCTTGTTCAGGCTATAGAAAAGACTAACCGGGTAGGCACCATGGGGCGGATTCAATTCCATCAGGGGCATCAGGTAATTTTCGGAGAAGATCCGAATGCGGAAGCCCTGGCCTGTGTTATCCAATGGACCAAAGAAGGTAATCGTAAAATTGTTTATCCGCCCTCCATTGCAGAAGGGGAAATCGAACTCCCCCTGTTGCCGTATTAGTACGAAAATACCGTTCGTCGTTCAGCGTTCGGCGTTCGGCGAAACCCATTGAATCTTGACTCATTTTCATGCTTCGTGATGACCCAATGGGTAATGAGGGTTAATACGAAAACAGAAAATCAGGCATGAGGGACGAGGCACGAGGCGAGAGGACAAAGAGCAAAAATACTTCCTTCTTAACTATAGCCCATTGCCTATGGCCTATAGCCTCTTGTAGACTTATTTTCATCCTTCGTCGATGCCCTCAGGGGCATGAGTGCTTAATATGGAAAAAAGGATCAGAGGTCAGATAGAGAATAAAGTTACATGTTGCAAGATGCAAGTTTCAAGTTTTAATAGGCTACCCTGCCCTT
>CAZVHO010000120.1:3580-10289 GCA_964627515.1 uncultured Thermodesulfobacteriota bacterium | reverse complement strand
TCCTTTGCAACATAATGTTTTACCAAATGGCTGCTTTAATGTCCGCAACCAAGAGAGCGGACAAAAAGAGGCAATTCTTTATCCTGATGGTTTTCGTCTTATTACCCCTTACCCCCCGTGCTATACGGGCTGGCCTTTAACGAAAGGAGAAAGCAATGAAAAAGAAAATCTGGCGGTATGGTATTCTGTTGGGGTTGGTTCTATCTCTCTGCGGACCGGCTCCTCTCAGTTTTGGAGCAGACCCGATAGTAATCGGTGTGCCTACTTTTTTAAGCCACGTGGATGGGAAGGAATCCCTGAACACCCTGATGTTGGCGGTGGATGAAATCAATGCCAAGGGGGGGGTAAAGGTTGGATCCGAAAAAAGGCTTTTTAAGGTCGAAGCCCTCGACATTCGCGATGGCGCGCCGGGTGTTCCGGTACCTGAGGCCCTCCTGGGAATAGAGAAGGTCATTCTGGAGAAAAAACCCACCGCCCTGTTAGTGGGCCCCTTTCGATCCGAGGCGTTGATGGCATCCATGGATCTCATCGCAAAATACAAAGTCCCTATGATCGGATCTATCGCCATGATCCCGGCCTCTGAAGATAAGATCAGACAGGATCCGGCAAAATACAAATACATATTCAGAAATTGCCTCAATGCTAAATATCTCGTCGGCAACCTGATTGGCGTCATGGCTTTCATCCATAAGGAATTCGGTTTCAACAAGGTATTGGTCATGCATCAGGATGTAGCCTGGGCCAGGGCCACGGCAAACGGTATCGTAAAGAATTACTTCGAGAAGTCAGGCTGGACGGTTTTGGCCCAAGAGGCCTATCCCACCGGGGCCTCCGATTTTTCCTCGGGGCTGATGAAGGCCCAAAGCGGCGGCGCCCAGGTAATCCTTCCTATTTTTGACATGGCCACCAGCGCCGTGTTAGTGAAGCAGTGGAATTCCATGAAGGTTCCGGCCTTGATGGCCGGATTTATCTCTCCCCTGGCCGGTCCCAGCGCCTGGAAAACCTTCGATCAAAAAATCGGGGGGGCCGTTAATGTGAATTTTGAATTGGGCAGTGCCATAGCCAGTAAAAAGTCCCCAAAATCATTGGCTTTTGAGGAGGCCTTTGAAAAGAAATATAAACGCCCTCTGGATGGCGGTCACGGCGAGGCGCCCTCTTATGATGCGGTGTATATCCTGAAAGAAGCCATTGAACGGGCCGGGAGCCTGAACGCTGATGCTATTGTCGCCGCCCTCGAGAAAACCGACTACGCCGGGGTCATGGGAAGAACCAGATTCGACAACGGGCATCAGGTCATTTTCGGCATGGATCCTAAAGAGGCGGCCGTTGTAGCCGCTTTTCAATGGACGGATAAGGGAGGACGCACGGTCGTTTTTCCTGAATCCATTGCTGAAGGTAAGATCCTGTTGCCGGCCGGCTTAAAATCGGCCAAATAGGTGACGAGTTACGGGTTGCGAGTTACGGGTTACGAGATACGAGTGAAACGGGTATTAATTTCTTGACCCGCAGCCCGTAACGGTTTTAAAGTTTTAAAATAAGCAAGTAGTTCTCATCCGGAAACTTCTGGTTTCCGGATGAGAACTGAGTAAGAACATAAAAGAAAGGGAGACGGTCCATTGTTTATAGGTACCATCCTATATGCGCTCATTAACAGCGTCATTTTGATTCTGATGGCCCTGGGGTTTAACCTGACTTTCGGTATCAGCGGCGTGTCCAATTTCGCCTATGGGGCACTTTATGTCCTGTCGGCCTTTGTAACCTGGATACTTCTGAAACTGGCAGGATTCCCATATTTTATGGCAGCGGCCGTCTCCATCCTTTTTACCGCCCTTCTTGGCGGCCTGATGTACCGTTTCATCCTCATGCGTGTTCGCGGCCAGGCCCTGTCCGAAGTGATCTCCACCTTCGGAATAGGTCTGGCTATTCTCGAACTTTTCAGATATCTGGGTTTCGTCGGTTTTGAATATTCCCTGCCTGTTTTTATAGACCGGAGCTTCGTCATCGCCGGAACCCAGGTCGATGCCCAACGGCTCATGATTGTTCTGGTCAGTGTGGTCCTGCTTTTTGCCCTCTGGATTTTCGTACACTATACCTCCATGGGCCTGGCTTTTAGAGGGATAGCCCAGGATGAGCGCACCGCCATGACTTTTGGCATCGACTCCGATCGTATGGCCATGTGGAGTGTTTCCATAGGCGCCGGCCTGGCGGCTGTAGCCGCAACCGTTATCATGCCCCTGGGGACTATTTCGGTTGAAGAAGGTTACGATGTCCTGCTCAACGCCCTGGCGGTTTGCATCATCGGGGGATTAGGGAGTTCCGGAGGGGTGATCGTGGCCGGTCTGGTCGTCGGATTTGCCCAAAGGTTTACCGATACCTATATCGGCTCGAATTGGACGATGATCGTAAGTATGGTGGCTATTTTCATAGTATTGGTGATCAAACCCTCCGGCTTTTTCGGAAAGCAGAAGGAACTGGAAGAAAGGATTTAACGGCACCTTGACCAAGCGGAAGGAAAGAATTGATCGTGGCATAAAGATAAGATCGGAGGATATTTTCGCCCTTTGTTCCTGGCGTGAAATGCTTTATCTGGCCAGTCCCAGGTTGCTCCCGATAATCGGGTTTCTGGTGCTCCCCCTCATCGTTAGCATATATTGGCAGAAGGTGCTTCTCTCCGTCGCTGTTTTTGCTTTGCTGGCCATCAGTTGGGATATCCTGGCCCAAAGCGGCATGGTTTCCCTCGGCCAGGCCCTCTTTTTCGGAATGGGTGCCTACTGTGCCGGCATAATGAATCACTATTTTGGCTGGCCCCCTTTCCTGACCATTCCCCTGGCGACCATTTTTGGAGGTTTTTTCTCTACCCTGGTCCTTCTACCGGTCTTACGTTTGCGGGGGATCTACTTTGCCATGGTCACCCTCATCATCCCGCTTATGCTGGTGAGGATCATCGAAGCCTCCAAGATATTCGGGGGGACGGATGGGTTAAGCGGCTTGAGCCCCCTTCCCGCCGGGATATTCGAGTCTTATCTGGTTCTGGGAGTCGTCCTGGCAACCCTTTTCGGATTCAGACGTTTAATGGACTCGGATTACGGTCTCGTTTTAAAAGGAATCAACGACAACGACCGATCGGTCATGAATGCCGGCATCAACATTTATTGGTTCAAGATTCAAGCCTTGTTCATGGCCAGTTCTATCGGTGCCTTTGCCGGTGCTTACCTGACCCATATCTATATGTTCGTGGGCATGCCGGTTTTTGCCCTGGATTACTCGATTCTACCCATTGCCGCTGCCGTGGTAGGCGGCCCCGGATCTCTGGCCGGGTCTACTTTAGGGGCCTTTCTTCTGGTGCCCTTGTCGGAGGCCCTTAGAGGTTTCGGCGGCCTGCGGATCGTCTTCTATGGCCTGTTTTTGGTCTTGTTTGTGGTGGCCCTGCCGGAAGGGATTTTCCATTACATTGTACGCAAGTATCACCAATTTGAACGATGGGTCGAGGTAGACAAATGAGCGGGGCTCCCTTGTTAGACGTCCAGGAACTGTCCAAATCCTTCGGGGGTGTTCAAGCCCTGAGTCAAGTTACCTTTCAGCTCGCCGAGGGGGAATTGCTGGGCGTCATCGGCCCCAATGGCTCCGGGAAGACGACCCTCGTCAACCTGATCACCGGCTTTGTGAAAGCCACCTCCGGGAAAGTCCATTACAAATCCAAGGATATTACCAACTGGGCGCCCTATAAGATCATCCGTCTGGGAGTGGCCAGGACTTTTCAGATGGTGAAGCCCTTTTACCAGCTCCCGGCCTTCAAAAATATGATTATTCCGCTCTATTCGCCTCGGGTGAAAAAATTGGCCGGCGGTAAATATGGGAATCGGGACGCGGTCGCCCTGGACCTGCTGGAAGAGGTTGGCTTTGAAAGGGATTCCCATGTGGCCTATAAACCGGCCAGTGTGCTTCCCCAGGGTTATCTGAAACGGCTGGAATTGGCCAAGGCCATCGCTTTGCAGGCCGATCTGCTTATTCTGGATGAACTCTTTTCCGGACTCAGTCTGGCGGAACTGGCCACCATACTTCCTATCATTGAAAAACTTCGCCATGAAGGGAAGACCATTATCATGATCGAACACAGACTAAGGGAACTTTTCCGCATTACCAATCGGGTCATCGTATTGAACTATGGCCGGAAGATCGCTGACGGCCCCCCCCGGGAGGTCATGGAGAGTGATGCGGTCAAAAAGGCCTACCTGGGAACGGAAGGGTGAACAGGAGCCAAGATGCTTACTATCAGCAATTTAATGGTATTTTTTGAAAACGCCCTGGCCTTAAACGATTTCAGCATGGAGGTCCATGAAGGCGAATTAGTAGGGGTGATCGGATCCAATAGCGCCGGCAAGACGACCCTTATGAATACGGTCTCGGGTCTCATTATTGATATGCGTCTGAAGGAAAAACGAAAGGGCGGAGAGCGTATTAACGTCTATGGTCAAATCGTCTATCAAGGAGAGGACGTCACCGAGATGAAGCCGAGTGACCGGGTCAAGAAAGGGATCGTTCTTTCCAGGGAGAGGCATCCGGTATTCCCCGAAAGCAGCGTACTGGAAAACCTGAAAATCGCCGGCTATTTACGACAAAGAGCCGAGATTCAAGAAACCATGGACACTATCTTCGAATTATTTCCGGCCCTGATCCCATTAAAGAATCGAAAGGCCGGATTCCTCAGCGGCGGGGAACAACAGATGCTGGCTATTGGTATGGCCCTGGTAGTCCGCCCTAAGCTTCTTCTATTGGATGAACCGCTTCTTGGATTAAGCCCCGTGATGCAAAAGGTCCTGGTGGAGGGCATCGCCAGCCTGAAAAAAAAATCAGGGATTACTGTCTTATTGAGTGAACAATTTGCCAGACCGGTCTTGCCTATGATCGACCGGGGATATATTATCGAAAACGGAATGTTAACCTTAAGCGGGACAGGGGATGAACTCATGGATAATCCGGAGGTAAAATCCGCCTATTTTGGGGTATGATGGGAAAAGTGGAACTTATTAAACAGGATACTATATTTTCAACCTTTGAGACCATGGCGGAGAGACGGAAAAACCACCCTGCCCTCATCTATCTCGGCACCAAATACTCCTACCGGAAATTAAAGGATCTTTCCGAACGCTTCTCCTCCGCCCTTACGGCCATCGGGGTCAGGCCGGGAGAAAAAACCATCATTTATCTTCCGAATACGGTCCAATGGGTGGTCTCCTGGTTTGGGATTCAGAAAGCCGGCGCTGTTGCAGTTCCCATTTCGCCCATCTATACGCCCGCCGACCTCCGGTATATTGCCAATGACAGCGGGGCCGAAAGCATTGTCTGCGCCGACACCAATTTTGGTTATGTCAAGCGGGTCATACCTGAAACGGGGCTAAAAAGGGTTATCGTCACCCGGATGGCCGACCTGCTTCCCTGGTGGAAAAGGTATTTCGGTTATCTTTTCGATGTCATCCCTAAAGGCAAAATCGCCCTCGGGGGAGATATTTATTCCTTCAGATCCCTTCTTTTTAACACCCGTCAGACTTCCGGGGCAGCCCTCCCCGTCCCCCCGAAGGGAAGGGCCATCGCCGAAATTCTTTATACCGGCGGTACCACTAAGCACCCCAAAGGCGTGCCGATCCCTCATGATCTTTTCTTAGTCAGCGTGAATGAGCAAATCAGGGTAAGCGAACCCCTTGTCCCGGCTGAAGAAAACATCCTCATGGGGAATGCCCCCTTATTTCACATCATGGGCCAGGCCTGTGCCTTGTCCACCCTCCTGGTGGGGGGAACGCTCCTGATCCAGCCCAAAGTAAACCTGGATGCAACCTTTGAATCCATAGAGAGGTTCAAGGCAACGAGCATGATCGGCGTTCCCACCCTTTACCGCATGATTCTCGAACACGATCGAACCGATCAATATGACCTGAGCAGCGTAAAATACTGGTATAGCGCCGGCGACGTTCTACCCATGGAGGTAGGCAAACGGTGGCACGGAAGATTCCGGAAGGTGATTTATCAGGGATATGGGGCGACTGAAACCTGCGGAGGGGTAACCATGTGTCCGGTGGATATCCCTAACCCTCCCAAAAGCGTAGGCCGTGTGGTTCCAAGTAAAAAAATCAAACTGGTAGAACCCTCGACGCTGACACCTGTAGAAAGGGATCAACCGGGAGAACTGCTGGTCTCTTCCGACTTCATGGTAACCAGCTATCTCAATAAACCGGAAGAAACGGTCGAATCTTTCATCGAGATAGAAGGGAGAAAATGGTATCGCACCAACGACATTATGTCCATGGATGAGGAGGGCAACCTCTTTTTTATCGACCGAACCGTTGACACTATTAAACATAAAGGCTACAGGGTATCGGCCTCTGAGATAGAAGCGGTCCTTCAGGAACATCCGGCGGTTATCGGCTCTTGCGTGGTGGGGATACCTGATGAAAAAGTAGGGGAACGCATTAAGGCCTATGTGGTTCTTAAAGAAGACGTCAAGGGAGTCACCGGTTATGACCTCATCAAATGGTGCCGGAAGCAGTTGGTCTCTTATAAGGTGCCCCAGTATATCGAATTTCGAGACATGCTCCCCAAATCCAAGGTCGGCAAGCTCCTGAGACGGGAAGTCCGCAAGGAAGAACATCAGCGGGCCGAAAAGGATGATAAAAGCGACCGCGTCTTAAAAGATGCCGGGATGTAGGGATAAAGT
>CAZVHO010000120.1:0-3480 GCA_964627515.1 uncultured Thermodesulfobacteriota bacterium | reverse complement strand
TCATTAAAATCCTTCCAGAATTTCTCATCGGTATTCTGCCAATCCGGCCCAAAACGCTTACTGAAGAAATCCTCTAATTTTTCAAAAAGCCGTTTCCACCCCGGCATGGTCTCATAGCGGAGCACATCTTCCAGAAACGGGACGATCTCCCCTAATTTTTCCTTGGGTAAATAAGCCTTGGCCCCCAATTCAATAGACCGCTTCAAGGCTTCGGGGGACAAGGCATGGGCCGTCAGCATGGCCACCGGGAACTTGCGGTTAACAGCCAGGTCCAATAAATCAAAACCACGAACCCCCATGATGTCCAGGACCACCAGGTCATAGGTCCAGGAGATCATCAACTCGACGGCTTCTTCATAGGAGGTTGCCTTATCCAATTTGCAATCCGGACAGGCATCCGATATTTCTTCCTCAATCACGGCCAGAACATCCGGCTCATCATCCACGGCCAACAAATGCTTATTTTTCAGTAACGTTTCTTTCATAAACCCTCCTTCTCTCAACGTTGTATTTAAATTTTTTATTCTATTTAATAATGACCCGATCCTGCCGGCCTTCAATGTTGCTATTGAAGTCCCGCCAAAAACGATCGTCGGATTTCTTCCAATTTTCCCCGAAGCGGTCATCAAAAAAATCACCCAATTTCCCGAAAAGCCGGTTCCAGCCGGCAGGTGCTTCGTATTCCAGAATATCCTCCAGGAAGGAAACGATCTCCTCCAGTTTTTCTTTGGGTAGATAGGCCCTGGCGCCCATCTCGATTGATCTTTTTAAGGCCTCTGGAGTCATAGCATGGGCCGTGAGCATGGCCACCGGAAATTTTCTTTTCACGGCCAGATCCAGGAGGTCAAATCCACGAACCCCCATAATATCCAGGAGGACGATGTCGTACTTCCATGAGTTCAACATCTCCTGGGCGGCCTCAAAATTGGTAGCCTTATCGATCTGGCAATCCGGGCAGGTCTCCAAAATCTCTTCGGTTAAAACCTCCAGGATATCCGGTTCATCGTCAACCGCCAGGATCCTCTTGCCGTTTAAAATGGATTCTTCCACCATCGGTTTCTCCTTTCGTCCGGTTAGAGGAGGAATTCTAACCATGAATCGGCTTCCAACCCCTTCTCTGCTGATCAAAGTAATCTCCCCTTGCATGGTCTCCACCAGGGTTTTCACGCCACTCAGACCCAGTCCAAGCCCGGGGATTTGAGCGGTTTCCGGGTTGCTCAAACGTATAAAACGTTGAAAAATGCTCTTCTGCCCGTCCAGGGAGATCCCCGGCCCGTCATCTTCCACCGAAATGATCAGGTCCCGATCACCATGAATATCGATCAAAAGCCGCTTTCGACGGTATTTCATTCCATTGCTGATCAGGTTCCGGAGAATCTGTTGCACTTTTCTTGGGTCATGGGTAAAGGGCTCTTGCCTGTACCGACCGGATATTTCAAAAAAAACGCCTTGTTCGGCTAAAAGTTGTTTAAAGTTTTCGACCGATTCAGCCTGGCAAACCTTTTCGATCTCATTGCCCTGGTGAACTTCCAAAATATCCAATAAGGCCTCTCGCAAAACCGTTTCCGGGGAAAAATGCTCTTGATGGAAAACATTGGCCTCACAACGAAAAACCTCAATCATCTCCTGAATAAGATTTTGAGCCTTTTGGGTATTTCTTAAAATCCGTTCCAGTATGGCCTGCTGGGATTCGGTCAAAGAGCCGCAGCGATCCTCTTTTCGGAGGAGTTTCTGGGCGCTTACAGCAACAACCGACAATGGTCCTCTCATGTCGTGTATGAACAGATCCATTAACTCTTTTTTGGCCTGCCTCCCCGGGTCGTCGGCCGGCTGCTCGGGTTCAACGGCTTTCCTTCTAAAAAATCTTTTCAAGGAGTTCCCCTTTATCTGATCGGATTATTTAATAATTTTTTATGCTTAATAGCGCATTTTTTGTCAAGAGAAATATTGACCTTGCCCAAAATCGTTTTTATCATCAAAGCTGGAAAAAGTCCCGTACTAAGCCCTCAGGCCCCTTGAGGGCGCCCCGAAGCATGAAAATGGGTTCAAGATTCAATCGGTTTCAACGAACGACGAACCCCGAACGACGAACGACATATTCTATTTTCGTACTAAAAAATAATTTGACTTATTATTTTTTTTTGATATATTATTTTATTTTAGTTTCAATTTAATGTCTCACCAAAAAGTTCTAGTTACTCGTAACCCGCTCCGAGCGGACGGGATGGTGTTTGCAGGCATTAGACTGCCTAGATTTTTATATTCCCATTAGAAAGGGGTGTTTAAAGGATGTCCATCAATGTGATTGTCAAAGACAACAACATTGAGGCGGGCATAAAGCTGTTACGGAAAAAAATGCAGATGGATGGCCTGAAGAAAGAACTCAAACAACGGGAGTTCTATGAAAAGCCAAGCGTTAAGAAAAAACGAAAACAGCGGGAAGCTGCCCGCCGCAAACGGAAGGCCAATTTATACAACCGATGATCGGGTAAATGATCCTTCAGGTTTTAGCCACCTGTTATTTTTTAGAGCCGATTTTTATTTTCCTTTTGTAATTTTCAGATTACGAAAAGACAGGAGATATACGGCTCTAAAAAACCTTCCTAACTAACCTGACCTCCTCGGCATTTTACCTTTGAGTGAACAAAAGTTTTTTTGTGCTCCCGAATGGTTCCACTGGCTGGTTCCCAAAGACCTGGCGGGAACCATTCGGGCCGATGTTTTCCTTAAAAGGAACCTCCCCGGCTTTTCGCACCGAATCTTAGAAGATCTTTTTTCCAGGCAGTGCATTCAACTCAACGGGAGACCTGTAGCCAAAGGATTCAGGGCTTCCCCGGGAGACCTCCTGGAGATGAGGATCCCCGGGCCCCTGAGCCCCTTTTCGGTTTCCGATGAAGGCCTCAAGCTGACGGTTATATTTGAAGATCCCTATTTTCTGGTGATTGAAAAACCTGGGCTTGTGCCTACCCACCCTCTCAGTCTCTTTGAAACAGGGACTGTGGCAAATGCCCTGGTCGCCTTCCGGCCTCAAATCGTTAAAGTAGGATCCAAATCTCTGGAACCCGGCCTGGTTCATCGTCTCGACATTGGAACTTCCGGTTTGCTGGCAGCCGCCCTGGAGCAGGGCGTCTGGTTGCAGCTCAAAAAAGACCTGGCTGCAAAAAGGTGGGAAAAGACCTATCAAGCCCTGGTTGAAGGGGTCCTTCAAAGGCCCATGACTATCTCCTTCTCATTGGCCCATGATTCCGGGGATAAACGAAAAATGAAAGTGATCCAGGACCTGGGGGAAAAGTACCGCGGCCGAGTCTATCGGGCCACAACTCAGGTCCGGCCCATAAAAAAATATACCCGCCATACCCTGGTCGATGTCCGGTTGATTACCGGGGTGACCCATCAAATCCGGGCACACCTGGCCTTTCAAGGACACCCTGTATTGGGCGACACCCTTTACGGATCAAAAACCGGTGAATCATTGGGGCT
>CAZVHO010000119.1:8282-15656 GCA_964627515.1 uncultured Thermodesulfobacteriota bacterium | reverse complement strand
TTTGCAATACCGCTTTACACCGGTTCAATCCCTTTTGACGGGTATCTATTTTTCTTTCCTGGAATAATAATCCCTCTATCTGAATCTTATTATCATTTTTTTGTCTTCAGCGCAATATTCCCGACGTTCTTCCTGAAGAAAAATTCCTCTCCGGATCAACCCCGAATTCCCTTGGATCAGGATCAGTTACGAAGGTGCAAAATGTGAGGTGGGTGGATGGATAGCGGAACCATCCGAAAAATGTGGTCTTTAGAGAAATTTGATTCAATAAAGTGAAAGACCTTGCCATCGTACCAGCCAACAACTGGAAGAACGAAAATCCCTTGACATTGCCATAGAAAACAAATACATTCGCCCAATTTAAAGGAGAATAGCCGATGGCCCAAAATGAAGCCCCAGAAGATGAAATGCAAATCTTATTGGAAGTAAAAGATGAGATTTTGGAAGTCTTGAACCAGCTTCGAGAGACCTCCGAGCGGCTGCAAAAGGGTTTAGAGGTCTCTTATGATAGGGTCAATTCCCTATTAGCCCGAGGGGAAGCCTTGGCCCGAAAAATTGGTTCCCTGCCGGGAATGGGGCAGGCCGGAGAGGACTTTTCAGTCCATATCAACAAAATAGGCCAGGCCATCAAAGACCTTCAGAATTTTGATGCCTTAAAAAAAGAAAATCTCATTACCGGCGTTAAATTTTAACCATAAATTTTTTGGGTTGCATTTTTTGAAAAGGTATGATACCTAACCAAGGTAAGTGTGGTCATCCCCTTATAAATCAGAGTAGCGCATGGGCAGCCGAGTACTCTAAGGCCGCGAACAACCAGTATAGAAAAGAAAGGGTGGGGAATGAGTGGAATTGATTGGTTGAAGGTATGTTGGCTGTTTATAATATGTCTAATTGCTGTTCCTTCAAATTCGTATGCGCTGGCGCCCCCCAACCCCACAGCTTTCAAATCCCCCCCCGTTCCTGAATTAATACCCTCGCCAGCAGCCAAAAATTCCAACCTTTCATCGTCGCCTTCAGAAACTTTTGAATTGATCCCTCCGGTCCTGGTGGATGAAGAGGCCCTTGATGTTGTGGCCAATGATCTTCCTCCAATCATCAAACCTTCTCATGAAGAGATTAAGGAAAAGGTTATTTTAGAATTAAAAGAACTCGAAAGGGGGAGAGAACCAAAAATAAAGGCCTCTTTCGACTTTCCCATTGTGATTAATGACCAGGTGGAATACTTTATCGACTATTTCCAGACCAGGCTCCGTAACCGTTTTTCCCTCTGGATGGCCCGGTCTACCCGTTATATACCGATGATGAAAAAGATCTTAAACGAACACGCCTTGCCGGAGGATTTAGTCTATCTGGCCATGATCGAAAGTGGCTTTAGCACCAAGGCCTATTCCAGGGCTCATGCCGTAGGGCCTTGGCAATTCATCCGGGAGACCGGAGAGCGATACGGTCTTCGAGTCAATTCCTGGGTGGATGAACGGAAAGACCCCATTAAATCCACCCGGGCAGCAGCCAAGCATCTGTCCGATCTCTTTAATCGTTTTGGTTCCTGGTATCTGGCGGCCGCCGGCTATAATGCCGGTGAAGGAAAAATTTCCAGGGCCCTGGCCCTCTACAATGCCCAGAATTTCTGGGAAATCACGGCCGACCATTGTCATTATATCAAAGAAGAAACGAAACAATATGTCCCCAAGATGATTGCGGCCGCATTGATTGCCAAAGAACCGGAAAAGTATGGATTTGATAATATTCCCTACTTCCCGCCTCTTTCCTTTGAAGAAGCAACCGTTCCGGGAAATGTGGAATTAAAAGATGTAGCCACAGCCTGTGGTGTGGACCTGGAGATCATTGTTGATTTGAACCCGGAATTAAAGCGATGGATTACGCCACCGGGAGCTTCCAGCTATGCCCTTCGTATTCCCAATGGAACCAAAGAAAAACTCCTGGAAAATTATGCCCAATTAGTAAAACCAAAACCGGTGGTTACCTATGCTGAACACCGGGTCAGGAAAGGGGAGCGCCTGGCTTCCATTGCCAGGAGATACGGGGTCAAGGCCAGCCTGATTGCCCGGGTTAACCGGATTAAGGGCAAAGGCCAGCTTAATGCCGGCCTGGTGTTATTAATTCCCCAAAAAGGGGGGTCTTCCGGATCTGCGCCTGATGTTGAATTAATCGACCGTGAAAACCAGTTCGATAAAACCGCATCCCTTCGGGCAGCCCGAAGCCCCCAGGGGAAAAAGGTTTCTCTAATTGCCCATAATGAAAATGAAAAAGAGGACCGTATACGCCGCATCAACTACAAGGTTAAAAAGGGAGATTCCCTTTCTTCTATTGCTGAAAAGTTTGATATCAAGATTGCCATGATTAGAAAATGGAATCCCAAAGGTGGTAAAAAAGTCCAGGCAGGAAGCACCTTGACCTTGTTTGTTTCCAAGGGTAATTCCGATCGAGAAGGAAAGAAAGAAAACGGGAAACCCGGCAAGTTAAATCAGAAAAAATTCAAAGCCGAAGGGAAAAGCGGCATTAAACTTGTGACTTATACGGTTAAAAAAGGAGACAATCTGTCGGAAATCGCCGAAAAATTTAATACGACCCCTGATCAAATCCGGGCCTGGAACAGGATTTCCTCGAAAGGTCTGATTAAACCCGGAGATAAGCTGAGTCTCAAATCCATTAAACCCCCGGCCGAAAATATTTAATCTCCCCTTCCCAAGCCTCTTTCATTCTAAATCCCCATGCCTTTGCCTGGGGGGGAACGAATCAGGAAAATATATTAAAAAAGGGCTATAGACCAGGAGCTATAGGTTAAACGATTTTAAGTTTTTCTTCGCCCATAGCCCATAGCCCATAGCCTATTGCCCATATCCATTTTGAGGTATTCCCCACTTGAAACTTGCATCTTGAAACTTGAAAGGACGAATTCCCGAATAGCCTGATTGACCTCTTTGTGTTTTTCCAACATCACCAGGTGTCCTGCTCCGGGAACCAGGATGAGCCGGGAGGAAGCTATCTTTTTTTGAAGAAAGTGAGAAGAGGCCGGTGGAGTCATGACATCTTGATCTCCGACCAGGATCAGCGTTGGGATTTTGATAGTTGAGACTTCTTCCTGTCGATCGAAATGATCACAGGCCTGAAAATCTCCTTGAATAACTGGAACAGGGGTCTGCTCCATTAACTGGATGGATTGTCTGATAAGCAGGGGGGGAGTCCCCTTGGCAAAGCTCCCTTGAATGATCTTGGCCAGGGTTTCGTCCGGCTGTTCCTTTAATCCGGATACTATCTTGGGAGAAACTCCCAAAGTGGCCCCGGTGGCAATCAAAATCAAACCTTGGATTTTCTCCTGAAATCGCAGGCCCATCTCCAGAGCGATAGCCCCGCCCATAGAATGACCGCCGAGGAAAAAGGTGTCGAAGAAAGGCCCCGTCAGGGTTTCGTGAACCCATTGGGCGTAAGAGGAGATGGAGGTCCTCCCCGGACCCGGAGTATTTCCATGACCGGGAAGTTCCAGGGTCAGTATGTTTAAAAAACGATCCAAGCCCCTCAGTTGCGGCAGAAAGGACTGGGAACTCCCGCCGGCCCCGTGAATCAGGACCAGGGTGGGGCTCCCCGGGAGCAAGCCGGAGTCGCCTGTCCGGAAACCTACATCAGCCGGCAGACCGTAACGTTGCATGGTATGGAAATTTTGAGGAAGTTTTTTCAGACAGGATTTACAGGATGGACCGGATAAATTGTTGACCTTAAATCCTGTTTATCCTGTCTGAAAAAAAGTTTGCCCTTTTACATGATCTTTTTAAATTCTTCTTCGAGAATAGGAACCACCTCAAAAAGATCGCCGACGATCCCATAATCGGCCTTCTGGAAAATCGGGGCGTCCGCGTCTTTGTTGACGGCCACGATAACCTTGGATGATCCCATACCGGCCAGATGTTGAATCGCCCCAGAAATACCGCAGGCGATATAAAGATTGGGATTGACGACCTTGCCCGTTTGTCCCACTTGATCGGTGTGGGGACGCCAGCCGGCATCTACGGCTGAACGGGAGGCGCCGACACTGGCGCCGATGATCGCAGCCAGTTTTTCCAGAATGATGAAGTTCTCGGAACCCTTCATGCCACGACCTCCGGAAACGATACAAGTGGCCTCGGTAAGATCCACTTTGCCGCTTTGATCGGCAAGCTCTTCCACCAGGGTGGTCCGCAGATCTTCGGGTTTAAGAGAGACCGGAACCGCAATGATCTCAGCGGTGCGGTTGGCATCGGGCTCAAGAATGGCAAAGACATTCGGGCGGGCTGTTATCATCTGGGGCCTGGCGGTCTCACAAGCCACTTCGGCATAGATTTTGCCGGCGTACATGGGGCGTTTGGCGACCAATAATCCGTCTTCCAAACGCAGGCCTACGCAGTCCATGGCCAACCCGGTTGAAAGTCTGGCCGCTAACTTGGCCGCCAACTCCTTGCCTTGTTGACTGGCCCCACCTAAAACGATATCCGGTTCGTTGGCCTTGATGAGTTCGGCCAGGACCGCCGTATAGGCTTCCGGGGTATAGGCCGCCAATTCAGGGGCATCGGCAATGTAAATAGTATCGGCTCCATAGGCGGCTAATTTTTTGGCTTCCTCGCTGATTTGATGGCCTATAACGATTGCCGCCAGGGGCTGTCCCGATTGATCGGCCAGACGCCTCCCTTCACTAACCAATTCAAACGATATTTTCCGCAGGGTTCCCCCTCTTTGTTCCGCAATAATCCATATTCCTTTTGCCATAACCTCTTCTCCTTCACTAAATAATTTTGGCTTCTTCTCGTAATAACTTGACCAGTAACAATCCTTTCTCTTGAACCGTTTCTCCTTCGACGATTTTACCTGGCTGGCGTCCGGGAGGCAGGGTTAAGGATCTGATCTTTAACTTGGAGCCCGCTTCCCCGACCTGGTCCGGAGAAAGGCCTAAGTCACCGAGCTTCTTGGCCGTCAGGGGTTTTTTCTTGGCCTTCATGATCCCCGGTAACGAAGCATAACGAGGTTCATTCAAGCCTTTTTGGGTAGTAATGAGAGCCGGCAAGGAGGTTTCAAGGACCCAGGTGGCCCCTTCCACCGGACGATGAACCTTAACTTTGGTCTTGTCCTCTGAAATTTCTACCTTGGTAATAACCGATAATAAAGGGATCTGTAACTGTTCCGACAAGGCGGCGCCCACTTGGGCATTGTCATCATCCACAGCGCGCTGGCCGCAGAAAATAAGATCAAAGGGCACTCCCTTTACCGCCGCGGCCAGGACGCGGGCCATGGCCAGGGCATCTCCTCCATCGGCTGCCGGATCATCGACGTGAATGGCCTCATCGGCCCCCATGGCCAGGGCCGTACGCAAGGATTCTACGACCCGTTGAGGTCCGACGCCAATCACAGTTACCTTACCCCCTGTTTTTTCCTTAATACGCAGGGCTTCTTCCACTCCAAATTCATCATAAGGGTTCATCACCCATTTAATGTCAGCGGTTTGAATCCCTTTTCCCCCGGAACCGATTTTAATTTGTGTTTCGGTATCCGGAACTTGTTTGATACAGGTTAATATATTCACCTTTTCCTCCTTTTCCGCCCATTCCCGTTCGATCAGAAGGGCCGGTATTTTTTAGATTCTTACTATAACCATTTTAAGAATGTATGTCTGACTTTTTAAACTCGAAATGAACCCCTCATCTTTGGCGGAACGGATTTTAGAATATAATCTACAATACTCAGGCCGTTAATCCTTTTAAGAAAAAGTCGCTGATCTGTTTGGCCGCCGTGGGGATCGAATATTTTTTTTGAGGCGCCAGGACCCAAAGTCTGGACAATTCATCCAGAGCGCCAAAAAAGGCCCGTTTGGCAATCCCGGGGTTAATGTCCTGGCGGAAGACCTTTTGGGATTGTCCTTCAATAATGATCTCCGAGATTAAATCCAAATATTGGGCGAATTTGCGATTGTCATATTCTTTCATGAACTTACTGCTTTGCCGGGTCTCCACCTGGATGACTTCAGCTAACTCTCTATCCTTTTTAACCATGCCCATATGGATCCTGGCAAATTTTTCAATTTTTTTCCGGGGATCCGTTTCCTTGGCGATCTGAGAGCGCATTTCATCAATAATCCTGGTCATGGCCTCTTCAAAGAGACTAATTAAGATATCATCTTTATTGTGGAAATAGAGATAAATGGTCCCGTCCGCCACATTGGCGGTTTCGGCAATCTCGGAAACCTTGGATTGATAGAAGCCTTTCCGGGCAAATACATTGACGGCTGCTCGTAATATTTTTTCTCGTTTATTGAGATCGCGCATAGGACTTCTGTGAATGATGTCTCATTCACTATATAACCAAGGTATTTTGGAGTGTCAAGTTTTTATTTTTGATGTGATAGCAAAGAGATGAATTAAGGTTGACAAAAGATGCGTTGTCTATCAATATCAGCACCAGGGATTAAAAATCCGGTTCGATGGATCTCCGTTAATTAAATTTCTTGACAGGATAACCAGGTAATAATATAGCTATTTAAAAGTCATTATCCCTTGGAGGTCTTCGAAAACCAGACAGAAGGGAGGGGGTGGAAAAACTTCATAAAAAACAGGTAAGGAAAAGCATTTCTTAACAGAATTGAATGAAGCCTTTAATCTTTTTAAGGAGAAAGGGAAGAAACGTTATGAAAAAATTATACTGGATCTTTCTGGTTGCCATCCTGCTAACCTTCAGCCTGGCCGGCCTCCTGATGGCGGCTGAACCCATCAAGGTCGGATTTATCGCTTCCATCACCGGCCCAGCCTCCTTCCTCGGGGAACCGGAAAAAAACACCGCCCTTTTGATTCAGGATTGGATCAATAAAGAAGGGGGGATAAAAGGGACTCCGGTGGAAATTATCATCGAAGATTCCAAGAGCGAAGAGAGCCAGGCGGTTTTGGCGACTAAGAAGTTGATCGAAAGGGAGAAAGTGGTTGCAGTGATCGGATCTTCCACCACCGGCGAATCCATGGCCATGGCCCCCATTTGTGAAAAGGCCCAGATCCCGATGATTTCCATGGCTGCGGCTTTGCAAATCGTTACACCGGCCGATGAATATAAGCGAATCGTTGAAAGCCCCAAGGCGGCTTTTGAGGTTCCCAAAACCCAACGTCCCTGGATTTTTAAGACGCCTCAAACCGACACCCAGGCCGTCGAAGCGATTTACAATTACCTGAAGAAAAAAGGGATCAGTAAAGTCGGGGTCATCAGTGTCAGTGCCGCCTTTGGTGATTCGGGCCGGAAAGAACTTAAACGGCTGGCTCCCAAATTCGGTATTACCCTTACTGCCGATGAAGTCTATGGGCCTAAGGATTCCGACATGACTGCCCAGTTGACGCGGATCAAAGCCAG
>CAZVHO010000119.1:4493-8182 GCA_964627515.1 uncultured Thermodesulfobacteriota bacterium | reverse complement strand
CCGAGGTTTCCACCTTCGGAGGCCATGGTTATGATGCCTTAATGATGCTGATTGAAACGATTAAAGCCGTGGGGGTCGATAAGACCAAGATCCGGGATTATATTGAAAACCATGTCAAAAAGTGGCCCGGGACCGGCGGGGTCTTTAACATGTCTCCTACGGACCATACCGGGTTGGATCATACCGCTTTTGAAATGATTCAAGTAGTTAAAGGCGATTGGGAATTTGCCAAATAAAAAAGGGTCAAAGGTATAAGGTCCAAGGTTTAAGGTAAGGATGGGGGAATTGTTACTCCTTCTTGCACCTTGCACCTTGCACCTTGTACCGTGATGTCGAAGGGGATTATGGACCTCCAGAGTCAGATTATTCAATATTTAGTGACTGGATTGACCGTTGGCAGCATCTATGCCATGGTCGGGTTGGGGTTTACCATCATCTATAACGCCACCGGCATCATCAATCTGGCCCAGGGAGAATTTGTCATGTTCGGGGGGCTGGTTATGGTTTTTTTAACCGTTACCCTGAAGATTCCCATGTTTTTTTCCTTTCTCATCACTCTGGTCCTGATTACCCTGGTGGGGGTTTTTTATGAGCGGTTTTTTATCAATCCTTTGAAAAATGCCCCGTTAATGACCCTGCTGATTATCACCGTGGCCGTGTCGATTTTTTTCCGGGGAATTGCCATGTTTATCTGGGGGAAAGACCCTTACAGCCTTCCCCCCTTTTCTTCCGGCCAGCCCCTGATTGTGGCCGGCGCAGCTATTTTGCCCCAGATTTTCTGGGTTTTGGGCCTTTCATTGCTGGCCGTTATTGGGATGAACCTTTTTTTTAATCGAACCATTACCGGCAAGGCCATGAGTGCCTGCTCGGGAAATCGTCTGGCTGCCAGTTTGGTAGGGATCAACGTCTCCAAAATGGTCCTGCTTTCTTTTGCCCTGAGCGCCACTTTGGGAGCGGTAGCCGGAGCCAGCATCACGCCCATTGCCCTCATGGAATACGATCGGGGGCCTCTTCTGGCCCTAAAAGGGTTCTGCGCGGCCGTACTGGGCGGTCTGGGTATGGGAACAGGGGCTGTAGTTGCCGGGTTTATCATCGGAGTGATAGAATCCTTTTCGGCGGGGTTTATCTCATCGGGTTTCAAGGATGCCATTGCCTTAATCATCCTGATCCTGGTCCTCTTTATCAAACCCAGTGGAATATTCGGCAGTGCGGAAGTCGGGAAGATTAAAAAAATTTAGGGGCTGGCACAGGGATGGGCAAACAAAACTACCTTAAACTCCTCGGGCTCACCTTTCTCGTTATCCTGATCCCTTTATTTGTCCGAGGGGATTATTACCTGAGTGTTCTGGTTTTTATGGGGATCAACAGTCTGGTGGTTATGGGTCTTAGCCTCCTGATGGGCTATGCCGGCCAGATCTCCTTAGGACATGCCGCTTTTTACGGTATCGGAGCCTACTGCACCGGGGTTCTGGCAGCCAAATACGGATTATCCATCTACCTGGCCTTCTTGTCAGGGATCTTTCTTTCGGTTTTAGTGGCCATTATCATCGGCATACCGGCCCTGCGGTTGAAAGGCCATTATCTGGCCGTGGCCACCTTAGGGATAGGAGAAATTGTCTTTATATTTTTTAATGAACTGATGGAATTGACCGGAGGGCCATCCGGGCTTTCCAATATTCCAGGGGTTCACATCGGTGGTTTTCAATTCAACTCCAGTTTCCGCTTCTATTATCTGGTCTGGGGGATTGTCCTTTTAGCCCTGTGGTTCTCTCTTAACATGCTCCATTCCCGAGTGGGCCGGGCCCTGCGTTCCATGCATGGTAGTGAAGTTGCGGCTAATGCCATGGGAGTCAACCTTTCCCTGTATAAAATCCAGGTCTTTGTTCTGAGTGCCGTTTATGCCTCCATCGCCGGCAGCCTCTATGCCCATTTTGTTAATTTTATTGCACCTAATAATTTCGGGCTCATGACTTCCATCCTGTTCCTTATGATGGGGGTTATCGGGGGTATCCAAAATATCTGGGGGTCTATCCTGGGAGCAGCCCTCTTAACCTTTTTGCCGGAATATCTCAGGGTTTTTGAGCAATACGACATCCTGGTCTATGGAGGCATACTTCTGGCCATCTTGTTATTCATGCCGGAAGGGTTCCTGGAAGGCACTCCCATTTTAATCCGAAAACTGTTCAGGCGGGGGAAAAACTGATCTTGGAAGAACCTCTTTTACGGATTGAAGGCTTGAAAAAGGCCTTTGGCGGCTTGATGGCCATTGTCGATTTGTCTTTTGAGGTCCGTCCCGGGCAGATCAAATCGATCATCGGTCCCAATGGGGCCGGGAAAACCACCCTTTTCAACCTGATTACCGGAGTGTACCCGGTCTCCGAAGGGCGCATCTTTTTCCAGGGCGGAGATATTACCGGCCAGAAGCCCTATCTGATTGCCGGGTTGGGGATCTCCCGGACGTTTCAGACCGTTGAACTATTTGGAAACATGACCGTTCTGGAAAATATCATGGTGGGTTGTCACTGTCGGTTTAACAGCGGTTTGCTGGCTTCCGGCCTTCGTCTACCCCGCATGAAAAAGCAGGAGACCGAGATCCTTCAAAATTCCCTCAAATTATTGGAGATGGCCGGGCTCTCAGCCAAAGCCCACCTTCCCTCGACCAGCCTTCCCTTAGGGGAACAAAAAACCCTGGAAGTCCTTCGCGCCCTGGCCACCGAACCAACCCTGATCCTGCTGGATGAACCGGCTGCCGGACTCAATGAATCGGAAACCCAGAGGATGTCGGAACTGATTTATGCTATCCGGGACGGCGGGAAAACTATTCTGCTGGTTGAACATGATATGAGCCTGGTGATGAAGGTTTCCGACGAAATCGTGGCGATTAATTACGGCCAGAAGATTGCCGAAGGACCGCCGGAATTTATTCAGAACGATTCCAAAGTGATTGAGGCTTACTTGGGCGGAGAGATGGACTATGCTTGATCTGAAGGGGGTTAATGCGTTCTATGGAACGATTCAGGCCTTGAAAAACGTCTCCATCAAAGTGGGGGACGGAGATATTGTTACCATCATCGGAGCCAATGGGGCCGGGAAAACCACATTACTGAAAGCCATATCAGGGGTGATTCAAAGCAAGAGCGGGACGATACGCTATCAGGATACCAATATCATCCACCATTCCCCGGTAAAAATTGTTGCCCTGGGGATTTCCCAGGTCCCGGAAGGCCGTCAGTTGTTTGCCCACTTGACCGTATTGGACAATTTGCATCTGGGGGCCTATCTGTATCATAATCGGAAATTCAAGAACGAGATCGAAGAAAAACTGGATTGGGTGTTTAATTTATTCCCCGTTCTGAAGAAGCGGGCCAAGCAATTGGCTGGAACCATGAGCGGAGGGGAACAACAGATGGTGGCTATTGCCCGGGCCTTGATGTCCCGTCCAAAACTCCTCCTTCTGGATGAACCCTCCATGGGCCTGGCCCCTCTGGTGGTACACGAAATTTTTAAAGTGATCCGGCGACTGAATGAGCAAGGAACGACTATCCTGCTGGTGGAGCAAAATGCCCGGGCCGCTTTACAGATCGCCGGATACGGTTATGTCCTGGAAACCGGCACCGTGGCCCTGGAAGGCCCGGCCCAGGAACTTCTGGCTGATGAAAAAGTCCGTCATGCTTATCTGGGGAAATAAA
>CAZVHO010000119.1:0-4393 GCA_964627515.1 uncultured Thermodesulfobacteriota bacterium | reverse complement strand
TAGACCGTAAAATTGGAGCCGTATTAATTGCCGGGGCCGGTATATCCGGCATGCAATCGGCCCTGGATCTGGCCAATGCAGGCTTTAAGGTTTATCTGGTAGAGAAGAACATCAGCATTGGCGGGGTTATGGCCCAGTTGGACAAGACCTTTCCGACCAACGACTGCTCCACTTGTATGATTTCCCCTAAATTGATCGAAGTAGCCGGTAACCCCAATATCGAAATTATAACCCGGACCCGGGTAAAAGGGATCGAGGGAGAACCTGGGAATTTTACCGTTGCTTTATATCGGGAGCCCCGATTTATCAAGGAGGAGATCTGCACCGGATGCGGAGAATGTATTAATGTCTGTCCTATCGAAGTCCCGGCCGATTTTAATCTTGGGCTCAACCGCCGAAAGGCCATTTACCGACATTTTCCACAAGCCGTACCTTCTTCCTTTGCCATCGACCGGCGGGGCACCTCTCCCTGCAAGGCCGCCTGTCCGGCTCACATCAGCGTCCAGGGCTATGTGGCCCTGATTGCCCAGGGAAAGTTTGCCGAAGCCCTGAATCTCATTCGGCAGGAAAACCCCCTGCCTTTTGTCTGCGGTTATGTTTGTACCCATCCCTGCGAAGAAGCCTGCCGGCGGAAAGAGGTGGATGCTTCGGTAGCCGTACGGGACCTCAAGCGCTTTGTGGCCGATTATGAGAGAAATCAAGAGCCGGTAAGGCTTCCCCAGGTGGAAGGGAAAAAGCCCCGGAAGATAGCCGTTGTCGGCTCCGGGCCGGCCGGGCTGACCTGTGCCTATTATCTGACTTTACAGGGATATTCCGTAGAGGTTTTTGAGGCCTTGCCCGTGGCCGGGGGCATGTTGACCGTAGGGATTCCCACCTACCGCTTGCCCAAAGAGGTGGTGGCAAGGGAAATTAAGGCCATTGAAGGCCTGGGGGTCCGAATTCATTTGAATGCACCAATTGGGCCTGCGCATACCCTGGCAGATCTCAAAGAGGAGGGATTTGAGGCCGTTTTTATCGGTGTCGGGGCCCATCAAGGGATTCGTTTAGGGATTGAAGGGGAAGACCTGGAAGGTGTGGTGGCCGGAGTGGATTTCCTTCGACGGACAGCCCTGGATCAACAGAAATCGTTGGGGAAAAAGGTAGCCGTCATAGGCGGCGGCAATGTGGCCATCGATTCCGTACGGACCGCCCTGAGAATGGAGGCCGAAGAGGCCATGGTCCTTTACCGGCGGACCCGGGAGGAAATGCCGGCCTACGAAGAAGAAATTGAGGAGGCCCTTGAGGAAGGGGTGCGCATCCATTACCTGACCGCCCCGATGAAATTTATTGGAGATGAAGAGGGCAAGCTTAAAGCCATTGAATGTCTTAAAATGGAGTTGGGTGATCCGGATGCCTCGGGTCGACGGAGGCCTGTACCTATCGAAGGTTCCCTCTTCACGATTCCCGTAGACGGGGTGATCACGGCCGTCAGCCAACAACCGGAGATGGAAAAGCTGAAGCTTCCAGCAGGCATTAAGGTTTCTCCCTTTGGGACCTTGGAGGTCGATCCGGTTACCTTGCAGACCGACCTGCCCTGGATTTTTGCCGGTGGAGATGGGGTTTCCGGACCAAAGACGGTTATCGAGGCCATAGCCGCCGGGAAAGAAGCGGCCCTTTCCATCGATCGTTTTTTACAAGGGAAGGATCTGGCCGCGGACAGGGAGAAAATTTTCGAACCGGCCCGGCCGGATATTCAGGGTATAGCCAAATCCCTTCGTTTTAAACCCAGGCGAACCGATCCCAACAGACGCCGGACCCGATTTGAAGAAGTGGTCCAGGTCATGACCGAAGAGGAAGCCCGGACGGAAGCGGCCCGCTGTCTGGCCTGCGGGATCTGTTCCGAGTGCTATCAATGCCTCGAGGCCTGCAAGCCCGGGGCTATCGATCATGCCATGAAAGGAGAGGATATTTCTCTTCAGGTGGGGGCGGTTATTTTGTCTCCCGGGTTTGAAATCTTCGATGCCCGTCTTAAAGGAGAATACGGTTACGGCCGATATCCCAATGTCCTGACCAGTCTGGAATTCGAACGCCTCCTTTCGGCCTCCGGTCCCTTTATGGGTCATATCCAGCGGCCTTCGGACGACCAGGAACCCCGGAGGGTGGCCTGGATCCAGTGTGTCGGCTCCAGGGATGCCTCCATCAATCAGGATTATTGTTCCTATGTCTGCTGTATGGTTGCTACCAAGCAGGCCGTTATTGCCAAAGAGCATTTACCGTCTCTGGAACCGACGATCTTCTTCATCGACCTGAGGGCCCAAGGCAAAGGCTTTGATCGTTATTATGAGCGGGCCAGGCATGAGCATGGGGTCCGCTATGTCCGTAGTATGATTTCCCGGGTGGTGGAGCATCCCAAGACCCACGATTTAATCATCTCCTATATTGATGAGAACAATACTTTCCAGAATGAGGAATTCGACCTGGTGATCCTTTCGGTAGGCCTCAAGCCCCATTCCGAATCCAGGCAGCTCGCCCGGACATTAGATATCCGGACCGATCGCTTTGGTTTCAGCCAGGCGCCGCCTTTTAATGCGATGGGAACTTCTCAGGCGGGAATTTTTGCCAGTGGTGTCTTTCAAAATCCCAAAGATATTCCGGAAACGGTAACCCAGGCCAGCGGCGCGGCCGGTGAAGCGGCCGCTTTGCTCTCGGAGGCCCGGGGCACGAAGATCAGGGAATTGGTCTTCCCGGAAGAACGGACGGTGGCCGGGGAAGAACCGAAGATCGGGGTCCTGATCTGCCATTGCGGAATCAATATCGCCGGGGTGGTGGATGTGGATCAGGTGACGGAATATGCCAAAACCCTGCCCCAGGTTGTCTACGCCGATCACTTCCTCTTTACCTGTTCGACGGACAGCCAGGAACGGATGCAGCAAATCATAAAAGGGCAGGGCCTAAACCGGGTTATCGTGGCCTCCTGTTCCCCCCGGACCCACGAAGGTTTATTCCAGGATACCTTGCGCAAGGCCGGACTGAATAAATACCTCTTTGAGATGGCCAATATCCGTGACCAATGCTCCTGGGTCCATCAGAGCGAGCCGGGGCTGGCCACGGAAAAGGCCAAGGATTTGGTGCGCATGGCCGTGGCCCGGGCCGGGCGTTTGGAATCCCTTTATGACCGTCCGCTCGATGTAATCCAAAAGGGCCTGGTCATAGGCGGGGGTGTGGCCGGGATGACGGCGGCCCTCAACCTGGCCGAACAGGGATTCGAAACCTGCCTGATCGAAGAAACCGATCGGTTGGGTGGTCAGGCTTTGCGACTGCATCAGACCCTGGAAGAAGAGGGTGTGCAAGATTATGTGGGCCGGTTGATTAAACAGGTAACCGAACATGCCGGGATTCAGGTCTATAAGGAAAGCCAGGTCCTGGATATAAAAGGGTCTGTCGGTCAATTTACGAGTACTATTGTAAAACACGGGAAAAAGGTCTCGATTGACCACGGCGTGACCATTGTGGCAACCGGGGCCTCGGAGTATCTACCGAAAGAGTATCTGTTTGGGAACCATCCCCATGTGGTAACCCAATTGGAATTCCAGGATTGGCTCTTTCAGCAACCGGAAAAAATCCAGGGGGCTAAACAGGTCGTCATGATCCAATGCGTGGGCTCCCGGGAAGAAGAGCATCCCTACTGCAGTCGGGTTTGTTGTTCCACGGCCGTGGCCAATGCCTTAAAGATTAAGGAAATCAGCCCGAAAACCGAGGTTGTTATCCTGTACCGGGATATGCGGACTTACGGCCGGAAAGAGCTCTATTATAAACAGGCCAGGGAGGCCGGCGTCCGGTTTATCCGCTTTGATCCTGAAGTCAAACCCGAAGTCGTGGAAGAAGAAGGCGGCTTGAAGGTCACGGTTATGGACCAAAGCCTTAAAGCCTATCTCATCCTTAGACCGGATTATCTGGCCCTTTCAGCGGCCATACGCCCGGCCCCGGAAATTAAAAATCTGGCCACGACGCTGAAACTCCCGCTGGATGCCGATGGTTTTTTCCTGGAGGCTCATATTAAACTGAGACCCTTGGACTTTGCCAATGCCGGGATGTTTCTCTGCGGTCTGGGGCACGGCCCTAAATCCCTGGAAGAAAGCATTGTCCAGGCTAAAGGGGCCGCAGCCCGGGCAGCCACGATCCTGGGCCAGAAACAGATTCAGGTCGGCGGTAAGACGGCTGTGGTGGATGAAGAGTTATGCATCGCTTGTCTGACCTGTGTCCGGGTGTGTCCTTTTGGAGTTCCCATGATCAATGAACGCCATTTTGCTGAAATGAACCCGGCCGCCTGCCAGGGATGCGGGAACTGCGCCACGGCCTGTCCCCAGGGGGCCATTCAGGTAGGCCATTCCAAGGACGAACAGTTTATAGCTTT
>CAZVHO010000118.1:0-15711 GCA_964627515.1 uncultured Thermodesulfobacteriota bacterium | reverse complement strand
GTAGTGTAAGTAGATATTGGCCAGAAGCGGAGAGATAACCCCACCCTGGGGTACTTGACTGACCAAGACATCCGTTGGATTCAGAGACTTAATCATTTCAATAAGGCCTTTTCGCAACTCAGAGAGGCCTTTGAACTGGCCCGACAACGTCCTCTTTCAAAACTCGAAGAGCAAGGTCTGATACAATCTTTTGAATATACCCATGAATTAGCCTGGAAAACCCTGAAGGATTTTCTCGAAAGTCGTGGTGTCGGGACGTTGTATGGGTCCAGGGATATGATACGTGAAGCCTTTAAAACAGGATTGATTGAAAACGGTGATACCTGGATGAACATGATCAACAGCCGAAATCTGTTTTCTCACACCTATGATGAAATTACGGCCGCAATCATCGTTTCGGCCATTCTGAAAGATTATGGCCCGGAATTCGAAGCATTTCACATTAAAATGGAACAAATGAAGCAAGAATCCCCATGAAATATGGACTGAAAGAATCCACCATCCAAAGAGTCAATGCTGTTTTTGCACGCCACCCCCAGATACAGAAAGCGGTTTTATACGGATCACGGGCCAAAGGGTCCTTTAAAAATGGATCCGACATCGACCTGACTCTCCAGGGAAGGGAAATCATGACCCCAGGGGTGCTGTCCAAAATCTTACATGAACTGGACGAACTGCTCCTGCCCTATACCATTGACCTGTCCCTATATGCACAAATTCAAGATCCTGATGTGCTTGATCATATTAAACATGTTGGGATTATTTTTTATGAAAAAGCAGGTGAAAATTCAGAAACATAATAGATCCGACTATTGTCAGGCAGGATGCCTGACCTATTTTAACCGAATTTAAACAATTCAAATTATCACTTCCATTTTTTCCCAATTTGGTGTATCTTCTTTTATTCAGTGGCTCCTCTATCTTTGTTCTTCCGCTGCTTTTATCCTAATCCTTGAGGAATAAAACATGCAATATTCACAAGCCAGACAAGGGCGTATTTTTATTATTCGTCTGGAAGAGGGAGAAATACTCCATGAGTCCATCGAACGCTTCGCCGCGGAGCAGGGAATCCAGGCCGCTTTTTTAATGGTTCTCGGCGGGGCCGATGGTCCGAGCCGTTTGGTAGTCGGCCCGGAAGATGGACAGGCCCATCCGTTGGTCCCCCTGATCCATGAACTGGGGAATATCCATGAAATCGTGGGGACCGGGACCCTCTTCCCTGATGAAGAAGGCCGGCCGGTTCTTCATATGCATGCCGCCGGGGGGCGACGGGATTCGACCATCACGGGCTGCGTCCGCACCGGCGTCAAGGTCTGGCTGGTGGCCGAAGTTGTTCTGATAGAGCTTTTGGAATCCACGGCGGTTCGCCGGTTTGACCCCGGATCGGGAGTGCATCTCCTCGTCCCGTAGTAGGTTGGCGGGAAAATAAAGTTTCAAGATGCAAGATGCAAGTTTCAAGTGTGAAAAACCTTTGACCTTGAATCTATTTTCATGAATTTTTTGGCACGGATTTCGCGGATTACACGGTTAAAGCAAGGGGGTCCCTCGATCCCGATACAGAAGGAATTGCTGGATACTTGCTCTCCGTGTTCGGCGGATGCCGTCTCAAGAAAACGGATACCCGTTTTCTTGAGAAATAAACAGCCTTATCTGTGTTTATCCGTGAAATCGGTGCCAAAAATATTTTTCTTTAATTTTTTTTCAAACACCTAAGTGTTACAATGAAACAGATACGTAATTTCAGCATTATCGCCCATATTGATCACGGCAAATCCACCCTGGCCGATCGCCTGATCCAATTTACCGGGCTGGTGGATCAACGGGGGTTCCGGGACCAGATCCTGGATACCATGGACATTGAACGGGAACGGGGCATCACCATCAAGAGCAACACCGTTACCCTCCCTTACACCAATAAAAAAGGAGAATCCTTTGACCTGAACCTGATCGACACCCCGGGCCATGTGGATTTTTCCTATGAAGTGTCCCGGGCCTTGGCTTCCTGCGAAGGGGTTTTGCTATTAATCGATGCCGCTCAGGGGGTTCAGGCCCAGACGCTGGCTAATATGTATGCCGCTTTGGAGCAAGACCTGACCATTATCCCGGTCATTAATAAAATCGATCTTCCATCGGCCGATATCGAACGGGTCAAGGAAGAGATCGAAATCGATCTGGGTCTGGATTCCGATTCGGCCTTACTTTGTTCGGCCAAGGAGGGGATCGGGATCGAGGAAATCCTGGAGGCCATTACCGAACGGATTCCGCCGCCCAAAGGCAGCGTGGATGCACCCTTGTCGGCCCTGATCTTTGATGCCCACTATGATCCCTTTCGCGGGACCGTGGTCAGTTGCCGGGTCTTCAATGGATCCGTCCATCCAGGGGACACCATCCGCCTGATGTTTTTTGGAGCCACCTACCCGGTGGAAGAGGTGGGGTTCTTCCGGTTGATCCGGGAGCCTCGAAAGGAACTTTCGGCCGGCGAGGTGGGCTATCTGATTGCTGGCATCAAAACCGTCAGCGACACCCGAATCGGGGACACCATTACCCTGGATAACAATCCGGCCCCGGCCCCTTTGCACGGGTTCAAGGAAGTCAAGCCGGTGGTCTTTTCCTCCATCTATCCCATTTCTTCCGAGGATTATCAATCCCTGGCCGATGCCCTGGAAAAATACAAACTCAACGACGCCGCCCTGGTCTATCAAAAAGATTCATCCGCGGCTCTGGGTCAGGGCTTTCGTTGCGGCTTCCTCGGGCTCTTGCATCTGGAAATCGTCCAGGAGCGTTTGGAGCGGGAATTCAACCAGTCCATTATTATGACCGTACCCAGCGTCCAATACCGCTATCATCTCAAAGACGGTCAGACGGTGGTGGTTGATAACCCCCAGTATTACCCTGATCCCATGACCATAGAAACCTCTGAAGAACCCTTTATCCGGGCCACGATTTTGATTCCCGATAGCTACCTGGGTAATATCATGTCCCTCTGCCGGGAACGTCGGGGATTGAATCCCCAGATACATTACCCGACACCCGGCCGGGTGGAACTCAAATCCGACCTGCCCCTGGCCGAGGTCATCTACGATTTTTACGACAAGCTGAAAAGCCTGACCCGGGGCTATGGCTCCTTTGATTACGAACTGATCGGCTACCGGGAAAGTGACCTGGTGAAATTGGATATCCTGGTCAACGGCGAGAAAGTGGATGCCCTATCGCTCATGGTCCATCGGGACCGGGCCAGGGCCAGGGCCGTTCAGATCTGCGACCGGCTGAAAGAGGAAATCCCCAGACAGATGTTCAAGATCCCCATCCAGGGGGCCATCGGCGGGGCTATAATCGCCCGATCGACCGTTTCGGCTTTCAGGAAGGACGTTACCGCTAAGTGTTACGGCGGGGACATCACCCGGAAACGAAAACTCCTGGAGAAACAAAAAAAAGGCAAACAGCGGATGAAGATGGTCGGCTCGGTCGAAATCCCCCAGAGCGCCTTTGTGGCCGTATTGAAAACGGACACGGATTGATTTATCAAATTACCTGGCCCTATGGGGAATCTACTTTTTTATTATTTCTCCGAAATAGCAAAGGCCCCCCTGACGATCCCACCTATTATGGCCGAGTTGCTTCACCGACTGGACAATTCCATTTCCAAATATCAGATAAAAAAGTTCGTAGTTCTTGATCCCGGTCAAGACGGGGTTTCTACAACCGCTCTTCGACCCTGAATAAAGACCGTCTCATTGAATGAATTATTATCCAGTCTTCGTGAGGCATTTTAAATAGTTGAGTTTTTGAAAAACCAAAGAATTCAAACTGTAATTAAAAAAGGGGCCTCAAATTTTATTGACTTTTTGTTAAATAATGTATAGGAATTCATTAGTAATTTAACCAATTTATTTGTTGGTAACCTTTAACCACGGAAGTGTCGATGGAAGAATATTAGCCCCCCATTTCTCAAGAGAGAGGTGGGGTTTTTGGTTTTGGGGAGAATGGTCCGGAAAAAGTTGAAATATGGTCTTACTAAGTTGGAAACCACAATAATCATATATTAATTTTTGGACTGAATAAGGAATAGCGACGGATGACGAAAGAAGCGAAAGCGCGAATTCTGATCAACGACCTCCTCCGCAGGGCGGGGTGGCGATTTTTCGGTGATGAGAATGGCCCCGCCAACATCTCCTTGGAAACTCACGTTAAATTGAAGAAGAAGGCCCTCGACGACCTCGGGGAGGACTTTGAAAAAACGACTCACGGTTTCGTTGACTATCTTCTCCTGGATGAACAAGGCTTCCCCATAGCCGTCTTGGAAGCGAAATCAGAAAAGTTTGATCCCCTGATCGGTAAAGAGCAAGCCCGCAAGTATGGGCGCTCGCAAAATGTCCGTTTCGTTATTCTCTCCAATGGTAATCTTCATTATTTCTGGGATTTGGAACAAGGGAACCCCGTTCTCATCACTGAGTTTCCCACCCCTGGGTCCCTCGGATATTTTCACACTTTCAAACCTAATCCTGAGAAACTGATCAAGGAGAAGGTTGACCGGGATTATATTGCGATCACTCAAAACCCCAACTATCGAAATGATCCGCGATGGAATGACCCAAAAGAACAAGACGCTTTTATCAAAGACACAAATTTGAAATTCTTGCGGCCTTACCAACAAAGGGCCATTGCGGCTCTCCAGGAATCCGTGGAAAAGGGTCAGAACCGGTTTCTTTTTGAAATGGCCACCGGAACCGGTAAAACCCTCATTGCCGCCGCTGTAATCAAACTATTTTTACGAACAGGCAATGCCAAACGAGTCCTATTCCTGGTGGATCGCTTAGAACTGGAGAACCAAGCCATAAAACGTTTTGTCCAATTCCTCAAGAACGACTTCCATGTGGTGATCTACAAAGAAAATCGAGAAGACTGGCGTAAGGCCGAGATCGTTGTTTCTACGGTCCAAAGCCTCTTATTCAACAACAAGTACCGAAAGCTTTTTTCCCCGACCGACTTTGATCTTTTGATATCCGATGAGGCCCACCGCTCCATCGGCGGGAACAGCCGGGCGGTTTTCGAATATTTTATCGGCTATAAGCTCGGGTTGACGGCCACTCCCAAGGACTACCTGAAAAAGATCGACCCGGCCAGAATCGACCAACGGGACCCGCGCGAATGGGAACGCCGACAACTACTGGATACTTACAAAACTTTCGGCTGTGAGAGTGGTAGCCCCACTTTCCGGTATAGCCTGATAGACGGTGTGCGTGAAGAATACCTACTCAATCCGGTGGTTGTCGATGCGCGAACAGAGATCACCACCGAGATGTTGACCGATGAGGGTTATTCGGTCATGATCGAGAACGAAGAGGGAGAGATTGAAGAGCAGACCTATTTCGGGAAAGACTTTGAAAAAAAATTTTTCTCGGATGAAACGAATCGGATCTTTTGCGAAACTTTTTTAAAAAACGCTCTTCGGGATCCTTTGAGTGGCGAGATCGCAAAGAGTATTGTTTTCTGTGTACGTCAGGATCATGCCACTCGAATTGCCGACACCTTAAATAAATTGGCCCACGCCCAGTTCCCGGGAAAGTATAACTCCGATTTCGCCGTTCAGGTAACCTCTCAGATAACGGATGCCCAAGGCATGGCAATAAGTTTTGCCAACAACAACTTGAACGGCCACACCCGATTTCTGGAAGGTTACATCAGCTCCAAAACCAGGATCTGTGTGACTGTCGGCATGATGACCACGGGCTATGACTGCGAAGACCTCCTGAACATTGTCCTGCTTCGCCCCATCTTTTCGCCAACCGATTTTATTCAGATCAAAGGCCGGGGAACACGGAAATTTAATTTCCGTTATACGGAAAAAGATGGCGATCAGGTCCAGGAACATAACAGACCTAAAGAAAAGTTCAAATTGTTTGATTTCTTTGCCAACTGTGAATATTTCGAGGAGAAGTTCAATTATGACGAAGTCATCGAACTTCCTCCACTCCACCCAACCGGACCTCCTCCGCCGCCTCCACCTCCACCGCCCGGAAGTGCAGGCTTCACCAACGTGGACCCGGACCCGTTAAAGAGTCAGGTTGAATACCAGGTTCCGGTTTACGGTATGAAGATCGATCGGAAGTTCTACGAAGAGTTTGAAGAAAAGGTAAAGAAGGACGAAACCGTCCGCGAGCAATATGAGCGGGGGGATATCCGATCGGCCGAGAAATATATCCGGGAGAATCTTTTTGATAAACCGGAAGAGTTCTATAACTTGGATAAACTCCGCAAGGCGGTCCGCCTTGATCGGCGGTTGAGCCTGCGGGAAATCATCGAGAAGATTTTTGGGGGATTAGACCGGTTCAAGTCCAAGGACGAATTGCTCGAAGAAGAACTGTCCAAGCTGGTCTCTATCCTCAAGCCGGACGCCGCCCACATGCCGGCCATTCGCCAATTTTTTAAAGCCTATGTATCCGATGCCGGACTTCGAGCCATCATTGAATCCCGCGAATTCAGCCGATTGGCCGACAACCCCAAAGTGTCTTTGGCCGACTTTCGTGCCCTGGGTGAGTGGCGGGATGTGATTCCGGAATATGTTAAAGATTACGTCCCGTTGAACGCTTTTATGCCTTAGGAATACAACCATGCTTGATGCCGATACCAAAAACCGAATCGACTCCGCCCGAGATATACTGGTCGGCAAGGTGCCTGATCCGAAATCCCAGGTGGAGCAGATCACCATAGCCCTGATTTATAAGTTTATGGACGACATGGACCGCCAGTCCGAAGAACTGGGCGGTAAGGCGACGTTTTTCTCTGATGGCTTCAAGAAATATGCCTGGGCCAAACTGATAGATAAGCGTTTAAGCGGGCATGAACGCCTGATTCTCTATGCCGAAGGCATCGAAAAAATGAACGAGAATAAGAACATCCCTCAGCTTTTTCGGGATATATTCCGCGGTGTATTTCTCCCTTACCGGGACCCGGAAACCTTAAATCTGTTCCTGAAAGAGATCAACGGGTTCAGCTATGATCACAGCGAACGGCTCGGCGATGCCTTTGAATATCTGCTGTCCGTTATGGACAGTCAGGGGGCTGCCGGCCAGTTCCGTACTCCTCGACACATCATTGACTTTATTGTTGCCGTTGTGGACCCTCAAAAAAATGAGACCATTCTGGACCCGGCCTGTGGGACCGCCGGATTTCTGATTTCTTCCTACAAACACATTTTGAATTGCGGATCGCAGATTGCGGATTGCGGATTGGAAGACCGACGACCCAGCATTCCAAAATCCAAGATCCAAAATCCCTTGACTCCCGACGAGCGTGCCCGACTGATGACCAACTTTTGCGGGTACGATATTTCCCCGGACATGGTCCGCCTCTCTCGCGTTAACCTCTATCTGCACAGCTTCGTTCAGCCGCGCATTCACGAGTACGATACCCTTACCAGCGAAGAACGCTGGGACGAACGCTTTGACGTCATCATGGCCAATCCGCCCTTCATGACCCCCAAAGGAGGGATTCGACCCCACAAACGGTTTTCCATTACGGCCAACCGAAGCGAAGTGCTCTTTGTGGACTACATCGCCGAACACCTTAATCCCGGAGGACGGGCCGGCATTATCGTTCCCGAAGGCATCATATTTCAGAGCCAGAATGCCTATAAAAAACTCAGGCGCATGTTGGTGGAAAATCTTTTATGGGCCGTGGTTTCCCTCCCCGCCGGCATTTTCAATCCCTATGCAGGAGTGAAAACTAGCATCCTGCTCCTTGATCGAAATCTGGCAAAACGGACTGATGAAGTGCTGTTTGTAAAGGTCCAAAACGACGGGTTCGATCTCGGTGCGCAACGTCGACCAAACGGCAAGAACGATCTGCCAGAAGCTCTTAAGATTTTAGCTGGCCATATAAAAGGACAAAAACCCAAAGAGGGAGAAATGGCGATCCTCGTCACCCGCAAATGCCTATTGGATAATGTCGACTGTAATCTTTCAGGGGATCGCTACCGTGATAGTGATTTCCATTTTAATGCCAAGTGGCCTATGGTAAAATTTGGAGACGATCGGTATTTCCGAATTGAGTCCGGTGGTACGCCAGCATCGGGTAATCCCGAGTTCTGGGATGGTGATATTCCCTGGGTGACGTTGATTGACTTACCACAAACTGAATTAATAACAGATCTGTTAGATACCCAACGCAAGATCACCGAAAAAGGATTAAAGAATTCATCAGCAGTTTTGTTGTCACGCGGGTCCATCCTGGTTTCATCACGCGCTACAATAGGGAGAGTAGCTATAACAAAGATTCCAGCTACAACAAATCAGGGTTTCAAAAATATCGTCATCAAGGACTTTACCAAAGTTAACAAGCATTATGTTGCCTATGTGGTAACTCAATTAGTTCCTCGAATGTTCCAGATGGCGTCAGGTGGGACTTTCAAGGAGATATCGAAAACCAACTTCTCAAATCTTGAAATCCCCATCCCGCCTCTGGCCGAGCAGGAACGGATTGTGGCGGAGTTGGAGGGGTATCGAAAGGTCATCGAAGGCGCCCGCAAAATCCTCGCCTTCTACAAACCCACAATCCGTATTGATCCCGCGTGGCCGATTAGGAAGCTGGGCGAAATCATTGCCGGGAAACCAAAGAATGGGTACTCCGGAAAACCAATTGACTATCCAACAAAGGTGAGGGTTCTCTCGTTGAGTGCAACAACCAGCGGCCGTCTGGAGCTGTCTCACTTCAAGTACCTGGACGAAGAAATCGAACAGACGTCATTCGCACGGTGCAGAAAAGGAGATATCTTTCTTCAGCGCGGGAATACCGCGGAGTTGGTCGGAACCGCAGCTTTGTTCGATGTAGATGACCAAGACTACGTGTACCCCGACCTCATGATCAGAGTTCGAGCAAACGATTCCATCGTACTGAGTTCGTATCTGGTCGCTGCCCTTCAGTCACCTGATGTCAGGACATTCGTCAAGAACAACGCATCAGGCTCAGCAGGGAGTATGCCGAAGATCAACCAAACCATTGTCGAGTCCATTCCAATCCCTCTTCCGCCCCTCAACATCCAACGTCAGATCGTGGCGGAGTTAGAGGCGGAGCGGCGGCTGGTGGAGGCAAACCGGGAATTGATCGCGCGAATGGAGGAAAAAATCAAAACCAAGCTCGCTGATGTGTGGGGAGAGACTACACAAGCAGAAGGAGAAGCTCGGCCATGAATCTCCAGCAAGCCTACTACGAACTGAAATTCGAGAACGACTTTCTTCGGGCGAAAGGAGACTCGTTTCAGGAGCTTTTCGAGCGGCTGATGGGTTTGGCCTACAAAGCGGACTTCATGGCTTGCCGCCCGTGGGGAAACCGGGGAGACCGGAAGAATGATGGTTTTCTCAAGTCTGAAAGGCGACTATTTCAAGTTTATGCACCAAACGAAATGAATGAAGTAAAGGCTATCAAAAAGATTCGTGAAGACTTCGAGGGAGCTAGAGCTTATTGGGGTAAGCATTTCGAGAAGTGGGTGTTTGCCCACAACGCAGTGGATGGCCTTCCGCCTCATGTGCAGAAGGTGCTTCTGGATTTCGAGGCACAGAACTCTGGGATTACCATCGAACCATGGGGATTGGAAGAGTTCAGGGTCATCTTTCGGAGGCTAACACCGGAAGATATGCAGTCGTGGTTTGGCCCTGTGCCGACGGATGAGACGAAAGCCATGCTTGGGTTCAAGGATTTACAGGTGGTATTGGAGGCTATTGCCGGGAACACTGCGACAACTGGACAACCGGTGAAGGATGTCCCGATAGGTAAGATCGAGGCGAATGCGTTGTCTGAAAGTGTGGCTACCTTGTTGAAGGCTGGCATGGCGAAAGCACCGCTGGTGGAGGCTTTTTTCAACCAATGGCACGATATGTCTTTAGGCGAACGCATTGCTAAGTCGTTCCAGGTCAAATATGAGGAGTTGCAAGGAAAGTTATTGCCAAATCAGATTTTTGCCGAATTACAGGTCTGGGCTGGTGGCGGGGGAAGAGGCACTCCCGAACACGAACTCGCGGTATTGACCGTCATGGCCTACTTCTTTGAACGCTGCGATATATTTGAAGAACCTCGGAGTATTCAGACATGATTCTGCCATCCAAACATCTCTCGCAAGATCGCGCACTGCTTACTGTAGGGGCACATATTCTACAAAAGCTAAGCCACCCCAGGACGGTTTCTATGCTTTGGGAAGAACTCACGAACAAAAGCGAAACGACACGCAACGTGGAGTTACCTCTCAGTTATGACGGTTTTGTGTTAGCATTGGATCTTTTGTTTATTATCGGAGTCGTTGAACTAAAGGAGGGGCTTCTAAGCCGAAAAAACTCATGATTCACCGCATTTACAGTAGTCTGGCTACCTTCAAAACGCTTGAATTCAAGCCAGGTCTCAATGTGCTTCTGGCACAAAAGGAGGAAGGGGCGAGTAGCAAACAGACAAGGAACAGGGCAGGAAAGACTAGCTTGATAGAAATCGTGCATTTCCTCATGGGGGCAGATGCAGGGAAAGATTCACTTTTCCGTATGGAAGCTTTGGCCGATGAATCCTTCGGTATGGAATTTGATTTGAGCCGGCAAAGGAACACAGTGGAGCGCAGAGGAAAAGAAAAGTCGAAGCTCCATGTTTTCGGTGATAGCTTTTCGGGTGGCAAGGCTAAGGTGACCAATACCGAGTGGATTGAGGTGCTTGGAGAGCTGATGTTCAGGTTAAATGCTGTGCAAGGCATTACCGGTCGAGTGCCCACATTCCGGTCTCTTTTCGCCTACTTTGTTCGGCGACAACTCAGTGGAGCGTTCACCACGCCGGAAAAACAGGCGAATATGCAGCAGGTCGGGGATTATCAGGTGGCTCTGATGTTCCTTATGGGACTGGACTGGAAGATTGCGAGCGACTGGCAGCAAGTGCGGGATCGAGAAAAGACGCTGGGAGAACTGAAAAAAGCGGCTGGTGCTGGCGCATTCGGAAGTATCATCGGGAAGGCTGCTGATCTGCGGACTCAACTCACCGTCGCTGATGCCCGACTTAACGAGCTCAAAAAACAACTTGAATCCTTCCAAGTATTGCCGCAATATCGAGAATTGGAGGCGGAAGCGAATAAGATAACACGCGAAATGAACACCCTCTCCAATACCAACACCATCGACACCGCGACGATTCGGGATTTGGAAGGAGCTCTGAGATCTGAAGCGCCCCCTTCACTCGCCGACCTGGAAGCGATTTACGCGGAAGCTGGGGCCACCCTACCAGGGGTAGCATTCAAGCGTTATGAAGAAGTCCATAGATTTCATGAATCAGTGATCCGTAACCGGCGGGATTACCTTTCGGACGAACTTACTATAGTGAGGCTGCGGAGCGAATCCCGCAACCAACAGATAGCAAAGTTAGACAAGCGCAGGTCTGAAGTTATGAGTATTTTGAAAAGTCATGGGGCTTTAGATCAGTTTGGAAAACTGCAAGGTGAGGTGGGTAAGCTTGAGGCAGAAGTCGAATCCCTGCGTCTGCGTTTTGACTCTGCCGAGCAACTTGAGGGGGCAAAGAACGAATTAGAAATCGAGCGCAATCGCCTCACCCTGCGACTTCGACGTGACTTCTCCGAACAAAAAGAACGCTTTGACGAAGCGATCCTTGCCTTCGAAGAAACATCCAAACGGCTCTATGAGTCAGCGGGAAGCATGATCATCGAAGAAACCTCGAACGGCCCAATATTTCAATTTCCCATGCAGGGCTCACGGAGCAAAGGCATCAAGAATATGCAGATATTCTGTTTCGATCTTATGCTCATGCGGTTGTGCGCCAAACGTAGCCTTGGCCCAGCTTTCTTGATCCACGATAGCCACCTTTTCGATGGCGTGGATGGCCGGCAAGTCATCAGTTCGCTCAAGGTGGGCGCCGAAATGGCAAAAGAGCTTGGGTTTCAGTATATTGTAACCATAAATGAAGACGATGCCTTCAAAGAGACCATTGATGGTTTTGACTTGTGTAAATACATCTTACCTGTTGTCCTGACTGATGCAACAGAAGATGGGGGATTGTTTGGAATCCGGTTCTGAGGAGCATACATGAAGAAAAACCTGCAATACGAACCGCGCAAGTTGATGAAATTAGCCATCGAGGCCATTCGGTAGTCCGAACCAGAGCCGCGGAACGACTTCAAGGCGAGTCCGACGATGTAATAATGATTTTGGACTGATGACATGGTTAAAACGATAACGGCGAATACATTCGTAAAGGCATTTTACACAGGGCGGACGTGTCCGTGTCTGATGCTGTGCGCGGATGAAGAGGGCAATTTAATCGAAACGGTGGTCAAATTAATCGCCGGAAAAGAATCTTCGCAGACTGGGCTGATCTGCGAGTTGATGGCTTCTTTTTTGGCCCAGGATTTGGATTTGCCAGTGCCGCAACCTTTCCTCGTCGAGGTTGAAGCTGATTTTCATAAAGGGATTTTCAATCCTTCGCTTTCGGAGCGTTTTAAAAACAGCGTCGGACTAAATTTCGGTAGCAAATTTCTGGGTCCAGGTTATGCGACGTGGCCTCAGGAAAGAAGTATTCCGGGCTCCTTGATACAGGATGCCGCCGAGATATTCGCCTTCGACCTCACGATACAAAATCCCGACCGTCGCAAAGACAAGCCGAACTTGCTTCGAAAAGGCGATGAGTTGGCCATCTTCGATCATGAAATGGCCTTTTCATTTTTATATGCTCTCGTTCCCGACGAATATCCTTGGGACGGGAAGGGAATAAATTACATAAAGGACCATGTCTTCTACGGCGGACTTAGGAGGCGTGACGTGTCGTTGGAGCGCATACAGGGGGCATTGGAGGCCATTGACGACCGTCGGTTCGCTATGTATGAGGACTCTGTACCTGGCGGCTGGCGGAATAGAAGCAGAGATACCGCTGAACGGATCCATGAGTATCTCGTAAGGGCAAGAAATAACAGCAAAAAACTTTTCCAGAAAATCAGGGAGGTGTTGATATGAAAACTGCCTATTCGTTCGTCGTGTTGAGGTATGTACACGATGTAGTGACTGGAGAATTCATCAATATCGGGGTGGCGCTTTATGCGCCTGAAGTTAAATATATCGGGGGGTTGTGCAATACAAGATATGGTCGAGTGACCAAGTTGTTCGGAGAAATCAATGGCGATTACTTCCGTGGTCTCATGCGTTACATAGAGACCCGATTCGAGGAACTCGGAAATAGATTATGTAACGAATTGCCACTCTTCGGGGTTCCCGCCGATATTCTTCAGATTGCCAAGAGTATATTACCGCCGGACGACAGTTCCCTCCAGTGGTCGGAGGCAGGAGGTGGCCAAACGGAGAACCCGGAGAAAACACTTGAAGATCTCTATGAGAGAATGGTTGCACGTTACGAGATGCGAACACAGCACCCAAGTCGTGACGACGGTGATGTCTGGCGTGTGTTCAAAAAAGAGCTTGAAATACGGCATGTCCTCAATAGGCTGCAATCAAAGCGGATCATTGCGCAAGACTACGATTATGAATTTGAGCACGCATGGAAGAATAAGAACTGGCATGTATATGAACCCGTATCGTTTGACTTATTGGAGACCGATAGTATCCTAGATAAAGCAAATCGCTGGCTGGGCCGAATTACAACCCTTCGCGACTCCCCCGACGAGTTCAAATTATACATGTTGTTGGGCGGACCATCGATAGAGAAGCACCGAACAACCTTTATTAAGGCTGAAAATATATTGAACAAGATACCGGGGGAAAAGGAATTCATTCCTGAACATGAGGCGGATAGGTTCTCTGATTACCTGGCAGGGGAAATCCAGTCACATGAAGGGCTGAAACCATTAAATCATGAAAACGATCAAGGATCTACCTGAACACAGCCGCCCACGCGAAAAGCTGCGGGAAAAGGGGGCGTCTGCCCTGACCGATGATGAGCTTGTCGCGGCGATTCTCGGCACGGGAACGTCTGGAGTGGATGTGCGTACGCTTGCCAGGCAAGTCGCCGGTTTAATTCGAGAACATAAGGCCAGGCTAACGCTGGATCTTTTGCAGGCTGTCCCCGGAATGGGTCTCGCTAAGACCTCGCAAATACTCTCGGCCTTTGAGCTCGCCCGACGGCACCTGCTGAAGGACTGCGCCAAAATCATCGTCGCGCTGGATGTTTTGCCGCTGGTAGCCGATATCGCCGGAAAACAACAGGAGTACTTCGTCTGCATTTCCTTAAACGGAGCAAACGAGGTCATAGAAAAGCGCGTGGTTACGATCGGCTTGCTCGACAAGAGCCCGGTTCACCCGCGCGAAGTGTTCGCCGATGTCATCGCCGACCGCGCCGCTGCTGTGATCTTCGCCCACAATCACCCATCCGGCGACCTTCAGCCCAGCGAGGCCGACCGCCGTACACACGAGCAGTTGACCGAGGCTGCGAAGATTCTCGGACTACGTGTCCTGGACCATATAATCGTGACAAAAAAAGGTTACTTCAGTTTTCAGGAATCAGGCTTGATCCCATAAAGACGTGGGCAGAACAGAATCAAAAGACACAGCCCAACCAGGTGCTGCGTTGGGCCGTCCCCTTGGTTTTTTTATAGACAAAACGTCAGTAATAGGGTCACCCATTCGTCCTTGAATTTTCGACAGTCCGGGCGGAGCGTATTGATTGGATCAGAGCGGCCTTACAGGACCCCGATGCTGAACTCTATGTTGGATGGGATGGAAGAAAGAAAAGATTTAGCCGGTCCAATAGGGTGGCCTTGGTTGACGGTAACTATCTGGTCGTTATTCGACTGAATGGTCCAAAAACGGCCCAATTTGTAACGGCCTATTTGGCCGACAGTCAAACCACCCTTGAGAAAATAAAAAAGACCCCGAAATGGGGCCCTTCTATTTTAATCAAAAAAAACCGCTGATTTGCCAGGCGGGCTCAGCGGGGACCTTTGTAGGTTCTCATGCCACTGGCAGAGAACGATTGAATAATGACCAAAGAAGGGCAGAAAGTCAAGTCCAAAAATCGATATCGATCTGAATTTGTTAAAAAGAGAGTTGGACCTGCCGAAGGAGATGAATTCCCTTTTAATTTTTGAAACTCGAGGAAAAAAATGGATATTAATAAAGTTGATCTGCTATTAAAATATATCCTCGCAGCGGCGGGGCAGGAAGATTATGGCAATTCGGAAGAGGATGTGAAACATGGATCAAAAAAGAGAAAACCTGCCGGTGGCCGGGGCTCTCTCCCCCTTTGAACGCATCCGGCGTATAAACCCAGCAGGTGTAGAATACTGGTCCAGCCGAGACTTTGCCTTGGTGCTGGGCTATAGTGATTATCAAAATTTTGAGAGTGTCCTCGGTAAAGCCAGGTCGGCTTGTTTCAACAGCAGCCACCGCATCGAGGACCATTTCGTTAATGTACCGAAATGGTCACTATTGATCCTTGTTATCGTATTAAACCCTTATATATTGCCGTTTGATGCAGAAATGGCTTTTCCATTTTGCCGGGGCCCGGAAACCCACTATATATTCTTCATCGGGATGTCCATCCGGGAACTCATTGGTCACGTCTTGATCGTTCCAGATGCCCTTTTGTTTACGGGTCCCCCTCTGCTCAACCAGCCAGTCTCTATAGCTCTCAAATACAATGTGTCCACCCGGACCATCCAGGCGTGCAGCCCTGATGCGGCCGTTTAATTCTATCCACAGGGCCCTGTCCTTTTCTGAAATCTTCAGGGGT
>CAZVHO010000117.1:10726-15912 GCA_964627515.1 uncultured Thermodesulfobacteriota bacterium | reverse complement strand
TTCAATGTCACCAATTTTCGATCTATCAAGGAAACCCTGACTCTTAGTATGGCAGCCAGCAAGTACTACCGGGGCCTTGAGGAGACCAATTGTCTTGAATCCGGCATCACTGGTTTGCCGAAATTGCTGCGCTCGGGGGTCATTTATGGGCCGAATGCGGGGGGTAAGAGTAATTTATTTAAGGCCATGCAGTTTATGCAGGCCTTTGTCCTTACTTCACATGCCCTTCAGGAAGGGAAGAGGATTAGCGTAGCCCCTTTCGCCCTGACTGCTGAGACCAGGGAAGATCCTTGTGAGTTTGAGATTTTTTTTATCCAAGATCAGGTGCGTTACCAGTATGGGTTTGCCCTTAATACCATTAGGGTGGTCAGGGAATGGCTACTGGCCTACCCGGAAGGTAAGGCACAACGCTGGTTCGAACGATCCTACGACAAGAAAACAGATAAAGAAAACTGGTATTTTGGAAGTAAATTTACCGGACGCAGACAACTCTGGCAGGAGGCTACGAGAAAGAATGCCCTGTTTCTTTCGACCGCCATCCAGCTTAACAATGAACAATTAAAGCCTGTATTTAACTGGTTTCAGCAAAAACTTACTGTAATTCTCCCGGGTGAAACAATCAATCTCCAATTTACCCTTGATAAATGTGGTTCCGATGAAGGCAAAAACCAAGTTATGGAATTCATGAATTCGGCGGATATCAGTATTTACGGGATTGATATTGAGTGGAAGAAAATTCCGGTACCGCCGGAAAAGCTGCCATCGGATTTTCCACCGGAAGTGAAGGAGGCAATGGTCAGAGTTTTCCAGGAAAAAGGAGTTCCTCTAATCCGCTTTCAACATCGGGATAATAATAACCAACCGGTTTTTTTTCATATTTCTGAAGAATCGGATGGGACACAGAAACTGTTTGCCTTTTCAGGGCCATGGCTTGATGTCCTGGAAAAGGGACGTATCCTTTTCGTCGATGAACTGGATACAAGCCTTCATCCTCTCCTGATCCGCTTTCTTGTCGAAAATTTCCACAACGAAAAGGCTAATAAGAATAATGCCCAGTTGGTCTTTTCCACCCATGATACGTCCATTCTTGATACCGATCTCTTCCGTCGAGATCAGATCTGGTTTGTGGAAAAAGATCTTGAGAATGCCACTAAACTCACATCTCTAAGTGATTTCAGCCCCCGGAAGGGGGAAGCTATCGAAAAAGGGTATTTAAAAGGACGCTACGGAGCTTTGCCGGCGATTAAAGATTTGAGAATTTAATGGGTACGGATAACCTCTTTCACAAAAGAAAAGCCCGCAAGGCCGAAATGCATCGCCGGAAAATAGCCACTCTCAGTCCTCTCCCCCGAGTATTAGTCGTCTGCGAAGGAGGAAAGACAGAGCCGCATTATTTTAGATGGCTGATAAACTATTTTGGTTTGAACAGGGCAAACGTGGTCATTGGCAATAAAAAGAGTGGGCTTGATCCAAAAAGTCTTGTTGATTATGCCCTTGAAGAATATGAGAAAGAAAGGGATTTTGACCATATTTATTGTGTTTTTGACAGAGACAAACATACCACCTACGATGCCGCCGTGGATAGAGTACGTTCCATTCGGCTTAAAAGAGGAGCCAAAATCCACGCCACTACCTCTATTCCCTGTTTCGAGTTTTGGCTGCTTCTTCATTTTACCTACACCACCCGCCATTATGAGGCACCCCTTAATGACTCAAACTGTGATCTTGTTGTGGCGGATCTCAGAAAGCATATTCTGGACTATGAAAAGGGCTCTCAGGGCTTTCTGGATTATCTTGTCGGCAAAACTGAGGAAGCCATCACGAGGGCAAAACAAATTGAGATTTTTCACGAAACCAGTGGAACAGAGAATCCTTCGACAAAAATTTATCTTCTGGTCGAATACCTGAAAAGCATAAAAGATAGATTATTACCTGCAAAGGAAGATCAATGAAAAAGGTCAAAGATATTCCGCAGGATGAAAGACCCAGGGAAAAGCTGACCAAAAAAGGACCGCAAGCGTTGTCCGATGTGGAGCTTATGGCTATTCTTCTTGGCCGGGGCATAGAAGGGCATGATGTGATGTCCGTGGCCAGCCAGGTCTTAACCGCCATTGATTCTAATGGGGGAACGCCCGATTGTGCGGCCCTGCAGAATATCGCCGGCATGGGACCGGCCAAGGCGACCCTGATTGCCGCCGCCCTTGAATTTGCCCGAAGAAGAATCAAACCGGAAGGATTTAAAATAAACTTTCCTGCTGATGTACTTCCTTTGATTCAGCATTACGCCGACCGGAAGCAGGAACATTTTCTCTGTGTTTCCCTGAACGGTTCCAATGAAGTCATAGCCGTTCGGGTTATCTCCGTGGGGCTGGTCAACAAGACCCATGTCCACCCCCGCGAAGTCTTTGCCGATGCCATAACGGACCGGGCCAGCGCGGTCATCGTTGCCCATAACCACCCGTCTGGGAATGTGGACCCCGGCAAGGAAGATATCGAAATCACCAAGCAGCTTATGTCAGCAGGAGAGATCCTGGGCATCAAACTCCTCGATCATATCGTCTTTAACCGAGCAGGTTATTACAGCTTTCTTGAAAAAAAAGAAATTTGAGGGGCGGCTGGGAGGATGGGATTTTATGGTTTGCAAGGACCCCATTAGATTACCGGGGATGTTGGCGGGGATAAAAAGATCGAAGGGGTAGGAGGATGAAACGGTATTTCCTGAACCGGGTTCATTCCACCATGTTATTGAAGTCCAGCGGGCAAACCAATGCCTTGCGGGCACTTCTGAAGGCCGAACAGAACCGGGACCAGGATTTTTTTACGTCTTGCCAACGCCCTTTCCACCCGCTATCCTAAAGTGAGTGAAGAAAAAAGACTGCGAGACGCCATGTATTATCACTATTCATTGGAAAAAGTTCAAAAAGTTATCAGCAAAATTGTCGAGGTCAGCAATCCCCGGAAGCTGATCCTGTTTGGGTCCTATGTCCGAGGAAACCAGCATATCAATAGCGACCTTGATATATTAGTAGTAGCCGGGGACGAAATAGATAATCCCAGGAAGGAAGGGATTCGCATTCGGCGGGCCTTAAAAGGAATCAATATGCCCATGGATATCCTGGTCGTTCCTGAAAATAAGCTGGAAGAATTAATGGCCATTCCCGGTTTGATTTATAAAGAAGCGGTCAGCAACGGGAGGTTGGTTTATGAATCCGCCCGCTAAAAAACGGTTGATGGTTTCTCCTGAGGAATTGATAGAAGTTTGCGAAGAAGCAGGAATTGCCTTGCCGGAAGATTTGAAAGAGGTGGATATCCTGACTCCTTATGCCGTGGAAACACGGTATCCGGGTTATTGAGAGGCGATCACCGAAATGGATAAAGAGGAGGCCATCCAACTCGCCGACAAGGTATTAGATTGGGCGAAAGCCCTTATTCCTAAAACTAAAATTAAAGAAATTCCTTAAGCCTCCAATGAGAGGAGAATGAAAAAGGTCACAGACATTCCGCAGGATGAAAGGCCCAGGGAAAAACTGGCTAAGAAAGGACCGCAGTTATATCTTAACAAGTCTGACTGAAAAATTCAGTCAGGTCCATTATTAAGAGCATCAGGACAGAATGAGCTTAAAAGGAATTTTTAAAGAAGATGAGAGGAAACACCCAGAGTCCCCCCCGGGTCAGCGCTGTGGAAATAATCTGGTTCTGGTTGGGGGGATGTCTGGGTATAGGTGTGGTGGGTTATCTCAACAGCAAATTTTTTGAGCAGACCGATGTGGCCCTGATTATCGGCTCTTTCGGGGCCTCAGCCGTGTTGATTTACGGAGCCATCAAAAGCCCCCTGGCCCAACCCCGTAACCTTGTTGGTGGCCATATCCTCTCTGCTTTGATCGGGGCACTTGCCTATAAATTGCTATATCCTCATATCTGGCTGGCTTCGGCAATGGCCATTGCCACCAGCATAGCTTTGATGCAGGTAACTAAAACCCTTCATCCTCCAGGTGGGGCTATACAGCTCTGATTACCGTAATTGGCGGCCCCAAGATAACCAACCTGGGTTTTTTATATGCCCTGATCCCTGAATAGTCCCATCCGGAATCCACCTTCTATTTTCGCATCATTGTTCAATTTCAATTCGTAATACCGCGAAATACTTCATGGGGCTCGAGTTACCACTTGGCATAGTGTTCCTCGGTAAAGCCGGAAACGTTTTCCAGTTCCCAGACCTGATTTCCGTCCCCTAATGTCCCTTTGAATCGGCCGAAGGGCTGGTGGAACCTGCTCACCAGAAGGCCGGCATTGGTATCCGCCGAACGTTTGCCCTCCGGCAGGAATTGAAGCCGGACCCGGCCGTCGTTCGAGGCCATGTGCCAGGGCTTCAGGAGATCCATGTCGTCATACCGAAAATCCACAACATCCGTCTTGACCAGACGCCCATTGATCCAGAAGGCGTTCTCGGTAAATCCCGTTTCGTTGACCCCTTGGACAAGATTGAAACCGATACGATTCCCTGCCCGGTCTATACCACCGCCGGAGGCCCAGTTCCAGAAGGTCTGACGGGCCAGGTAGCCCAGGGTATAGTCCAGGACGCCGAAAGAGCGTCCTTCCTGAATATCCCAGGAGGCACCCGGTAAGCTTACCGTCCCCCGGACGGGGATGCCTGCCTCCTTGTGGGTATAGTTAAAGCCTTTCAGCCCCACTCGGCTAAGGCAGACAAGGGGAGCAGAATATTTGAAAAAACAAAGGTTGATGGAAAGTTCTCCCTTGATGGTTCCTTCGAGGGTGATCGTGTCGGGATGGTTGATCATCCGGACCGTCGTTTTCCCTTTCGTGAAATGGATTTCACCTTGGCGAGAAGTTCCTTCGAAGACGGCTGCCCCCCCGCCGGGTGTAAGAATATTATATTCCCTGATTCGGTTGTTCCGGCGGTCAAAGAGATAGGCGAACAGATTGCACATATAACCGAGGCGGACAATGGCTGTGCCGAAAATGATGTCATTGTTGCAGAGTCCGAGGTATTCCCATCTTTTGATCCGGTACTTTAAGATCCAGTTTTTAACCAAAATTGCACGGTCTTTCGTGCTGTAGGGGCGGAAATCGTCCAGATTGAAAGAGGGCAGAGGGCTGCTGCAGATGCCGAAACAGGGCCTCCCGTCCATACCGATCAAGGAGCTTTCTTTGGTCTTATTCATCTT
>CAZVHO010000117.1:7801-10626 GCA_964627515.1 uncultured Thermodesulfobacteriota bacterium | reverse complement strand
ATCGTTGAAGAAAATAAGCGCTATATGAAATGCCGTCCCATGAAATAAGGCGCTTCCATTCGGATTTACCGGTGGTCCTGGGGCCGGTGAGATAAAAAAGGCGGTTTGAGTTCATAAAGGGTGGCCTAATTTCTCAGATAAATAGGTTCAGGATGCTTGAGGATTACCTTGGTATCCGGAGGTACGCTTTCGGTAATCCAGACATTGCCTCCGATGATGGTTCCGGCCCCGATGATGGTTTCCCCTCCCAGTATAGTGGCATTGGCATAAATAATCACGTCGTCTTCAATTGTCGGGTGCCGCTTTTTATGGCGATAAAGATCTCCTGCGTTGCGTGGTAAGGAGAGTGCCCCCAGGGTAACCCCCTGGTAGATGCGTACCCGGTCCCCGATCACCGTTGTTTCACCGATGACCACACCGGTCCCATGGTCAATAAAAAACTGTTCTCCGATGGTTGCCCCGGGATGGATATCGATCCCGGTCCGGCTATGGGCGTATTCGGTCATCATTCTGGGAAGCAGGGGAACGCCCAATCCATGCAAAGCATGGGCGATCCGGTATATGGTTATGGCAAAAAATCCGGGATAGCTGACAATAATTTCTGTGTGACTCTTGGCGGCCGGGTCTCCCTCAAAGGCGGCCTGGATATCTTTTTGCAGAAGGGCTTTTGTTTTTGGAAGGCCCTGAAGAAACTCGGCGGCTTTTTCATGCCCTCGGTCCTGACAATAGGTGCAAAGTCGTCTAAGGTGTTTACAGTCGTGGGGAAAAGATAAACTGATCTGTTCTTGATATCCGTTAAAAAGGAGCCCGAGATCTGATTCGAGTTTTTTCCCCCACGATCCGGGGTAGGTATCTTGGTAGTCCAGATATCCCGGGAAAAGTATGTGCCTGGTTTCATTTACCAGTCGGATGACGGCCTCCGGATTCGGCAAGGTGATGGCAGGCTTAAACTCTTTTGGATGGGACGGATCCGTTTTCTGGAGTAATTCCCGGGCCAGGATTTGAAGGTCAAACTCTGAAAAGGCCTGAGATTCGGAAAGATTTTTATCAGAATTGGGTTTTAAATCCATTTTATTTGAAAAATGCCATAGGTGGCCCGAAGATTGGGCAGAAAGGTAATCATCTGCCCGCTTTTCTCCTGATCCCGGGTGTTGACTGCCGCCCACCGGACAATCTTAAAACCGACCTCCTTTGAAAACCGCTTAAAATCCTTAATGGTGATGACGCGGATGTTCGGCGTATCATACCATTGATAGGGGAGTTGAGCCGTAACCGGTGCGTATCCTTTGGCGAGTAACTGCCAGCGGACCTGCCAATGACTGAAATTGGGGAAACTGACAATCCCGTTATGCCCGATACGCAGAATGGTTCGGATTAATTGATCCGGTTCATAAACCTGCTGAAGGGTCTGGCTCAAGACTACATAGTCGAAGCTCTTGTCCGGAAAGTCGGCTATCTCTTCATTCAGGTCCCCTTGCAGAACGGAAAGTCCCCTTTCGATGCAGCGGACGGTCTTGGGCTCATTATGCTCGATGCCCTTGCCCTCGATATTTTTATGGGTCTTCAAATATAAAAGCAGATCCCCTTCTCCACAGCCAAGATCCAGCACCCTGGCCCCCGGTTCGATCCAGGAAGCCACTAATTGGAGATCAAAACGAATCCCGTTGTTTTTAAATTTCACGATAGACACGGTCTAAAAATCCTCTGATCATTTCATTTAAACGCTCATTAGGCAGCAGAAAAGCATCATGGCCCCATTGGGCTTCTATTTCGCAGAAGCTGACATCCCTTCCGTTTTTTTTCAAGGCCCGAACAATTCCTTTGGATTGATAGGTGGGATAGAGCCAATCGGAGGTAAAGGAAACCACCAGGAATTTGGCTTCGGTTTTAGAAAAAGCCCTTACTGTCGAACCGTTCCCGTGTTGGAGGCCCAGGTCAAAATAGTCGGAGGCCTTGGTAATATAGAGGAAGGAGTTGGCGTCAAACCGTTCCACGAATTTGGCCCCCTGATAACGGAGATAACTTTCCACCTGAAAGTCGGCGTCGAAATTATAGGAAAAATCTGTTCTATCCTGGAGCCTCCGGCCGAACTTCAGCCGCATGGACTCATCGGAAAGATAGGTGATATGTCCGATCATGCGGGCCACCGCCAAGCCTAAGGAGGGGTTGGTTCCCGAATAGTAATCGCCGCCCTTCCAGTTGGGATCGGCCATGATGGCCTGACGGGCTACCTCATTGAAGGCGATAGCCAGGGCCGAATGTCTGGTCGTCGTAGCCAGAGGGATGGCCGAAAGGACCATCTCCGGAAAGCGGACGGCCCATTCCAGGACCTGCATCCCCCCGATGGAGCCGCCTATGACCGAGAGAATTTTTTCGATTCCCAGATAACCCAGCAACTGCTTCTGGGCCGCTACCATGTCGCCGATGGTTACCACGGGAAAATCCAGTCCAAAAGGCTTATTATTCCTGGGATCAACAGAAGATGGCCCGGTGGTGCCCAGACAACTGCCCAGGATATTGGAGCAGACAACAAAATACTTGTTCGTATCGATTCCCTTCTCCGGTCCGACCATAATATCCCACCAGCCGGGCTTGGTATCCGCCGGGGAATAATAGCCGGCCACGTGGGAATCCCCGGAAAGGGCATGGGCGATGAGGACCACGTTGTTCTTCTCCGGGTTTAAGATCCCGCAGGTTTCATAGGCCAGGGTCACCGGCCCTAAGCGGGCCCCGCATTCCAGGACCATCTCCTGGGGCGGATCAGCGAAGGTGAAGAATTTCTTCTCCACCATTCCCACGGAAACCCCTTGCGGGTCATGTTCAAT
>CAZVHO010000117.1:0-7701 GCA_964627515.1 uncultured Thermodesulfobacteriota bacterium | reverse complement strand
CCGGCAATTAAGGAGGCATTTTTCATGATCCGTTCCATCCGGAGCGACAGGGTGTCCAAGCCAAGCATGGTTAAATAAGAATGAAAAGGAGATTGGGTGGTGCCGAAGTTGATATGATGTTCCCGCCAGACCTTGTCTATGAAAGCCAGGGGACCTTTGCGGTCGATAAAGGGTTTGAAATCCGGAAACCGTTCCCCGGACCAATCGAATTCCCCCCGGTCGATCACCACGCCGCCGACGGCCGCACCATGGCCGTTTAAGTATTTGGTGGTGGAGTGGATAACCACGTCGACACCGTGTTCAAAGGGTCGGCACAAGTAGGGGGTGGCCAGGGTGGTGTCCACGATCAGGGGAATTCCTTCCTGATGGGCCACCCGGGCGATCTCTTTAAGGTTGGGGATATCCAGCTTGGGGTTGCCGATGGTTTCCACAAAGACAAACCGGGTCTTTTCATTAATGGCTTCGGCAACCGCCTTTGCATCCGTTGGTTCGACCAGTCGCGCCTTCAGGTTATATTTGGAAAAAACCTTGACAAAAAGAAGATAAGTGGACATGAAAAGGGAATTCCCGGCTACGAACTCGTCCCCTGATCGCAATAAGGCCATGCAGGCATTGGTCACAGCCGCCATTCCGGAAGACATGACGATAGCGCCTTTGCCCCCCTCCAACAAAGTTAATTTTTCTTCCAGGGTGCGATTGGTCGGGTTGGTCAGCCTCATGTAGATATGGTCCCTGGTCTGACCTGCAAAAGTCTGACTCAAATTTTCGGCAGTCGGATGCAGATGTGAGGCGGTCTGGAAGATCGGAGGGAGGGTCGCCCCTTCCCAGGAGATAGGTGACTGGCCGGCGTGGATGACCTGGGTGTCAAAACGGTATTGGTTTTCTTTTGCCATAATGGTTTTCCTCCGACGTGTTAAATTATTTCCCCTTTAAAAATTCAGTAACACTTTAGGGTTTTTAAAAAAAGTAAAAGAAATTTTTATTGGCACGGATTTCGCGGATAAACACGGATAATGCTTTTTATTTCTCAAGAAAACGGGCATCCGTTTTCTTGAGACCGGCATCCGCCGAAGGCGGAGAGCAGGTATCCATCAATCACGCCTATAGCGTGATTGATGGATAATCATTTTGCCTTGCCGTGTTTATCCGTGAAATCCGTGCCAAAATATTTCAAGAATCTAAATTGATACAAAATTCAATATCGGTTTAAATATTTCGCAGTCCCGGCACAATTGCATCTTGTCACTCCAGTTTTTCTGGACCGATCCTTCACAGACGGTTCCATTGATGAACCAGCATAAACGGCCGGCATTGAATTTCCAGGCCGGGCATTGCTTTTTTCTCTCCGGAGGACATTTTTTTATGATCCAGCATTCCCGGGGATTCAAGTCCCGCTGCTGTTGCCGGGAAATCAGAAAAAAGAGCTGCCGTTCGATGTTCTCCGGAATGTTGCGCCAGCCCTGTTCATAGCTGTGGATGGCCTTGACCGAAGTAACCAGCAGTTGGGCCAATTCTTTTTGCGTTAATCCTAATTGTTTTCGATAAGATACGAATATTTCTTTTTTCATCACCGACTCTGGAGAAAAGCTGCATAAAGCCCACTTTTTCAATAAAGATACCACATTGTGGTATAAGCGTCAAGAAAAAAAATGATTTTTAGTAGACTGGCCGGTGTGGGCCGGATCTTCCAGGAAGGACCCTTGCCTTCCTGCCTTTGGCTCTCTGTTTTTCTCTTGACCTGGTATTTTTCTTCTCTTATACTCCCTTCCACCTCCTCTTACTCCCTTCATTAAAAAGCGAGTTCTTGTCAAAAATTTTTAGCGGGTTGATCACTATTTGGAAAAAGCGAGTTTATTATGAGCGAAAATAAGAGACGTTTTTCGTGGGTGATTGACAGGCACGACCTGTTTGGTATTTTTTTTCTGGCCTTAGGTACCCTTCTTTTTGAAATCACGCTTACACGCATTTTTTCTTTTGTCGTATGGTCAAATTACGCATTTCTTATCGTGTCGACTGCTCTGCTTGGTTTTGGTATTGCAGGGGTGACCTTGGCTGTCACCAGAAACAGTAATAAATGGTTCCCAAAGTCCCAGGTCGGCAGCTACTGCCTGTTTTTTTCTCTAACCGCTCTTCTGGCGCTTTTTCTGATTATCCGGGTTCCGCTTACGATCTCTACGTTTGACCAGGCGATCAACTGGGTCTATCTCTTTATCATTTACCTGGCGATTATTATTCCATTTTTTTTCGCCGGTCTTGCCATTTCGATTTTACTGGCTTCCGACTCCAAACGGGTCCATAAACTGTATTTCTGGGATTTGATCGGAGCCGCAATCGGTTCCTTCCTCCTTTCTCTGATTATCACCCGCATCGGGGCATCAGGGGCTGTTATAGCGGCATCTTTGGCCGGTGTCCTGGCCGCAATCTTTTTTTCTATAAAAAGACATAAAGCGTTCCTCTCCGTGTTGGTCCTGTTCGGTTTACTTCTTGGAGCGATTATTCCTTTCGGAGAAAGCATTTTTCCCATTCAGCCCCATGAAAGTAAACGCTGGTATCAACGGGTCCGTCAAAACACCCTCTATTCCGGTTGGTCCACCCTTTCCAAGGTCGATGTGGTCAGTTATGATAAGAATAAGCGTCGAGGAATTTTTATCAATGGCGGGGAAAACGAATCTTTTCTGGCGCCCTGGGATAATAAAAAGCATTGGGAGGATTCCACTAATTTCCCGTACCTCTTCATCTCCGGCAAGGAAAAGGGGCCCAAGGTTATGATTATTGGTTCCTCCGGCGGAACGGAAGTTGCTTTTGCATTGGCTCATGGGGCATCCATGGTTCATGCGGTGGAGATGGATCCGCTTATCGCAAAGATAGCCGAAACAGACATGGCCGACTGGAACAATCAAATGTATCATTCCCCCCGGGTCAAACAATTCGTTGATGAAGGGAGAAGTTTCCTGGTCAATACACAGGACAAGTATGATTTGATCTTAATACGTAATAATTTTACACCGATTGCTTTTGCATCGGGCGCGATTGTCTTGTCTGAAACCTATTTGCTTACCGAGGAGGGAATTAACGCCTATATTTCCCGCCTTGAGGAAAATGGCGTTGTGGGTATTATCCGTTGGGGAACCAGCAGACTATGCACAACCTTTCGCCGTGTCGCAGAGCAGAATCATATACAACATATTGAAAAGAATATCATGATCATTTCCGGTGAATGGTGGGGGAATCATAGTTTTTATTTCAAAAAGACCCCTTTCACGGATTTGGAAATTGCCGATGCCAGGAAGTACGCCGAAAAATTGGGCAGGACCATGCTGTATTATCCGGGCATGCAAAAAGATGAAAATCTGTATGCTAAAATATTGATGGATGACGATTATAGACAATATTTTCAGATTGCAGGCTTTGATTTAACGCCGGCCACCGACGACCATCCTTTTTTTGATCATATCCTGAAATTTGGCAGTTCGGTAGACATCAATAATCCGATCTTACCCGAAGAATTACGTGGGATAGCCAAAATGTTTCGCTGGAAGCCTTCCGGGTTTATAAAAGAGATTGTTGGCAACCTGGAGTTGGCCCAGTCTGATGTACCTGTTCTGGCTATTGCTATTGAAGGGACCATTATTTCACTGTTAGGTATTTTTGTGCCGCTCTTCTTTTTTTCAAGAAAGAAAACAGCACAGAAAAACGTCCGTTGGGCGGTTATTTTTTATTTTTCTTTTTTGGGCATGGGTTTTATTATGATAGAGCTCTGTTTTATCAAACAGTATATTCTTTTTTTAGGACATCCGGCCTACTCCATTGCCCTGATCATTTCCGGACTCCTGGTTTTCTCAGGAATAGGCAGTTTTCTCTCTGAGAAATTCGGTGATCGGCCCCAGATAGCCCTTCGATTTATTTTCCCGACCATTTTCCTTCTCATTGTGGTGACCATCTTTACGACCCAGCCGATTTTTCAAGCTTTTCTCGGCACACCCCTTATCGTCAGATCCATGGTTACCTTTGTTCTTTTGGCACCGATTGGTATATGTATGGGATTCCCTTTTCCATTGGGGCTTCGTCTTATCCACCAGGTTTCACCGAATCTGGTTGGCTGGGCTTGGGGTATCAATGGGTTTATGACGGTGATTGGTTCGGTCTTAACCGTTATTATTTCACTGGTGTCGGGGTTTGACATGGTGCTGTGGATTGCGGGAGTTTTTTATTTATGCTGCCTGGGAGTGTATCGACATTTAGGCATTCCTATTGCGCTCAAAGGATGATGGCAACAGGGTCGGCGGCGAAAGATATTGAGGGCATGGGTGGTGTGCTGAACGGCCGTGCTGCCGGTTTCGCTATGAGAGATGAAGGACCTGTACTGCTCCAGGAGGTCCGGCAAAAATACCGGACCTCCTTTTCTGTAATGGGACTTAGATTGCGATAACCGGGCATCCCGCCTTTGCAATCAGCTCGTCTACTGGTGCGCCGAAAAACTTTTTTACCCATTCCGGCCTTCGAGATCGCGTGGTCACAATCAGAGATGGCTGGCCTTGCTGGACCACATCGAGGCAGACAACTGCAAACCGTCCCACCTGCACGAGTGTTTTCACCTGTATTCCTTCTTTTCTGGCCTTCTCGGCTATCATCGTTACCTGTTCACGGGCTTCTTTCTCGGCTTTTTCCAGCATTTCTGACTCACAGGTTTCTCTCAAACCAAGAAAAAATTCCTCCTCAACGCCCACAAGATAGCGGGCCACATTGATGTCTACGACATAAACAACCATCAACTTTTTAGCCTCCCGACATTTATCTATGGCCACATCAATGGCCTTTTCGGATCTTCTGAATGTCGAGAGTGCCAACATCACGCAACCTTCCATACTCAAATTTTTTTCATTCAATGGTTGAGCCATGGTTTTTTTCCTCCTTTCAATAGAGTGATGAAAGAATTAGCGTTCATCTCCACCAACAAAAAGTTGCCTTCTTGAAGTGGGGAGGAACGCCGGCCTGCTGGGATGCCTTAATAAGACACTCATTTCCCCCTCCTCATATCATGAACACCAAGACCACCCGAAGCAAACTGATCTATGATGATCTCGTAGAACTTTTTCTTTTGTGATGGGGTGAGCAGTTCTTTTTCTTCGAGGATGTGCTCGATTACCTCCCGTTCTAATTCAGACTGATAGTCGAGTATCTGCTTGGAAACTTCGTAGATGCCATTTCTGACAGTGGGTTCGGAAAAAAGACGCCTGGCCAATTCTGCTCTTTGGCGTTGCAGATTCAACCTGATCCCGTGAACTTTGGGCAGGAAAGTGTGTCGGATCTCCTGAACCCTTTCCCGCTGGTCCTGTGAAAGGTCAGGAATAAGATCCAGGTATCCCTTGATGTTTGAATATTTCTCCCGGTGTCCTCTGGAGAAGAAATAGAGGCCGAACAACACAGCCGTGACCAGGAACAGGGCCGTTAAAAATCCGGTAAAAAATGCGTAGGATACGCTCATATCAACTTCCTTTGCTTCGGTTGTTCAAGAAGCCTGAAATAAATAAAACTCATTGAAAGCGGGGGGTAGTCGCCGAATTCCTCCAGGGTTTTAATAGGTTGCCGGGATCCCGAAGGAATGAGGCTGAATATTTTTTCGGAAAGTCGTTCCAGGGCAAATCTTAAACGGGATGAAAACGGGACCGGTTTCTCCTCAACCGTCTTCGGGGTCCCTATTGCGGCCTGCACAACTCTCCGGGAGAAATCCGGGCTCGGAACGATACCCGGCAGCCCGGACACCAGGTCATCGATCTCCCTGAATTCCTGAAAATATTCCCGGCAATAGGGGCAAGCGCTAAGGTGTTCTTCAATAAGCCGGGAGGTTGTTTTATCCAGTTCGTTATCCAGAAACACAGAGAGTTTTCTTTTAATCTGAGAGCAGTTCATCAGTCACCTTCAATTCTTCTTAAGATATCGCTTAAGGCTCGTTCGAGCCCTGAAGAGCAACGACTCAACACTTTGAACACTTACCTCGAGAATAGCGCCAATCTCCCGATAGGATAGTCCTTCGTTAGCCCGTAGAAGCAGGGCCGCTCTTTGATTGTCGGGAAGTCGGGCCATAGCCGACTTGATCTCTTCTGCAAGCTCGTAACGCTCGTTAGGCCAGGAGAGAGATCCTTCGGGGCGCTCTTCTCTGTTTTGATACAAGGTCTCATTCAGGTTCCTTTGCCGTTTGCGACGCCCGATTGCGGTCAGGGCCTGATTATAAGCAATCTGAAAAATCCAGGTTGAGACCTTCGCTCTGGCCTGAAACCGGGGGGCCGCCCGGTATATTCGAAGAAAAACCTCCTGGGTAATGTCTTCCGCAATGCCTCGATCCCCGAAACGGGTGATGAAGTTCAGCAAGGGACCCTGGTAGCGTTTGACCAGTATTTCGAAGGCCTCGTGGTCACCCCGGCCTGTCGCCTCGACCAGTTCAAGATCAGTATCCATCATGGGAATCGTTCTCTGCTCATCACTGGAATAAAGGCCGTTTCGGAATCAAATTTTTATCCACCCTCTCCTCAGCGCGTTGTCCAAAATAACCCCGACCAGAAAAGCGGCCCCCATGTTCCACATGGCAAAGGCGGCCACAATGAGCATCACATAAAAATCGGTTTTCTTTACTCCAATGTCTTTTACCACAATAGCCAGTTCGGAACCCGCAAAAAATAAGATAACCCCCAGGATGGCATTAGGGAATATTTTGAAGATGACGGCCACGGAATCACTGAAGAACAGGGCGATGAGAATGAGGAGGCTTCCCAGGATGACCAGAGCCCCGCCCGTTCTGGCCCCAAAGCGGACGTGGCCGGCCATCCCGCCGGCCCCATGACACATGGGGATGCCGCCGAAAAGGGGGGAAATCAGGTTCATGATCCCCTGGGAAACGGCGATCTTTTTTTCCGTTACCTTCCTGTCCGGGAAAAGTTCATTATTCTCGGCGACAATGGCGATTACGGCATTGCCCAAAGTCAAAGGTATCTGTGGAAGCGTGAAAAGCAACGTGCCGATAACGAGATCATTCCAGGTAATCAGGGGCAGGGTGAAAACCGGCAGCTTGAAACTCAGATGTATTTGGGCCAGTTCCGAGGTGATCTGGGGGTTCATGAAGACTGCGGAGGCAACCCCGATGATCAACAGCATAAACATGGCCGGAATCTTGGGATTGGTCAAAAGAAGGTAGGTGACGACCAGGGCAATACCCGCCAGGACCGGCGCGGTTTTCATACGGTTGACACCATCCACCATGAAGGAAAGCCCCAAACCCAGCATAATGCCGCGCACCACCGGCTTGGTGGCCAGCCTGGCTATCGGTCTGATGGCCCCGGTAACACCGGCCAGAAGCCAGAAAAGTCCTGTGGTCAGGCCTGATCCGAAAAGGGCCGCCGGGCTTATCCCTCCGGCAATGGCCGCCGCTCCGATGGCTTTCATGGGTTGGATCGGGAGCGGGGTCCGGTAATAGAATCCGGAGGCCATTAACGTTATTCCGAACATGAAAAGAAGCCCGAGAGGGTTTATTTTCACGATGGTGATATAGGCCACCACAAAAGGGATCAGGGTGCCGACGTCGCCGAAGGCACCGGCCCACTCCATCTTATTGTAGAGGTTTTTGGTTTTTTCCGTACTCGCCTGCGCAGCGGCTTCAAGTCCATCGTTCTCAAGGGCAAGTTCTTTAGCCTGACCATCTGGCGCCAT
>CAZVHO010000116.1:9260-16004 GCA_964627515.1 uncultured Thermodesulfobacteriota bacterium | reverse complement strand
GGCGAAAGCCGGAATACAGTCTTTTCAATTGGTTCTGGACCCCGGCTTTCGCCGGGGTGACGGCCCGGGAGACTTTTTACGAAGCCGTCACTATTGATGAACTGGTAAAAAACTCGTCATTCCGATTCCGTCCCGTAGGGGACTACACCCGGAGGGCGAAGGCGGGAATCCAGGCCATATATAACTAAGTAAAAACCACTTATTACCGTTTGGAATGACATAAATGGGCACTTTGGACTTTTTCAAAATTGTTGTTATTTATGGATTTTAATGATGTTTCAAAATATTTCCCATTCCTGAAACATTTGAAACAAATTGAAACATAGCCCTATTTTAAACCGAATTGTTTCATTTTTCGCCAGAGAGAGGTGCGGCTGAGACCTAATAAAGCGGCGGCTTCTTCACGACGTCCGCCGGCACGGGTTAAGGCCTTTTGGATGGATTGGCTATCGTAGTCCCCGCTGCTTTCCCCTATGTTTTCTAATTTTCGCTCCTGGAGGAATTCATCCATGGCCGGAAGGTTGTTTAAAAAAATTACCGGTCCCTTTACAAATACATAGGCATGCTCCAGGACCCTTTCGAGTTCCCGCACATTGCCCGGCCAGGGGTGGGTCATGAACAGGCGTTGGACCTTGGGGTCCAGGACGCGGACCTCTTTTTTGTATTTTTTATTGAGCCGTGCCATAAAATATTCGACCAGCAAAGGGATATCTTCCCGGCGTTCACGAAGGGGAGGGAGGGTTATCGGGACGGTACGGAGGCGGTAAAAAAGGTCTTCCCGAAACATTCCTTCCCGAAGGGCCTTAGCCAGATCCCGATTGGTGGCGCTTATAATACGGGCTTGCATAGGGATCAATCGGGTTCCCCCGACCCGCTCGAAGACCCTTTGCTCTAAAACCCGCAGAAGCTTTACTTGAAGTTCGGGTTTAAGTTCGCCGATTTCATCAAGGAACAGGGTACCTCCCCTGGCTAATTCAAATCGCCCGACCTTGGATCGAACCGCCCCGGTAAAGGCCGCCTTCTCGTGGCCGAATAACTCTGATTCCAGGAGGGATTCCGCCAGGGCCGAACAATTTACGGCAATAAAAGGTCCTTCTTTGTACGGGGATTGGTCATGGATGGCCCGGGCTATCAGTTCTTTCCCGGTTCCGCTTTCTCCCTGGATCAGGACATTGACATCCGTTGCCGCCAGGTCAGGGAGCATCTCAAAGATGCGGGTCATAGAAGGGCTTTTGCCAATAATATCCGACAGAAAATGTTTTTTGGGGGAAGGATTCAAAGCTTCATGTAATTCCATCAGGGGGCGGAAGGATTCGACGGCCCCGACGACCAGTCCGTTACGATCCCGTACCACACTGGTATTAACCAATACGGGCAATTTGGACCCCCGTTTATCAAGCATCCGGACGTCCTGGTCCAACCGGGTGAGGCCTGTTTCCAGGGTAATGCGCAAGGGACATTCGGATTGACAAAGATCGGATCGGAAGATTTCCCAACAAAAGCGTCCCAATACTTCATCGCGACGATAACCCGTAATCCTCTCGGCCGTCTGATTAAAGGAGATGATCCGCCAGCGGGAATTAATGGTAAAGATCCCTTCGGCTAATTGTTCCAAAAGGTTTTCAAAACCCAGAGTGGGCACTTGGGGCAACAGGGCCGGATCGGTAAAGGGTCTGGGCTGAATGGCGACGTACTCGGCATCCAGGAAGCTTAACAAAGCACCGATGACTTGTTTCCCCGGCCCGAAAATGGGATTGGCCGAGTAGAGACAGTTAAAAGAAATACCCTGGGCATCTTCGGCCCTGGCCGGCAGGTTTTGGGTGCCCTCACCTTTTCCCAGGGCATTATCCAGAGCGGCCTGGGCTTCGGCTAAATAAGGACCTTGGAGGATGTTTTCAAGCAAAAACGGTTCGCCCGGCAACATTTCCTGTCCGAAGAGCCGCCTGGCTGTTTCATTAGAACCCATTATTCTGGATTTTCGATCCAGAACAACAGTGGCTTCTCCGGCCAAAAGGATCTGGGATCTGGCCTCAAGGTCTTCTTCCAACTCGGAGCCCGATTCTTCCGATTCTTGATCCAGGTTTGGTTTTTTCGTATCGTTATCTTGCATCAGACTTAATTTTAAACGGAATAAATTGATTGTGGAGGAAATTTCCTTTTTGGACGCAGATCGACTCGGATCGGCAGATTTTCGCCGATCGTGCAGATTGCCAAGATTTCGCCTCTCGTCTCGTGCCAGTCTTTTCTATTTTCGAACTAAACCGCCATGCCACGATAGTGGCGTGGCACCACGAATCATGAAAATAGCTCAGTTGATGATTGAACTCGAATTCTATTTTCGTATTAAACCCTCATGACCCTTAGGTCACCACGAAGTATGAAAATGGAAGAATCAAAGACATTTTTTGGCACGGATTTCTCGGATTACACGGTTAAGACCAGGGGATATCCCTCAATCCTGTAAAAACCGGATTGAGGGATGCCCATCATCCGCCTTCGGCGGAAGCTGGTCTCAAGCAAAGGGATGCCCCTTTTCTTGGTAAATCAAAGTGGTTATCCGTGAAATCCGTGAGTCAGGCTATGCCTGACCCGTGCCCCCAAATTCTATTTTCGGACTAAACCCTCATTATCAATAGATTCACCACGAAGCATGAAAATGGGTTTAAGATTATGTAGGACAGGCGCCCTCGCCTGTCATTAGTGGAAACAGCCCCGCGAAACGCGGGGCTGTCCTACTTTGCAGAGGGCCGGTTTAGAATCCGGTTCAGTTCATCATCCTCCAGAAAAGATGAAACATTCCAACAAAAGGCCCGGAGGTCTTGATCGGCCAAACCCGGTTTCAATAATCTCGAGGCTTCAGTATATCCCCTTGTTTTTACCAGTGTGACCACTTCCCATAATTCATGCAATTTCGCCGAATTATTATTCTGGTGGGCTTTTTCATAGGCCTTACATAAATTATTCACTCTGGTTACTGAACATCTTTTGCAAGTCCGCTCTCCCATGCTCCGGTTCCTTTTTAGTGGGGAATCGTTACCCGGTATCAGGCACGGTGGGAATTATACACGTTGTTGCAGATTGGGTCAAACAACTTTAGAAATTAAAAATTTTAGCCTCGGCGGCCAGATCAATCAAGCAGATGTTTATGGATTTCCCCCCAGATTTTTTGTATTTCGACTCCCAGGCCATTTCGGCTCCATTCCGGAATGGTTTTTCCCTGGATCATGGCCTCGGTTACCGCCGGATCATAGGGAAGGCTTCCGGCCAATCCCAGTCCTTTCTCTTGGCAATAGGTTTCAATCTGACCGGCCATCTCCTTGTTCAGGTCATATTTATTGATCAGGACCATCCCGGGAATTTTGAAGTGACCGGCTAAATCAAGCACCCGGTTCAGATCATGGAGCCCCGAGAGGGTCGGTTCAGTTACGATTAAGACTCCATCAGCACCGGTCAGGGAAGAGATCACCGGACAACCGATGCCCGGAGGGCCATCCACCAGGATCAAAGGCAGTCGTCTTTCTTCGGCCAGATCCTGTGCTTTGCCTCGTATGAGGGCCACCAGCATCCCTGAGTTCTCCTGGCCTGGCTCTAACCGGGCATGGACCATGGGCCCGAAGCGTGTTTCTGAACTATACCATTCGCCGCAAACCGCTATGGGGAAGTCAATCGCCCCGAAGGAACAAAAATGGACACAGACTCCGCAGCCTTCGCAGGCGGTCGGGTCTACCCGAAAGTCTTCGTTGATGGCCTCAAAACGGCAGACTTCGCGGCAACGGCCGCAGTCCGTGCATAGTTCGGGAATAATTAATGCCTTGCGGCCCCCCATGAATTCCTCCCGGCTTTTGACCACGGGTGCAAGCAACAAGTGAAGATCCGGGGCATCTACATCGCAGTCGACCAGGACTTTATTTGGAATTATCGCGGCCAGGGCACCTACCAGACTGGTTTTGCCGGTTCCCCCTTTGCCGCTTAAAACGCACAATTCTTTTATTTTATTCACAGCCATACCGAGCCGCTTTCCCTTAATGTGTTTCTAAATATTTTTTTATGTGCCCTTTAAGGATTTCGTGGAAAAGTTTTTGAAATTTTTCCCTTAATTCCGGGTGTATTTCAACGAGTGACTGCCCTTGGGCATAGCCTTCGGCTATCTTTCGGTCAAAGGGGATCTTCATCAACAGAGGGATCCCTTCAGATTCCAGGTAGGTTTGGACCTGATTATCGCCTATATCGGCCCGGTTCAGGATTACCCCGCAGGGAATACCCAAGGTTCCCAGGGCCTCGACAGCCAGTTTTAAATCATAAAGCCCGAATGGGGTGGGTTCGGTCACAAGGATCGTAAAATCCGAGCCTTTCACCGTCTGAATAACCGGGCAGGAAGTTCCGGGTGGAGAATCCAGGATGACCACCTGTTTTCTGTCGATTCGTTTTTTGACCTCTTTGATCAAAGGGGGTGACAAGGGCTCCCCGACCCGTAATCGACCATGAACAAAATGCACGGGCCCGGCCCAACCCTCTTCAACCTCCCCCAATTCTTTCCGATCCGGTATCAGGGCCTTCGGCGCACAGACCAGAAAACACCCTCCGCAGGCATGGCACATTTCAGGGAAAGTCAGGATCGTTTCCCCTAATACCAGGATGGCCTTAAATTGGCAAAGATGGGAACAGGCCCGGCAATAGGTGCATTTTTCCTCATCGGCTTTCGGGATCTGGAGATAAACCGTCTCTTTTTTCTCCCATCGGGTCTTCATGAAGATATGAGCGTTGGGGGCTTCCACATCACAATCCAGGAGTTGCACCGGTTTCTCCAGAGATTGCGCCAGAGCCACGGCCACACTGGTCTTGCCTGTTCCCCCCTTCCCGCTGGCGATACTAATGATCACAGACGTTGGCTCCGGTAACTAAAGTTTGATTGACATAATGGGAGATCAATTCTTCCACAGGAAGTTGCGGGGCGCCGGTTAATACTTTGATTCCTTGTTCCGTAAAAAGACTGACGGCCCGCTGTCCCATACCTCCGGCGATGATGAGATTAACCCCTTTTTCACCTAACCAGCGGGGCAGAAGCCCCGGTTCGTGGGGAGGGGGAGTTATAGATACCTTTTGAATAATGTTTTTTCCTTGTAAATCAACCAAAGCAAACTGTTCGCAGTGACCAAAATGATTACAAAGAATTCCCTCAGCCAAGGGGATGGCGATCTTTAAACTATCGAGCGTTGGTATTTTTGAGTCCATTCGGGTTAATTCCTCCTGCATAGGTTTTATCGGGGCTTTTCGGTTTCCGGTCGCCGCAATTACTATCTTTTCGATAATACCATCAAGTGCCCCTTTAACCGCCGGGACCGGGTTATTAAGGAGATAGGCCTTCCCCTGATCGGTCATTTCCATGAGGTGCATATCAAAAGGAATACTCCCCAAAAATGGAACGCCCATGGAGACGGCGGTTCGTTTTCCCCCATCTTTTTTAAAGATGGCCGATTCCTGTCCGCAGTGCGTACAGATATAACCGCTCATGTTTTCTACCAAGCCCATGATGGGCATGTTGACCTGGTGGCAAAAATTGATGGACTTGCGCACATCGGATAAGGATATTTCCTGGGGTGTGGTAACGACAATGGCCTGGGCATCCGGTATGGTCTGGGCTACGGTTAAGGGTTCATCTCCTGTTCCCGGGGGAGAATCAATAATCAAGAAATCCAGGTCTTCCCAGATCACATCGGCGATAAATTGCCGGATAACCCCGATCTTCAAGGGACCTCGCCAGATCATGGGGGAATCCTTGTCGGGCATCAATACTTCAACGGATATTACCTTAAGGTTTTCATTCACGGGGATAGGGTAAATCCCTACATTTTGTTGAATGGGGGCCTGACCATTCAGTCCGAGCATCCTGGGAATGCTGGGACCATGTAAATCCACGTCCATAAGACCGACCTGGTAGCCTTTCAGGGATAAGCCTACGGCCAGGTTGGCCGCCAGACTACTTTTCCCAACCCCTCCCTTTCCACTCATGACCAATAATTTGTTTTTAATACGGGATAACGACCTGGCAATAGAGGCATTTTCCGCCCGTTGGGAATCATTCCCCGCATGAGAACCGTGTCCACAACTACTCATAATCAAAACTCCTTTCAATAATTATTTATTTCAAATTTTTTTGAAAACTATCTTTGTTTGAGCCCCGCCCCTGAGGGAGTGGGAGGTGCTCCTTCGTCGGCGGGACTCATCCGGCCTTTGCCGGTAAAAACCTTTTATTCAAAATTCCTCTATGTTAACCTATGCTTAACAAAATGTAGGGTGGGTGGAGTGATAACGTAACCCACCGATTAATGAGGTCCTTATTCTACTAAATCCTATTCCCGGACCATAGCCGAGCCGCATTTGGGACATTTCATGGTACTGCAGGGCGTTCCCCTGGTATGGGGGCTCTTATTGCCGCATTTAGGGCAAAGACAATTTCCACCGGCACCCAGGCCGGAACCACTACCCATTCTTCCTCCTCCCGATCCGGGGCCGCCACCACGGCCTTTTCCTGCCGGGCCGGTTCCATCTCTTCCTGGCATAATTCCTCCTTTTTTCTTGGGCTGTTAATGGTGAAGGTCTCGTAAAAACTCGTCATTCCCACGCAGGCGGGAATCCAGACAATAAGCAACTGATTAATCCCGCTTTTATTCCACAATCCGCAATCAAGGGGTTTTATCCCCAATGTCCTTCAACATTAGGGGTCTGGGCAAAGCTGATTTTCCC
>CAZVHO010000116.1:1185-9160 GCA_964627515.1 uncultured Thermodesulfobacteriota bacterium | reverse complement strand
GGTTTTATCCCCAATGTCCTTCAACATTAGGGGTCTGGGCAAAGCTGATTTTCCCTTGTTTGAATTGATTTACCGCTTCCTGCACCAGGCCGGAGACCCCCACGGCAACTTGAATTCCTGTCGCCTTCAATACCGTAAAGGCCTTAGGGCCGCAATTCCCGGTTAAAACAATCTTTGCCCCATGTTCTACGACCGTCTGAGCGGCCTGAATCCCGGCCCCTTGAGGCAATTGCAAGTTCTGTTTGTTTTCTACAACCGCATAATGCATCGTTTCCGGATCGACCAGGATAAAAAAGGCCGCCCGGCCAAAACGAGGGTCGATCTCCGCCGACAGGGTTTTTCCTTTGGCACTAATGGCTATTTTCATTTTTTAAATAAATCCTTTCAGCGTCTCCTTTTCCTGGCTCGGCAACAGGAGACATTCAAATTTCCTCTTAAATACTCTTCAATGATGGTATCCACTTCTCCATAAAGAGGGGAGGCCACCTGAATTCCAAAACGGTTTAATCCGATCCGGTCTTCAATCCGAATTCCACCACAAATCAGTTGGTCTATTCCCATTTGCCGCAGTTGGATGATCTTTTCGTCGGGCAGCCAGTGACCGATATCTAATTCCATTCTTTCCACCGGTTGATTTTTCTCTATCGCCAGGACCAGTAATTTCCGGGCGCAGTCCAGGCGGGGAGAAACCCGGTTGTGGAAGATGGGAATGGCCACTTTAATCATGGTTAATTATTCCAGCCCTTACTCGTTTAGATTTTTCATTTCAATATTCTAATTAATCAAAAAGGATGCCAAAAAAAGAATAAGGGTATTTTATAATAATATTAAATGGATACTAAATTGGCTGGGTCCGGATGGTTTTGAGAAAAAATTGCAAATTGCAATAAATTCATTGCAAAATTGCAATTTGCAATCAAGAAAGGGATGAAGAAAAGCGTTTAAGCTTTCGCCAGAGGGTGGTGGGGTGGAGCCCTAATTCTTTGGCGGCCAGGGTTCGATTGCCCTGATATTTCTCCAGGACCTTTTGGATGACCTCCCATTCCTGGTCCTTCCATTTTTTCCCCAAAAGAAGGGTTGGAATGGCGGATTCCCGGCTGTAATGCTGGAGGTCGGGGGGAAGATGGGACAATTGGATAACAGGACCGTGGCAGAGTACAAAGGCGTGTTCAATGATATTTTCCAATTCCCGAATATTGCCAGGAAAATCATATTGCATCAAGATTTGGAGTGCCTTTGACGAGACCTGGGAAATTTTTTTCCCGGTTCTAAAATTAAATTTATTAATGAAATGTTCAATCAGAAGAGGGATGTCTTCGCGACGTTCTCTCAAGGGAGGTAATTCGATCTGAATGACCTTGAGTCGATAATAAAGATCCTCTCTGAACAGGCCGCTTTTAACCAGATCCTTCAGCCCCTTATTGGTTGCAGAGATTAAACGGGCCTTAACGTGTCGGCTTACATTGGAACCCAGGGGTTCATAGGTTTTTTCCTGGAGGACCCTTAATAACTTGGCCTGCACCGTCAGGGGCAGGTCCGCGATTTCATCTAAAAATAAGGTCCCGGAATCGACCAGCGCAAACTTTCCGGGTTTGTCTTTTTTGGCGTCGGTAAAGGCCCCGCGAACATAGCCAAAAAGCTCGGATTCAAGCAGGGTCTCCGGCAGGGCACTGCAGTTAATGGCCACAAAAGGCTTATCTTTCCGGCCACTCAGTTGGTGAATGGCTTTGGCCAGAATCTCTTTGCCGGACCCACTGGGGCCCAGGATGAGGACTGCGCTGTCACTCCGGGCGATATCGGGCAGGATGTCGAAGATTTTCTGCAGGGCGGCACTTTTACTAACGATGTCGTTCAGGGTATACTTCCCGGTTATTTCTTTACGCAAGGTCTCGATAGCCCTCAAATCCCGAAAGGTCTCCACCCCTCCGATCATTTTTCCCTGAACGTCCTTTAAAACGGCGGTGGTAACGCTGATCGGGAGGACTTTCCCTTCGGCATTTAAAATATTAACCGGCAGGTCCACGACATTTTTGCCGGTTTTTAAGGTCCTGGACAGGGCGCAGGCTTCCTGACAGATATCGGCCTGAAAGATTTCATAACATTTTTTGCCCATGGCCTTTTCCCGGGGGAATCCGGTTATGGCTTCCGCCGCCTGGTTGAAGGAGGTAATCACCCGATCTTTGTTAATGGTAAAGACCCCTTCGGTAATACTGTCCAGGATGATTTTTAAAAAGGCGGGGGTGGACTTCATGGGCTTATTATCATGGTTTTCTGGGACTTTTTCAAGGGTTTAATACGAAAATAAAGTTTCAAGTTGCAAGATGCAAGTTTCAAGAGGCTATAGGCTATAGGAAAATAAAAATCTGAAAAACCTTTTAACCTATTGCCCATAGTATTTCGCCCCTTTTGTTAATACGAAAAGAGTTGACTTAAGTCAATGTTATTGGATTCTAACAGAGTTAAAATTATTAAAACCTTGCGTCGGGTTGGAGCAGGATTTATAATTAGTAGCCATCCGGAAAAAGCCTTTTCGGATGGAGCGAATAGCAATCAGCATACAGCAGTATGCATATCGATTTTTAAGGGTTTTTCTTAAAGCTGAGCGCTGATGGCTAATGGCTGACCGCTCCACGGCGGACCGGAAGGGATTTGATAGCTTTGATTTCTTGGAGGGGCCATGTTTTTTAAAATCTGTCTTTATGCAGCCTTGATTATTTTCGGCCTGGGGTTGGGTTATAAGGTCCTGATGTGGTTTCAATGCCGGATCGGCGATCAAGCCAGAAGGATCAGACCACGGGAACGATTTTTTCAGGCCTTTAAAGGCATTTCATCCACTCTCTTCAGCCGAAAGCTTTTTCTCCTGGGAAAGATTTGGGTCCGGGAGATCCTCCTGCAAAAACGGATCAGGAGGGAAGGATTTTGGCGCTGGTTCATGCATGTTTGTATTGCCTACGGGTTTTTATTCCTGCTCCTGATGCATGCCCTGGAACGCTATGTGAGCCAAAAACTCTTTTCCGAGTATGCCGCCACCCTGAATCCCTTTCTTTTTTTGAGAAATTTCTTTGGGGTTGTCATGCTGGCCGGCCTGAGCATTGCCGGCTATCGCCGCCTGACCGACCCGGTCATGCGCCTGACTAACCGCAGTGCTGATGTCTATGCCCTGATGGTCCTCTCCTTGATCGCCCTTTCCGGATTTTTTTTGGAGACCACCAAGATCATATCCCATCAAAGGTTTCAGGAGATGGTTTCGGAATATTCTTCGATAACCGATGAGGGGGAAGTAAGGACTTTGAGGGCCTATTGGTCCAGGGACTTCGCCGTGGTTTTTCCCCAGGCCCCTCCCATGGATTCCATAAGCTTAGAAAAGGGGCGGGAACTCCATATCCTGAATTGTGCTTCCTGCCATTCGAAGCCCACATCGGCATTTTTATCGTACCCCCTGGCTAAAGCGATCAGCCCCGTAGCCTTGGCGTTGGGCCAAGCCGGTATCAGGTCCTTTCTCTGGTACTTCCATTTCCTGGTTTGCTTTGTCGGCCTGGCCTTATTACCCTTTACCAAATTTTTCCACATCCTGACCAGTCCACTGGTGCTCCTGATCAACGGAGTGATGGACCGGGCTACGGCCTCTCCGGCCAATATCGTCACCGTCCAGGCCATTGAGCTGGATGCCTGCACCCATTGCGCGGTCTGTTCTCAACATTGTTCCGTAAGGCCGATTTTTAGGCACATCCCGAATCTGACCATCTTGCCGTCGGAAAAATTAAGCGCTTTTCAAGAGATCGTTTATCGGAAAAAACCAAAGCCCAAAACCCTGTCTCATTTTCAGGAAGGGGCCTCCATTTGTACCGGCTGCTACAGAGGCACACAGGTCTGTCCGGTCGGCATTATCGCCCAGGAATTGTGGTTTTGCATGCGGGATGATCTCCAGCATCTGGGCTGCCCGGACCTGTTTGTTTCGACCCGTGACAGCTTTGTTGCCCGGTTCGATCGGGACAAGACCAAAGCTATTATTCCATTGACGTCAAAGGGGAAAGTCTTTAGAAATGATGTCCAACTATCCTTCCAGGGTCCTACCTTTTATGCCTGTTATGAATGCGTCACCTGTACCAACGCCTGCCCGGTGGTCATTAATTATAAAAATCCCACGGAGGAATTGGGGTTGCTACCCCATCAAATTATGCATAGTTTGAAATTCGGTCTTCAGGATAGTGTTTTAGGGCCCGGCCTGGTCTGGGAATGCCTGGGGTGTTATAATTGTCAGGAGAACTGCCCCCAGGGGGTTCGGGTAACGGATATCCTTTTTGAAATTAAGAACATCGCCTTTCAACAGACCGGGAAGCTCAAAGCTCAAGGCTCAAAGCTCAAAGGATAAATCTGAATGGACAAACATTTCATATTTAAGCTCTCATGCCCCATGGGGCACAGGTGAAGCATGAAAATAATTTTCGCCGGACATCAGTTTTAATGTTTTACTTGCTTTGAGCCTTGAGCTTTCAGCTTTGAGCTATTTTCTAACCAAAGGAATTGCCCATGCAAATGATCTTGTTCCCCGGATGCAAAGTGCCCTATTATGTCCCCTTTTACGAAACATCCAGTCGAATGGTCTTGGATCGGTTCGGGATCGAATTCGTGGATCTGGAACTTGCCTGTTGCGGATACCCGATTCGCTTTCTAGACTTCAAGGCCTTTATTTTTTCCTCGGCTCGAAATATCGCCCTGGTCGGCGAAAAGGGGTTGCCCCTGGTGTGTCTTTGTAAGTGCTGTTACGGCACGCTACGCTATGCAGATCTTCTTTTAAGAAAAAATGAGGCGCTATTAAAGGAAGTTAATGAGGTCTTAAAGGAAGAAGGCCTGAGGTATCCTGCCGGAGTTGAAATCAAACACCTTTTAAATGTCTTTTTTGAAGATATTGATCCGACCAATATCTGGAAAAAAAATACCCGGCCTTTCCAAAATCTTAAGGTGGCCCCCCATTACGGGTGCCACATCCTGCGTCCCCGGGATGTGGTGCAGTTTGATCATCCGGTTAACCCTGATAAATTTGAGACCCTGGTGGAAGTTACCGGGGCCGTCAGTGTCAATTGGTCGCTCCGGACCCAATGTTGCGGGGAGCCCTTATGGGGGAAAAATAATGAACTGTCCCGGGAATTGACTATGAAGAAAATCGCCAGCGCCAAACAAGCCGAGGCCGATATCCTCTGTGTAGCCTGCACCCATTGTCAAATGCAATTCGACAGGGCAGGGGATTGGATGTCGCAAGAGGAAGGAACTGACCAGAGATTGCCGTCCCTCTTGTATCCGCAACTTCTGGGCCTGAGCCTCGGCTTGAATGGCGAAGTCCTGGGGATTCAGAAGAAGGTGCTGGATCTGATAGGTTCAAAGGACCGCGGCGTCTGACCAACCGATAGAACATGGTCACTTTTTAACGAATAGTCCCAACCCGGATCAGCCTGCCATATTCGCTCCATTGTCCAAACTGTCGAAGCGGAGAATTTCATCCCGCCTGACGGGCGGCATCGGAATTCAGTTCTGATTCCAGGCTGATTGCCCCGGCCTCCGTGTCGGCTCCCTCCACCCGCATAGCCTTAGTTCCCCCCTGGAACCCCAAAAGGAGATTGACTTTAACTGTTTGTTATGGTTTAAATTGTTCATGTTCAAAATAAGGCGGGCACCCCTTAAACCTTCAAACGGTAGGGCAGGTCCATGAAACAATTCGCTAAGCCCCCCTTTTTTAAAAAAGAATATTGGGCTGGTCTAACGATAAAAAGAAAAACTTATCCCTATTTATATAACTTATCTACGGGTCTCTCATGACTGAATATGAATGGCAAACCAGAAAAGAAAGAATCGATAAAAAGCTGAAATCGCTCAATCCTCCCTGGAAGATTATCAAATACTCCGATGGGCTGGATACTAAAAGCCTCCACAGGTGCGCTGTTGAAGAATATTCCACTGCCAACGGCCCGGCTGATTATGCCCTTTTTGTGAAGGGCAAGTTGCTCGGAATTATCGAGGCCAAGAAGGTGGGCGTCGGCCCGTACAATGTTCTGGAACAGGCCAAGCGGTATGCCAGGGGGATCTTCCAGGGTATCGGGAATTGGGATGGATATCGGGTTCCCTTTTTATACGCCACGAATGGAGAAGTGATCTGGCACATTGATGTCAGGGATGAGAAAAACCTATCCCGCCAATTATTCCATTTCCATACCGCCGAGGCCCTCGAAGAATTCCTGGAGAACGACGGCGCCAACCGATACGCTCTTCTGAGAGATACCCCCATCGACATCGAGGGGATACGACCATACCAGGAAAAGGCGGTTGAGGCTATCGAAACGGCCATCAGCCAAGGCAAGCGGGCCATGCTTGTGGCCATGGCCACAGGAACCGGCAAGACCTTTCTCACCGTCTCTCAAATCTATCGTCTCCTCCAGGCCAAGTGCGTCAGACGGGTTCTCTTTCTGGTTGATCGACGGGCCCTGGCGGCCCAGGCAGTTCGGGAATTCGCATCCTTCAATACCCCTGGAGGCCATAAGTTCGATCAGGAATATGAGGTCTACAGCCAGCGCTTCCGCCGTGAGGATTTCGATGAGGACAAGCCCTTCGATCCCAAGGTGCTGCCTAATGCCTATCTGACTGCACCGCAGGCCTCCCATACCTTTGTCTACGTTTCCACCATCCAACGGATGGCCATCAACCTCTTTGGTTTTGAATCCGCTTTCTCGCAAAACCGAAGCGATCCCGATTATGAGGATGAGGCGGATAAGCTGGACATTCCCATCCATGCCTTTGATCTGATTATCGCCGATGAATGTCACCGCGGATACACGGCCAGGGATGATGCCGTCTGGCGAAGCGTTATGAACCATTTCGACGCCGTGAAGATTGGTCTCACTGCCACCCCAGCCCTCCACACTCTGTCTCTTTTCAATGAAGTGATCTGCCGCTACCCAACGGAAGAGGCCGTGCTTGATGGTTGGCTGGTCGATTATGAGGCGGTAAAGATCAGGTCCGACGTGCGCATGAAAGGGGCCTTCCTAAAAGAGGGCGAGCGGGTGGGGCTCATAGATACGGATACCGGAAAAGAGATCTTCGATCATCTCGAAGATGAGCGTCAGTTTGCCACGGAAGAGATAGAGGTAAAGATTACTTCCCCGGACAGCAACCGAAAGATTATCAAAGAGCTTGCCCGATATGCCCAGGCCCACGAAAAGGAATGCGGCCGTTTCCCCAAAACACTCATCTTCGCCTCCAACGACCTGCCCCACACCTCGCACGCCGACCAGATTGTTCGAATCTGCCGGGAAGAATTCGGTCAGGGCGACAGTTTTGTCCAGAAGATCACCGGAAGCCCAACGGTGGACAGGCCGCTTCAGAAGATACGGGAGTTCAGGAACAGGCCGAATCCCAAAATCGTGGTGACTGTTGATATGCTCTCCACCGGTGTCGATATTCCCGCTCTGGAATTCATCGTTTTCCTGCGCCCTGTCAAGTCAAGGATCCTCTGGGTGCAAATGCTCGGCCGGGGTACGAGAAAATGCGACCTCATCAATAAAGAGAAATTTGTCATCTTCGATTGTTTCGACGGCACCCTGATTGAATATTTTAAGAACACCACCGACTTTGATGTCCAGATCCCCAGCCAGGAACCCGTGCCCATCGCCCAGATCATTGAAAACATCTATCAGAACATCGACCGGGACTACTATACCAAGGTCCTGGTCAAGCGGCTCCACCGCATTGATCGCACCATGAGCGGTAAGGCCCGGGAGCAATTCAGCGCCTTCATTCCTGACGGTGACCTCGGTCTTTTCGCCAAAGAACTGCCGGGAAAGATCAAAACCGATTTTACCAATACCCTGGCCCTTCTTCGTCAGAAAGACTTCCAGGATTTGCTGGTCAATTTCGAGCGGGCCAAACGGACCTTTGTCGTGGGATACGAGATAGAGGATACCGTATCCTCGGATGTCATGATCCG
>CAZVHO010000116.1:0-1085 GCA_964627515.1 uncultured Thermodesulfobacteriota bacterium | reverse complement strand
ACCCTTCCCGTTTTTGAACGGCATGGAGGACGGACGAGGGCCAACATGGTCTTCAACAACAATCTGGCGAAATGGATTAACGACATCAACTATGCGGTGGCCGCATAGAAAGGACCGGTCTTGACGGATATTGTCAATAAACTCTGGGGATTTTGTCACACGCTGCGCCATGACGGCGTGGATTACGGCGATTACATCGAACAGCTCACCTATCTGCTTTTTCTTAAAATGGCCGACGAAAAAGGGATCACCATCCCTAAGGGTTGTACCTGGGAGGCCCTGAAGAAAGAATCCGGCCCGGCCCTGATCGATCTCTATTCGGAGATACTGCGCAAGTTGCGTAATGAAAAGGGCCTGCTCGGCGACATCTTTACCCAGTCAGTGCCCCGCTTTAATAATCCCGTAAACCTCAAGCGTCTTATTACCATGATCGATGAAGAAGAATGGTCGGCCATGGATGTCGATGTCAAAGGGGCGGCCTTTGAAGGGCTATTGGAAAAAGCGGCCAGCGAAGGGAAGAAGGGGGCCGGGCAATACTTTACCCCCAGGGTCCTGATCAAGTCCATTATCCGGGTCATGAAGCCCGATCCCCGGTCCAATTCGGAATTCACCATTTGCGACCCGGCCTGCGGCACCGGAGGCTTTCTGATGTGCGCCTACGAGTGGCTCATGGAGATCACCGGCGGGGCCGTCGAACGGGATATTGCCAAACGGGTAAAGAGCAAAACCTATTATGGACAAGAACTGGTACCCCGGCCCAGACGCCTCTCCTTGATGAATCTTTTTCTTCATGGTCTGGAACCCCATATTTATCTTGGTGACGCTATCTATGAACCCTACCGGGGAAAACTGCACAGTTGCGTCCTGACCAATCCTCCCTTCGGCACCAAGGGCGCTAACCAAGCGCCGGAGCGGGATGACTTTACCATTGCCACCAGCAACAAACAGCTAAATTTCGTCCAACACGTCATGAATATTCTCAAGGAAGGCGGCCGGGCGGCCATTGTCCTACCCGACAACTGCCTCTTTGAAGATAAGGCGGCCGAGGTCTTTGAAATCCTCATGCAGGACTGCAACCTCCACAC
>CAZVHO010000115.1:0-16291 GCA_964627515.1 uncultured Thermodesulfobacteriota bacterium | reverse complement strand
ATGGAGGAGATAGAGCCTCGGATATCAGCCTTTCAGGAAATTTTAAGGGATAAGGACCTTGATGCCGCTTTAATCTTCCAGAATATGGATCTCTTTTATCTCAGCGGCACCATGCAGCAAGGCTTCCTTTTGGTTCCCAGTCATGGTCAACCCTTACTGCTGGTCAAAAAAGACCTCTCCCGGGCCCGGGCCGAATCTCCTTTATCAATGATTAAGCCGTTGTCTTCCTTAAGCAAATTAGCCGAGGCCCTTTTGCACTATGGGTACAAAATGCCGGACCGGATCGGGCTGGAAATGGATTGCCTGCCGGTCAATACGGTTCAGTTTCTTGAAGATCAGATCAAGTGGAAAAAGGCCATGGATATTTCAACCGGCCTTCGCCACCTGCGGGCAGTCAAATCCGGCTTTGAAATCAGGCAAATGCAAAAGGCCGGAGAGATCGGCTCTCGGGTATACCGGGCCGTTCCGGAACTCTTAAGAGAAGGTTTAACAGAGATGGAACTGGCCGGCTTGATGATCCAAAAAGCCCTGGGACTTGGAGACCAGAATATTTTGCGTAGCCGGGGGTTTAACAGTTGGGCCTTTAACTGGCATGTGATCAGCGGCCAGAGCGGGACCTTTCAAAGCCGTAACGATGCCCCTTTCGCCGGCTTAGGTCTCAGCCCGGCCTTTCCTATGGGAGCCGGTTTAAAACCCATCCAGACCGGGGAGCCGGTTCTGATCGACTTTGGAAACTGTTACAACGGCTACCAGGTGGATCAGACCCGCATGTTTTCCATCGGGAAACCTTCAAAGGAATATTTAAAGGCCTACCGGGCACTTATAGAGATAGAAGGCCGTCTCCTGGAACATCTTCGCCCCGGTAACTCAGCCGAATCCCTCTACCGGCTGTCTTTGAAAGCGGCAAAAGAGCTGGGGTATGAGGACTCATTTCTCGGCCCCAAAGGTCAGAAGGTAAAATTCGTGGCCCATGGGATAGGTCTGGAAATCGACGAATTCCCTTTTCTGGCCCAGGGCCACGCCTATCCCCTGAAAGAAGGGATGACCATGGCCCTGGAATTAAAAATAGTTTTGGAAAAAGCGGCCATAGGGTTTGAAAACACCGTGGTTATCTTAAAAGAGGGGGTGGAAAAACTGACTCCCGCCGATGAGACCTTTATTATCGTTTAACCTTCAAAATTTAGACATTAAGGAGCCCCTTGCAAATGTCTTAGTTCGGTAAAAATAGGTCAGGCATCCTGCCTGACAATAGTTGGATCGGCCGAAGGCCGATTGTGTTGAAACCATTAGATAGGTCAGCCCCGCCCGGGCGGGGCTGACCTATCGGGTGTTAATTTTGCATAATTAAGACTTTTGAAAGAACCTCTAAGGTCATGAATAGGCCCTTTAATAACCGGATACTCAATTAGTTGATTGATGGGAGTCCGGAACCCGAAGCGGAGATGGGTGAAAGGGCAGGGAGATGGTGATTTTTATCCGATGGTCGTCTTCCTTGATGATGGTGATCTTCCCGCCATGCCTGTGGATGACCACCTTGGAAATGGAGACATCTACCAGGTCCGAAACAGGCGCATTGGTTACAGTCGAGTAGTCGACGGTGAAAGGGTAAAAGTAATGGTCAATGTCGTCAGCAGCAATATAGGGGACCTGATAGGCCAGCGTCACTATGGCGACCCCGCCGTTTTTGTGGGTAGTCAATTCCAGCTCACCTGTTTCTCCCATCCGACTCCAGGCGTTCTCCATCAGGTTTGCCAGGGCTTTTTCCAACAGGTTTTCGTCCATCGAAATCAGCCCCAGACTTGGATCCAGGTTTAATTTAACGGAAAAGCCGCTGTCCTGTAATTTCATTCGCAGTCCTTCAATCGCCTGAATGATTAACTGGTTCAGGTTGCCAGGCTGCAGGGCTACCGCCTGGGGTGCGATATAAGTCAGCATCATGGTCAGGATCTTTTCCAGTTTTTGTACCTGTTCCAGGATCATCTGCCCTTTCTCCGCCCGGTCGTCGGCTGCTTCGAACGATTTGACGATTCGCCGGGCCAACCCTCCGATGGAAACCAGCGGATTGCGCAATTCATGGGCCAGGCGAGATGAAATCTGGCCCAGGGTTTCCAATTCCTGGGCTTGAAGACTTTTTTCCTGGAGTTCCTTTTGAACCGTCACATCAATGATGATACCGTCCATCCGGTAAAATTCCCGGTTTTCATTAACTACCGGGACCGCATGGTCAAAACAATAAACCAGGGTGCCATCCTCATGGACCAGTCGATATTCAACGTGGAGTTCCTGTCTCCTGTTCAGGCTTTCCTCCCGCAGAGATAAGACCCGGGCCCGGTCGTCGGGGTGAATATGGCGGGCCAAAATTTCGTAATGTCCGTTTAACTGTTCCGGGGCTATTCCAATCATTAGTTCCGAGGCCCGGTTTAAAAACAGAGTCTCCCCGTCAGGTCGGATCATATAGACAATCACAGGTACGTTTTCGACCAGAGTCCGGTAGGTCTGCTCGGACTCCTTGAGGCTCCGGGTCCTTTGTTCCACCATCAACTCTAAATTCTGGGCGTATTCCCGGAGCCGGCTTTGGGAGGCTTCCAGGGATCCCAGCATTCGATTGATGGCCCGGGCCATGACATCGAGTTCATCGCCGCTTTTTACCGGCATCCGGGTATCGCTGCGGCCCGAGGCAATTTCATCGGCTCCTTTTATGACCGCATCGATGCGCCGGGTAAAGACGACCGAGATGAACCAGACGAAAAGGATCGAGGCGATCAGGCCGATCAATCCCAGGGCAGCGGCCAACAGGGCATACCGGTGGAGCAGGGCCAGGGTGGGACTGCGATCCACACTTATTTTTACCAGGCCGATGATACGCCCCGAAAAATCCCGTATGGGCCCGAAAATCACGGCCATCTTCCTCATAGCCTGCGTTTCCGTCTGAACCAGTACCTCTCCCGAACGCAACAAATGACGGGAAAGTGTCTCCGGGGGAACAGGCTGGTCCACGGTGGCCGCAAATACCCGGGGGATTTCCCGACCGGTTTTCTCCTGCAGGAAGAGGACTACCTCGGCATTGTATTTTTTCTTGAACTCCTCCAGCAACGGCTTTTCCAGGGAGAGTCCGAATTCCACCGTACCGGCTTGGCGGCCACGGTAAAAAACGGGCGCCACGCTGCGGATACTCAACCCCAGAACCCCCATTTCAATGCCCCCCACCCCGATCCCGGTCTCCCGGGCGCGATTGATCGTCGGTCGAAAGGCCTCCATTTTTTCCCCGTGTTGACCCGGGGCATGGAGTCTGAGGAAAGAACGGGCCGGCGGCACATGAAAATGGAACTGCCGGACGCCGAAATCCCGATGCAGGATCGTATAAGCCGGGGAAAAGAGTGCGATCAGTCGGGGGCGGTCCCTGCGAGCCAGGGCCGCAGCCCCTGCAGGGTTCCGGGCCGTCAGATAGGCCAGACTCAAGGCCATATTCTTTTTAAGGGTAATATCATTCAGAAAAACCTGATACAGATTTCTAAGCCTCTGCTCTTCATTGACTTGAATCAGGCTGGACTGAAAGCGATAGGAAACCAGAAACAGTGTAGCCGCTCCCATGGCGGCCAGAAAAAGAAAAGGAATGATCAGCTTCCATTTGAGGCTGATGTCGCCGATTCGTTTTAAATTCAAAAGCAAATCCTTCTTAAGTTCGTGGCGTCCCTCCCCACCCCTGCCCTCCCCCTCAAGGGAGAGGGTGAAAGAGCGGGACATGTCTGTTTAATACCTACCCCTATATGTGGATCTAAAAGAAAAAATTGTCAAGTTAATCTACAGAGGAAAGGATTGACATTTTGCAGGTTCATAAATATATAATGCCCTATCGATTTTGCCAGGCAAAGGAGGCTGATGGCTATGGAGAAATCCATCTCAATAGAAAGAACCAGGTTATCCAAACCCAAACCGGATCAAACCCAGTTGGGATTCGGAAAGTATTTTACCGATCACATGTTTATTATGGATTATTCAACCGCTAAAGGTTGGTTTGACCCCAGGATCGTCCCTTATGCCCCCCTGCGGCTGGATCCTTCCACCATGGTGTTCCACTACGGGCAGATTATTTTTGAGGGATTAAAGGCCTACCGGACGGAGGATGGAAGGATATTAATGTTCCGCCCGGACAAGAACATGGAACGGCTTAATCTTTCCAATGACCGACTCTGTATCCCTTTCTTAGACCCTGCTTCGGGAGTCGATGCCATTAAAACGATAGTCTCCGTGGATAAAGACTGGGTGCCCGCAGAAGAGGGCACTTCTTTATATATCCGTCCCTTTGTGATTCCCACAGACCCTTACCTGGGGGTGAGACCCTCCAATACGTATCAATTTATTATCATTCTTTCTCCGGTGGGGGCCTATTATCCCGAGGGGATCAATCCGGTAAAAATCTACGTTGAAGAACAGTACGTGCGGGCCGTGAAAGGCGGAATGGGCTATGCCAAAACCCCTGGGAATTATGCGGCCAGCTTGAAGGCCCAGGTGGAGGCCAATCAAAAAGGATTTACCCAGGTTTTATGGCTCGACGGGGTGGAGAAAAAATATGTGGAAGAAGTGGGGACCATGAACGTCTTCTTCAAAATCAAAGGGGAGGTGATCACCCCGGCCCTGGAAGGGAGCATTCTCCCCGGCATTACCCGGGAATCAACGATTCAATTACTGAGCAATTGGGGGATTCCGGTTCGGGAAAGAAAGATTTCCGTCCAGGAATTGTATGAAGCCCAGGCCGACGGCTTGCTTGAAGAGTCCTTTGGAACAGGAACCGCCGCGGTCATTTCCCCCATCGGTGAACTGAGCTGGAACGGCTCAAATATTTCCATAAATAACGGCGAAATCGGCAAGTTGTCAGCCGAACTTTACCGGACGATTACCGGTATCCAAAAAGGAACTTTGAAAGACGAATGGGGTTGGACCGTCGAAGTCAAGTAAGTTCGGAGTGATTAGTTCGGAGTTCGGAGTTCAAATGGTTCGCTTCTCTTTGCTCCGGATTCTGAAGGCATCCATCCGAACTAATCAAGCTATCAACTCTCCAGGGCCAGAGAAACCTCGTTCAATAATGTATTGAAGGTCTCCAGGGCTTCCGACAACTGGCCCTCCAACTCCTGAATCCGCTGCCTGGAATCAGCCAGGTCCCCTTGGAGCCGGTCCACTTCCTGGGAGAGGGCCTCTTTTTCCTGGTTGGCCAGTTCCAAGTTTTCCCTCAGATATTGGATCTTATCGATGACCTCTTTTTTCCAGCGCTCTACGGTTTCTTTCACCGGCGGGTTTTTCAGGACCCCGCCCTCCATAGATTCCTGTTCCAGGGCGGGCTGTTCTTTGGGTGTAGGGAACTGCACAGGGGCATTTGCTTCATAAATATCGTTCATGGGCCGATCTCCTTGATTATAAACGCTTGGGGGTTTTGGACTGCGCTAACATCCCTTCTAAAAAATGGACTACTTTCCTCAAATCCCGGGCCGCTGATGACTGAGGGGCATAAGTGGTGACGGGTGTTTGGTGTTTTATGGCTTGAGAAAATTTTAAGTCTTCCCGAATCATAACGGGCATTAAAAATTTTTTATAATACTTTTTTAAAGCATCCCGGTTTTCCCGATCCAGGGGGCGGTGGTTGTTCAACTTATTCATCAAGACCCAGATCATCTTAAAATTAAATTTAAAATCCTTGCAGGTTTTCTCTAAAAAAGTAAAAAGGTTTTTCAGGCTGAGATAAGAAAAGACGTCGGGTAATACCGGAATAATGAGGACCTGGGCGGCAAACAGGGCATTATAGGTCACCAAACTCAAACTGGCCCCGACATCTATAACAACCAGATCATACGGAAAGGGATACATGGCACATAAAGCATCTTTTAATTTCCATTCCCTCCAGGGTTTGGAAATCAAGGCATTGTTTAAATAAAGATGGTCTTCCGTGGCCGGAATCAAGGAAAGTTTCGGATGGGAAGTGGGAACAACAGCCGCGGCCAGGGGACGTTCATGGATCAGGGCATAATACAGGGAAGTTTGATTTTTTGCGGGCTTCCCCCGGAGCGATTGGGTTAAATGGCCCTGGGGATCCAAATCGATCATCAAAACGGAACGACCTTCTTCGGCCAGGAGCCAACCCACGGAACTACTGAGGGTCGTTTTTCCGGTCCCCCCTTTTAAACTGAAAAAGGTGATGGCGTTCATCGCATTTCAGTCCCCCGGCCATTCACTATTGGTCTCAATGTTAAATTCTTATAAAACCCATCTGCAAATTTATCTCAAACCGTTTCAATGTTACGGGTTGCGGCAGTTCGTTGCTGGTTGCTGGTTAAAACGAGTAACAAGGAACGAGCAACAGAGAAATTTCAAATATCTTTGGTTAGTTTTTTACCATATCGACGACTAAAAGATCAAGACCCTTCGAACAGGTTTCCTTGAAATTCCAGGGGACATTTTTTCCCGAAATGGCCATAGGCCAGAGGGGTGGCTACCCTGCCCCTGGGCGTGCGGTTCAGGAATCCGCATTGAATCAGGAATGGTTCATAGACATCCTCCAGGGTGTCTTTTTCTTCGCTCAGGGCCACGGAAAGGGCCTCAACCCCTACCGGACCGCCACTGAATTTTTCGATAATCGTCAATAAAATTTTGCGATCCATCTTGTCCAGGCCCAGCCGGTCCACCTCCAGCATCTTCAAGGCTTCCTGGGCCACCTTGAGGGTAATGCAACCATTGGCTCTGACCTGGGCAAAGTCCCTGACCCGTCTCAGTATCCGATTAGCCACCCGGGGAGTTCCTCTGGACCGTCGGGCAATTTCCATGATCCCGGTTTCTTCCGCCGGTATCCTCAATATCTCTGCCGATCTTATTAAAATCGTCTTTAATTCATCCGGAGAATAAAAATCAACCCGCAGGACCACTCCGAAACGATCCCGCAAGGGCGGAGTAAGCAGACCGGCCCGGGTCGTGGCACCGACCAGGGTGAATTTGGGCAGGTCCAGCTTGATAGACCTGGCGCTGGGCCCTTGTCCGATCATGATATCCAATTGAAAATCCTCCATGGCCGGATAGAGGATTTCTTCCACCACATGATTTAAGCGGTGGATCTCATCGATAAACAGGCAATCTTTGGCATGTAAATTGGTCAAGAGGGCCGCCAGGTCCCCGGGCCGTTCGACCACCGGGCCTGAGGTGCCCTTCAGATTAACCCCCAGTTCCTGGGCAATAATATTGGCCAGCGTGGTTTTCCCCAGTCCCGGAAACCCGTAAAGGAGAACATGGTCCAGGGCCTCTCCCCTTTCCAGGGCGGCCTGAATAAAAATCTTTAAATTATTCTTGACCTCTTCCTGACCGATGAATTCAGAAAGGCCCTTGGGCCTCAGGCCGATATCCAGGTGCCTTTCTTCTTCGGTAATTTCGGGGTTGATAATCCGTTCGGAATTCATCTCGACAATGACTTTAATGCTTTTCGAAGAAGGTCTTCAAGGGAAATCGTATCTTCGGTATCATTTTTTATCAGCCCTAAGGCCTTCTCGGCGATGGCCTTAGGATAGCCCAGATTGACTAGGGCGGAAAGGGCATCCTCCCATGGCGTTCCCTCTCCAACCTCCCGGACCAAATTAGGCAAGAAACCTGAACTCAATTTTTTTATCTTGTCTTTCAATTCCAGTACGATCCGTTCCGCCGTCTTTTTGCCTATACCTGGAATCCTTTGAATCCGGGCGCTGTCTTCGGCCATCAGGGCCTGGGAGAGTTCCTGGGAAGAAATGCCGGAAAGGATGTTCAAGGCCACCTTCGGGCCGATTCCGGAGACCCCGAGAAGGAGCAGAAATATTTCTTTTTCGTTGGGGGTCAGAAAACCAAAAAGCTGAATGGCATCCTGTCGGACATGGGTATAAATATGAAGTCGGACCCCTTGCTCCAGGGCCGGAAGGTCGTAAAAGGAAGAGAGGGGAACCGCCACCTGATAGCCGATCCCCTGGGCCGAAACAATGATATATTCAGGCGATTTGGATAACAGGCGGCCTTCCAGGAAAGCGATCATTCCTTTTCCTTGACAGGATAAAACCAGTTTAAATGGCAAATCCCCGTTGCCAGGGCATCGGAAATATCTTTATTTTGGATGGATGAGACCCCTAACAGGACCTTGACCATTTCCTGGACTTGATTTTTATCGGCCCGGCCGTAGCCGGTAACGGCCTTTTTGATCTCCAGGGCGCTGTATTCAAAAATCTCCATCCCTGACTCCACCGCAGTCAACAAAACCACACCGCGAACATGGCCCAGGGTCAAGGCGCTATGAACGTTCTTGGCAAAAAAGACCTTTTCTACCGCCAGGTCGGTGGGCCGGTATTCATCAATCACCTGCTTTAGGGTTTGGTGCAAATGCTCAAGTCTTAGAGAAAGGGAGGGGGAAGGGGTCAGGCGGACAAATCCCATGTGGACCTGCCTGATCCGGGCCCCGTTTTTTTCCAAAACCCCGAATCCGGTTATTTGAGAACCCGGATCGATACCCAGGGTGCGGCCAGGCTGCCTGGAGGCCATCCTCTATCCCATGGCCTCCATGACCTTGTCGGGGATATCAAAATTGGCATAAACATTCTGGACGTCCTCATTATCCTCCAGGGCTTCCATCAACCGCAGCATTTGTTCGGCGTTTTTCCCGTCCAGGGTCACCGTATTTTTAGGGAGCATGGTCATCTCCACCACCTGGGGGGTCCATTTCTTGGCCTCCAAAGCGGCCCGGATCTTTTCTAAATTTTCCACCGAGGTAATTACTTCCCACTCGCTTTCCTGTTCCCTGATATCCTCCACCCCGGCCTCCAGGGCCCATTCCATCAAGGCCTCTTCATCGATCTTGCTTTTATCAAAAACAATATAGCCTTTTTTTTCAAACATCCAGGCCACGCACCCCGTCTCCCCCATGCTGCCATTGTTTTTGGTAAAGATATGCCGGATATCGGCCACGGTCCGATTTTTATTATCCGTTAACACCTGGACCAGGATGGCCACCCCTCCGGGACCGTACGCTTCATAACCCACCTCTTCATAAGCTGCACCATCTAAACCCCCGGTCCCTTTTTTAATGGCCCGGTCTATATTATCCTTGGGCATATTTTCACTTTTGGCCAAGGCAATGGCTGCCCGCAACCGGGGATTTCCCTCCGGGTCTCCTCCCCCGATTCGGGCGGCGATAGTAACCTCTTTGATAATTTTTGAGAAAACCTTTCCCCGTTTAGCATCGGCGGCCCCTTTTTTTCGTTTAATGGTACTCCACTTGGAATGCCCGGACATACCTTCCTCCTTTTATCCTCAATAACTAATAAAAAATGTGGATATTAAATTAATTTTCATGTTTCATGGAGCCCGCATCAGGCGGGCACGAGGCTTTAATACAATATTGATTACCTCTTAAACCCTCTCCCGACCAGATAGATTTCCGGACTTTCCTGACGTGAACTCCTGGGTTTATGAATCTGAACCTGTTCAAACCGGGTTTTCATTTTTTTTATAAAATCTTTTAGGCCCTGTCCTTCAAAAATCTTTAAAACCGTGGCGCCCCCTTTTTTTAAAATAAGAAAACCGAGATCCAAGGCCCGGTTATTTAAATCCAGAGAACGCTGATGATCCAGCCATTTTATCCCGCTTGTTTTGGGAGAGAGATCGCTTAAAACCAAATCGACTTCGCCGGCCCATTTCTTGATCTGTTCTTCCGGGACGGTTAACAGGTCGGTTTTTAAGACAGCCATATTAGGGGACATTGGAATCGTCGGATTTTTCAAATCCAATCCCAGGACCAGACCTTCGGGTCCCACGGTCTGAGAACAAAATTTGAGCCAGGAACCGGGATGGCAGCCTAAGTCGACGATGCGCTGCCCGGGTCGAATCAGTGTATATTTCTCTTGGATCTCTTTTAGCTTGTATACCGACCGGGCCGGGTATCCCTCTTCTTTGGCTTTGACCCGGAAAAGATCTTTTTTGCCTGGATGGGCCATACCAAATCATTCCAAAAAAATAAAAACATAATAATCACAACTTGTTCTGTTTTGCAACGACAAAAAAAGGAGGGTGGTTGGAAGCAAATCAGGGGGAGCTATGAGGAATTCTTTTTTTGCCAGTATTCCCTGAATTCATGGGCATATTTTTGGACCCAGTCCCAGACCGCCTGATCGCCCAGATCGTATCCGGCCTTTTCCGATTCTATCCATTTGTGTTTCAAAATTTCTTCTAATTCTTTGTGCAAGATTTCAGCGTCGCTCATTTTTTTTTCGTCATCCCCCATGCTGTTCATAGATTATAACAGGTTATTTTCCAAAAAGCTAAAATGACCTTCCCGTCCGATAATCAAATGGTCATGGACCTTTATCTGTAAATTTCTGGCCACCTGCATCAATGTCCTCGTCAACTCCCGATCTTCCGGAGAAGGATAGGGCGAACCCGCCGGATGGTTATGGACCAGGATCAGGGCGGTTGCCTTTAACCTGATGGCCCTTTCCATGACCTTCCGGGGATAGACAACAGTTTGATCCACCGTCCCCTCCTGCAAAACTTCTTCTTCAATAACCTGATTCCGGGTGTTCAGATAGATCAACCGGAATTGTTCGTCTTTCAGCCAGCCCATTTTAGACTTGCAATAATTAACCAGATCCACCGGAGAGGTGATCACATCCTGAGCCTCAAGCAAGCGATCGCGGAGATAACGGTCCGAGGCTTCTTTAATCAGTTTAAAAAGTAAGCCGCTATGCTCTCCAAGCCCTTGATATTTTTTCAGTTCTTCATTAGGGGCTTCTAATATCCCTCTCAAGGAGCCAAAAGTCTGTATTAAAGCCTTGGCCAAGGGTTTGGTATCTTTCCGGGCCTGGGCATAAGTCAAGATGAGTTCCACTACCTCGTAATCTTGAAACGAATCCAATCCGGACCGGACAAAGCGGTCCTTCAACCGTTTTCGATGACCTAAATAATGGGGAACTTCTTCTTCCTGAGGAATAAAATCTCCCTCCTTCAACACGAAAATAACGTTCGTCGTTCGGTGTTCGTCGTTCGTCGGTCGTAGAAAATCATTTTCATGCTTCGTGGTGACCCAATAGGTCATGAGGGTAGTACGAAAATAAAGGCGCAAGTTTCAAGTTGCAAGGAAAATTCTGAAAATCAATAGAATCACTCGAGTTTGCCACTTTCAACTTTCACTTAATTGTTTTCAAGCCCCATGGCGCCTGTCGGGCATGAAATCCGATTACCAATACCTTATAAAATTTATTATTTTATCATACTTAAAAGAAAAAACAATTATTTTTAATACTGTTGGTTGACAAATTTCAGACAGCCATATATCTTCCTTTCTGGTACATAAAATCCATGAATAAGGATGGATCCGGAAGGATATCCAGGCATGTCTTTTTCAACCATTCCCGACCTTTCCACAAAAGATTTGATGGCCTCCCGCTCTCTATTTTCGAGGATCTTTCATGGTCTTTTCCCTTTCCAATCCATCAATTTTTATTTTCCCGAACACCCTCAGTCGGCTTTGAGTTGGAAGGAAGGGGGGAAACTGGAAGAGTTTGTGGAAGTACGCTGGGTTACTGAATATGAAATGCATTATGATCCGGTGCGGAAAAGGCTTTTTTGGCCTCTGGCCTTTCACGGCAAATCCATAGGATTTTTGGTCTTCTTTGGTCTCTCCCAGGTTCCTGATGACCGGGAAAGGTACCTTCTGGAGCGTCTATCCAGCCTGGCCCTCGATATGGCGGCCTTAAAAAAACAGGTTCAGTTGGATCCGGTTACCGGACTTTATCATGAATGGGCCTTTCGGAAATTATTAATTCGGATAATAAAGGATTGGTCTAAAAAAGGGGGCGAGCTAAAACCGGAAAAATTGAGTCTGGCCGGGGGACAACCTTCCCAGACCATGATCCTTGGCTTCCTTTCCCTTCATTCCAAACAGAACAAGACCGGCACCTTTTCAACCTTCCTGGAAACGGAGTCTCAAGTCTGGTTAAAAGATCTTCCCGGTTGTTTCCCGGCAGGAACGATCCTGGCCGCCATTCATCACCAGCCCCTGATTATCGGTTTTGTAATCCCTTCTTTGGAAGAGGGGGACAGTCTATCTTCCATACCCTTCCGCATTTCTTCCGAAATCGATCAAAAATTGGTCTATCAAGCCGGCTGGGCAGGTCTTGACCATCGAGACCAGGAAACTTTTCAAGGGAACCCTTCAAAATATTCCTTAATGACCACTTGGTGGGATAAGGCCTGGACGGCCCTGGAACTTGCTAAAAATTGGGGAGAAAATATTATCCTGGGCTATGATGAAATACTTTATCAGGCCGGGAAGGTGTTGGATCTCCTCCCCAGCCATCGGATAGTCATCAATCTGGGGCAAAAAGCCGGGGTCAGTCCCTTTATGCGTTTTTCAATTCTGGAAGGGGACAACCCGGATCAGGAGAAAGGGTTGGCCATTCCGCTCGAGATCCAGGAAGATCTCTGTATTGCCGAGGTCGTCTATCTTCGGGAATCGGGAAAACCCATCCTGAAAAATGATCGGGTACGCCTGGTTTCCCCTTTAAGTCAAAAGATGGGGGAGACCAAAGGGGAGATCCTTTTGTCCAATGGTCCTCTTCGTTCTTTTCAAATGTTCCAACTGAAGTTTCGAGAAGCCCTAAAAGGTACCGAGAAATTTTCTCTGCTCATCGGACGGCTGGATGATTATACCGATCGCCTGAAGCTCTGGGGCGAAAACAGTCTTCTGGAAATCCAAAAAGAAATGAACCTTAACCTTGAGGAGAATCTCCCGGCCAACGGGGTAATCGGTCCCTACGGCCGCGACGGGTTCATTCTTTTTGCCCCGGAAATGGATAAGGAAGAGGCCGGATTGTGGGCCCGGAAGGTAAGCCAACAGTTAAAACAAACCCTCAACCTTTCCCTTTCCTTTGTCCTGGCCGATTACCCCTGCGCCCCTTTCCATAAAGGGGAGATCCTGGACAACACCGTCAAGACCCTGGATCATCTGGCCTTCCTGGGACCTGGTTCCATTGTCGTCTTTGATTCCGTCACCCTTAACATCAGCGGGGATAAACTCTATAACCATGGAGAGGTCCAGGGGGCCGTCCGGGAATATGAAAAGGCCTTGATTTTGGACCCGAACAACATCAATGCCTTAAACAGCCTGGGGGTTTGTTATGCCAATCTGGGCCAACTTCATCAGGCCGTTGAATCCTTCCACCGGGTCCTGGCCCTTTCTCCGGAAGATTTTATGGCTTCCTTTAATCTCGGATTTTCCTATGCCCGGTTGGGCGAGACGGAGAAGGCCCTCCAGACCTGGGAAGCCCTGGCCCAAAAAAGTGGGGCACCCTTTGATTTGGCTTATCATCTGGGCAGGCTTTACCGGGACCAAAAGGATTTTCACCGGGCACTGAATTGGTTTAAAAAGGCCGAAGAGACTCCGGATAAGAAAGGGTTTATTTACCGGGTTCTGGGGGAGTGCGAAGAATCCCTGGGTAAACAGAAGGAGGCTACGGCCTATTTTAAAAAAGCCTTAAAGAACCATCCCCAGGACGCCTTTTCCCTGAGCCACTTGGGGGCCCTTTACCTCGGTCAGGGAGAAAGCATCAAGGTGGCTCTGTCTCTTTGCCAACAGGCCACCCATATCGAGCCGGCCAAAGGTCTTTATTGGTTGAACCTGGGTAAGGCCCTGCTGATGAATGGGTTCCCTAAAAGGGCGGTAAATGCCTTGAATCAGGCCTTGTCCCGCGGCGATCAGGACAAAGAGGTTTACCGGCTTTTGGGCCTGGCCTTACAAACCCTGGGCAAACCCAAAGAGTCTCAGGACTGTTTTTTAGAGGCCCTCAAACGGGATCCTGATGATGAAGAAATTAAAGGCTACATGCAGGAAAAAGAAAAGACATGACAGAGAGCGCTATGATTGAAATCGATATCCCCGGTTTCGGTCCGGTCCGTCTGGCCCATCTGGTATCCGACTTTACCGGAACCCTTTCCGTGGACGCAAGGTTACTGCCCGGCGTCAAAGACGCCTTAAACCAATTGGCCCGATTGATGACCATTCATATCTTGACGGCCGACACCTTCGGCCGGGCCAGAGAGGAACTGACCGGGATTCAATGCCTGATCCATATCCTGACCGGACCGGATCACGATGTGCAAAAAGAGGACTACTTAAAAAAGCTCGGCCCGGAATCGGTCGTGGCTTTTGGAAACGGGAACAACGACCGCCGGATGCTGAAAATATCCAAGGTGGGGGTTGCCGTTTCCGAAGGGGAAGGGTGCGCCGTCGATGCCATCATGGCCGCCGACATCCATGTCCGCAGTGCCCTGGACGGCCTGACCCTGTTGCTCAACCCCTTGAGGTGCAAGGCCACGTTGAGGTTTTAGAGGGGTTACGGAATTCTCCAGAACTTATGAATGCGAGAAAGAGGGGACTATTTTTTACCAATATCTTGTCGCAAGGCCATCATTATTTCAAAACTACCGCCAGAATGAACGCCTTAGCTATTCTTAGACGAACCTTCAAAAATCTTCAGAAATAGATACCCGCGTATATCTTCTCAAAAATAAAGTTGGGCGGAAAGTCATTCGACTTGCTGCCCAACTCGATCAATCGGAATCACAGCTCGGCTCTCTAAAATCGGCATTAATCCCGCACTAATCCCGCACTAATCCCGCACTAATCCCGCAGTTCACGATTGCTTGTCGGTATATAGCCTGTAGCTCTGCCAGACCCGGTGCGGATGAGCAAACCCATCTCAAGTAAAAACTTAAGGTCATCAAATGCCTGCCGTTCACTGACATTGCATAGGCGCTTGAATTCTCCGGTGGTGATTTTTCCGTTTTTCATTGCATATTCTAACCCCTTTTTCTGCCGGTCATTGAGTTTCTGTTCTGTCGGCGGTGAAATTATTCTTTCGGGTTTTATAAAGCGAACCATAAAGAAACCAGATTCTGAGAAAAATTCCAGTTTGACACCGAGCCCGGCACAGGCATCTGCCATACGCAGGGTTCCGGTTCCCCAATGCTCAATCAGACGTGCCCGATAGAAGGCCAAGGCGATCTTTGGATTGCGAGGGAGGGATGGGTGCTCTCGATAAAGGCTCTCAACGGTAAGGGTGGGCGGTAAGGTTCCAGGGTTCCATACTTCAAGTCTATCATCAAAAATCCTGACTTGAATCGTACCGACAGCCGCATAGTCCCTGTGGCAGATTGCATTAATGACGGCTTCCCGAATAGCCGCTTCAGGATACTCCGGGATGGTTTCTCTTTCAGGCCTGCCGGTGATACGGATTTCATGCCGGGTATTGCGCTCAACGAATTTCAAGGCATTTTCCAATTGATTCAAAATGTTTCCCTCTATCGTCATTTCATCAAGAAACCGGAGGGATGTCGTTCCAGCAAAACGGGCGCACTTTACCTGGGCTTCCGGGAAAAACCGCTGGGGATTCTTTGCGAAAAGCAGAACAGCTCCGTTACACGGCTTCCCATCGTTTGTTATTAACGACAAATTTTTTAAAAGCGTTTGCACAGGAACCGGGGCCTGGCCGATCCTTTTTTGGAAATCTCGGACATATTCTTTGGAGGCCTCTTTTAAAGGAAAACCCTCGGACGGAAGCGCATCCCAGGTACGGCCGGTTGTCGATTCCACCATCCGCTGAGTTTCCTCCCTTGAGAGATGCTGGTTGGTTCGCCCAACCCGCTTCAAAGGCCGCCCGAAAGCCCAGACCGGCTTGATGGATGATTCTTCAACCTGGATTACAATAATACCAGCTTCCTCAGCCCCTTCAACTGTAATAGATGGGTACTGAGGGGGGTCCGTATTTTGTTTAATCTTGTTGCTCAAATCTTCCAAAGTGCCTTTGCCGATGCGGATTCCGATGCGTTCCCCTTTGGGACTAATACCGATGCGTATAATGCCGCCTTGGTTCGTAGCAAAGGAGGCTACGGATTCAATCACCTGTCTCCACTCATGCAAAGATTGCTTGTTTTCTCTTGATTGCGATTCCAAAAGGTTCATGTTACCAAAATTTCTCCTCTTTCATCTCCCCGAAGGCAGGTTTATCTTTCCTATCATGATCTCCATATCGTATTGGACGACTTCTTAAAGGGATATTTTAAATCAATCCCGATTTTTTTAAGATAACAGGACCACCCGGGGGACTTGTTTCGATCCGCCGCCCTCAATTTTCATTGTCACCTGAACCAATGCCAATAAATATTTGCATTTATAAAATTCTTAAGCAGCCCTGGCTGGATTCAGGAAATCTCCGGTCGCGCTCCGTTGCCAGACGTAGTCATA
>CAZVHO010000114.1:0-16439 GCA_964627515.1 uncultured Thermodesulfobacteriota bacterium | reverse complement strand
CCGTGTCAAGAACTTTTTTCAATTATTTCAACTTTTTTGCTGAATAGTTACAAATAAAATTGTTCAAGATGGTTTTTTTGTTTACCGCCTTTTTTTTTGCCTACTGCAACAATTTCCGTGCATCTGACATACGTACACTTCTCTTTATGATACTGTGGGGTAAATTTAAATACTTGCAGCATCGTTTTTAAAGGATGCTTCCTTAAGTTATCATTAACCATTTTAATCGTTTCCACATCCGTAATCCCAAAGCCCTCAGCTTGGCTTAATGGTTTGAGCAGGGGAAAGATAGCCGCAAACACCCAAAACAGATATACCGAAATTGCTGAAAAATAATACCTGAATGGTATTATGCCCTTTTCCGGCAAAATGGCATCAAGAAAAATAGTGTGCCTAATTTTATTGGGTACTTCCGATAAAACCCCGGCAATTACCAATCCGGCGTAGGAATGACCCACCAGAATAACGTCTTTTAAGGCATTTTGATTGATCAAATCTAATATTTGATTAACATGGTCCGTTAATGTGGTAGATTTGTTAACTTCCAAATCCGGTGCAAAAACGTTAACCTGTTTTTCGTGTAAAAAGGGGCTAACCTTTTCCCAGCAACCGGCCCAATGCCAAGCTCCATGTATTAAGATAACATTCGTCATATTGATAGAAAGAAACCAACCAGTATAATGGCGGTTAGGCCTATATTGGCTTGCCAGGGTGAAGGGGCCCCTGTCTTCCGATAGACGTAGATTGATCCGACCAGCATTGGTATCCATATTGCCAGTCCTATACAGAGCAAGGCCCAGCTCGACCATTCTTCCTCACGACGAAAGGGGATCAGCAATATAAAAGTCATAGAAATTGCTCCGACCAAAAGAGCATCCCCGATTCCCTTTTTCAGTACATGCATGAGCGTCTTTACCCCTGGGGCAAGATCTTCCCAGGGAACGCCGATGACTTTCATATGATAACTGGTCATTTTGTTTTTAATCAGATAGTGTAACCCCACTAAATAACAGGTAATTATATTTACAAGAAATAACGCGAAGGCGATGTTTTTTTTCATTTAATTATTACCTCTCTATCACTCTGTTCTCGATTAATAATTTACCAATTTGGATCAGCTCGATAGGCGCACCATCATTATCGATAAAGGCAATAACAACATCCTTCTCAGGATGTTGTATCGGCCCGAAAATCACTTTCTTCCCAGAAATCTCTTTGGACATATCCTTTACGATGAAAGCAACATGGGGAGTTTTTTTCACAAGCTCTGGCATCGGGCAGTTCGCCCCATGCCTTACCCATTCTATCCCGTAGTGGTCTTTTTCATTCTTCGTTACATAAATATCTGCGGATTGGATATAGGTTTCATTGGCCCGTTTAACTTCAGTTGGAATTCCAATATGGTGATACACCCGCTCTTTATCGCCAAGAATTAAATGATTGATTATTTCAACTTTATCTTTGGCCAAGCGATAACCAATAAGCAAAATGAATAGTACTGAAAATACACTGACAATCAGCTTTTTTCTTTTTTTCCAAATATTCATCGCCTATCCCCCACTATTTAGGATTTGTTATGACTATCTTTCATAAAGCTTTGGCATTCCCAAATTCTTTTTGCTTCTTAGGTTCACAAGCAAAAATGAGCGTGACGATTCCTCCTATTTCACCGGCGTAAAATCTTCTAAAGCCATCTGAGGTCTTACGCCTGATGATAAATTGACTCAAGCCATCAATCCCTGAATCCTTCATAGAACGGCAGCCCTTCTTACTCTTTCTTTTTCATATCACCGGATATCAGAAACGCGGCAATCATTAAAAGGACCACGAGTAAATTTGCCCACCAGGGTGAAGATGCCCCCGTGGTAATCCTTAAATACGCAGCACCCAGACCATATGGAACATACAGGACCAATCCGATTATTAAAATGGCCCCACGCGACCAGTTTTGGCCCTGACGAAAGGGAATCCACATCAAAATGAATATACTCACTGCAGCCAGCAATGTTGCATGCCCGGTACTCTTCATCAGGATCATTAACATTAACTGTACACCCGGTGCCAAACTCTCCCATGGTACTCCAATAACTTGCTTGTGATATGCTGTTATACTTGGGGCAAGCCAATACTGTAACCCTAACAATGCCCCGGCAACTACCGGGACAAGATTAATCCCAAAAGCAATCTTGTTTCTTATCTTCATGAGCCCCCCCTTTTCTTAAATATCTTCCGGGGAATAATCCCCGGAAGATTGATTCGTTTAGAGAGAAACTGCCAATCACAAAATGCCGCACGGTACAAGATCGCATTAATCGGGAATACCGAACACCTCAGCCGTATTTCTCCACATCATCATTTCCATCTCTTCTTCAGTAAACAAACCCTGTTTATAACTGTCGAGAAAAGCCTTCACATACTGATCATCGGGCAGTAAGGCACTGGGAAGCGGCGTATCCGTCCCCCACAACAGCTTTCCGGCCCCGCACTCATTGATCAATTCCCGGATCCATTCGAAAAACCTCTGAGGCCCCCGTGTTACATAAGTCGCTTGATGGTATGATAAATCAAAATAAACATTGGGAATCAGCTTGCCGAACATGACGGCTTCGACCCATAGGTCCATAGCCACATGGGCGATTATCATCTTTGTATTCGGAAACCGGGACGCCGCTTCCGCAATAAAACAGGGCCGCTGTGTATCCAGGTACACAGGTGCCGCCGGCTGGGCACCCGAGTGAAAGACGATCGGAACGCCCCAATCGGCGCATTTCTCATAAAAGGGGTAAAGGACTTGATCCGTCGGGTAAAATCCCGCGGCCGGATGCATCTTGAGTCCGCGCATGCCCCATTCTTCCATGCATTGTTCCACATGCCTCATCGCTCCCCGTCGCCGCGGATCTATGGCGCAGAGTGCAACGAATCGATCAGGATGCTCTTTGGCCAGCTCTGCGTAAATCTTGTTGCTTTCAAAAACCGATATGGCGGGATCGCCGATCTCCACACCGAAATCGGAACCGAAAATCACGGTCTTATTGATACCCGCTTGCTTATGCACTTCCAGGAGCTTTTTTCCCCCCGGATCATACATACCCTTTATCAGATCCTCCCTGGCCTGTATTAAGGTCATGTCGATATTAAACTTATTCTTCATAACCAGACGCATGGTCCGTGCCATACCGTCCTCATAGGCCTCGGGAATAAATCCTTCCATGGTAATGTGCGCGTGTGAATCATAGACCTTCATTTTTCCTCCTTAATCAATCAACCCTTCTGAAATTTGGTTTAACTTGACAAAACATCACCTAGTCCGCCAAACGGAATTTCGGGAGAGTCACTTCCGGAGTCACTGGATCAAAAACAATCTCAACACGTTTATCACAGGTAACGTCATTAGGATCACACATCACGATATTGCTCATCATGCGAAATCCCTCGTCGAGTTCTACGATCGCCAGAATATAGGGCATGTCTCCCCAGAATTCCGGAGGAGCCGAGTCTAAAGCCACCGTAAAAGAATAAATCCTGCCCTTTCCCTTGGACACCTTCCAGCCTAGATTCTCACCCAAACAATCCGGACACATATGCTTCGGGAAAAAAATAGGGTCGCATCCGCAATCCGGACAATGTTGATAAATAAGTTTATTTTCCTTACACGCATCGTAAAATACTTTACTTAGCGTTGTAATCAGAGGTAACGGTTTCGTATAATCTCCCATGACTCTCAGACCTCCCTTCCCAGGACTTCCACTTGGAAATCCATGCCAACGCCACCGGACCCGGTAACGAGAACGTGTTTCGCATTCTTGACCTGTCTTTCCCCGGCTTCACCCATGATCTGCCGAACCGCTTCCACCAAAAGCGCCGGTCCGCCGCCGGCGCCGGTATGCCCCTGTCCCATCATGGCACCGTTGGTCTGTACGGGAAGACGCCCGCCCGGCGCCCCATGCCCATCTTCGAAAAATTTTCCCGCCTCTCCCCTTGCACACAGTTTTGTCAATTCCATGGACATTAGCGTTATAGGAGGAAAGGCATCGTATAATTCAGCAACGTCGACCTCTTCAGGGTTGATTCCGGCCATTTGGTAAGCCTCATCAACGGCCGGGGACCAGGCCTGAAAAAAATCGGGCTGCTGGGTAACGGTAAAATTGGTGCATCGCGAACCGAGTCCGAGAATATAGGCCGGCTGCTTCTTCAACTGCCGGGCTCTTTCAGCGCTCGTAATAATGAAAGCGGAGGCACCGTCGGCAAGCTTGTTCATCATCCGCTTGCGGACCGGCGTACAAATCATCTTCGAATTCAATACATCCTCAATGGTTGTCGGTTTCTTGTAGAAAATCGAGTTCGGATTCAAGGCCCCCCATTTTCTATTCGTCTCCACTACGGCGGCAATCTGTCTTTCCGTCGTTCCGGTTTCGTACATATAACGCTGCTGCATCAGCGCCGCCAAGGCCAGCTGGCTGAAACCGTAAGGCATTTCATACTCCTGGCTGGTCGAAACCTTGGCAAACTGGGTAATTGCCATCGCCAGATCCAAACCCGTTCCCAAACGATCGGTGTGGACCACAAGTACGGCCTTTGATAAGCCCGCATGAATGAGACCGACAGCGGTTTTCAGTGTATTCGCCGAGCTCGACCCCCCCGAGGCAATCTGAAAATTAGACTTCGCCGTCCGCCCCAAACCCAATTCTTCAACCAGCCAGGAACAGACCATGTTGGCATTGTCCAAAGGATTGGCAACAACGATAATGGGGATCACGGTATCGATTTCATCTTTGGGTATCCCTGCATGCTTGATGGCCATCTTAGAGGCTTGCAAGGCCGCCTCCAGGGTGGTACGGTCCGGATACATGCCGGTAGGCACTTCGCCAACACCGACAACGGCCGTCTTTCCTCGAATACTTCCCATGTTTTTCTTTTTCCTTTCTTTTTTTCGATTGCTCTCTGAATCTCGTATCGCTGATTGGTTACAGACCGGTCAGAAGTCTTCCGATAATGGTCCGCTGTATCTGGGAGGTTCCGCCTCCAATGGTGGCAATCTTGCTGAACCAGAGACTTCGGCCGACTTCATATTCACGCATGCAGCCGTATCCGCCAAAGATCTGCACGGCCTTACTCGCCGATCGTTCCGCCGCTTCGGTTACGAAGGTTTTGGCAATGGCGGCATCCAAACCGATAAACTGCTGGTTGTCTTTCATCCAGGCCAGGTGATAGACCAGATACCTCGAGGCGTCAAGATCCATCTTCATTTCAGCCAGCATAGCCTGAACAAGCTGATATTTTCCAATAGGCTTACCGAATTGTTTCCTTTCTTTTGAATATTCAATGCAAAGATTCAAATTCGCCTCCATTAAACCGATGGAGGGGGCAAAGGCAATGCGTTCCCACCCCAGCGACATCAGCAGTGCGGAAAACCCCTCGCCTTCACGGCCGAGCAGATTCTCGGCAGGCACGACGCAATCTTCGAAAAAGATTTCCCCTGTGGGGCTGCCATCCCCATCATACTTCTTAAGGGGCTTTCCCAACGATACGCCTGGAGAATTTTTCCCCACAATAAAGATCGTAATCCCCTTCGCTTTTAGGGAGGGATCAATAGTGGCAAAGACGAGAAATACATCCGCGATCGGAGCGTTGGAAATAAACGTCTTGCTACCATTGAGAACATAGGTATTTCCTTTTTTAACCGCCGTTGTTTTCAAGCTCGTGGCGTCCGATCCCGCCTCCGGTTCCGTTAAGGCGAAGGCCCCCATCCATTCCCCAGTCGCCATCTTGGCGAGATATTTTTCCTTCTGCAAGACAGTGCCCAGTTCCACTATGGGCATGGCCGTCAACAGGAGATGGGAGCCCCAGACGACACACATGGACAGGTCCCTGCTTCCTCGCGCAAATGCTTCCAGAGCGATAACCGTCGTCAAGGCATCCGCCTCACCACCCCCATATTCAGACGGAATGCTCAACCCGACCAGGCCGAATTCCGACATTTTCTTCCAGGCATCCCATGATTTTTCCCCAAAGCCGCCGCTATCCTCCCTTTCTGCCACACCGGGAGCCATTTCTATCTCGGCAAATTTCCTTACGGAATCCCGGAACATGATTTGTTCTTGGGTAAAATTAAAGTCCATCCTCCATATCCTTTCCTTCAACTTGATTTCATGGGTAGCGTTACCGTTGATTCCCCGGCAATCACCGTCTCCCCCTTCTGGTTCACGATCTTTAATTCACAATCCACAAGGTTCTCACCTTGATCTGAATATTTCTTCAGCACCGCTCCTTTGAAGGTCAGTGTGTCACCCGGCCAAACCATCCCGATAAATTGCAACCGGTACCTACGCACCATCCCATCGCCAGCCCAGTCGGTCACGATCCGCGTCAACATCCCTCCATGCATAAGCCCCATGGCAAAAACCGAGGGGAGACCGACCGACTTGGCAAACTCCTCGTCATGATGAACAGGGAAAAAATCACCTCCAGCTCCCGCATATTTCACAATATGAGTTCGGTTCACCGTAATCTGAAAGGATGAAAGCTCTTCGGCTCCCAGAACATCTTCAAAATAACGTTTTATTAAACTCATTATTTTTATTCCTCCCTTTCCCTATTTCAACTCCGCTCAATAAAAATATTACTGATCGTGGCGACCAGAGATTCCTTCTCATCATAGAAGTTCTGCTTCATTTCGACGAAAGTCATCTTCCCTCCCCGTTTCCCTTCCTTTTCATAAATGTCACCGACAACGATCTCGCCGCGGAGCGTCTCCCCGGCTAAAATCGGCCGCCGGTAGGTAATTTCGAAAGTCCCATGCACACTCTTTCCGGGATCCATTCCCAACTTAAGAGAGGTCTCGAGCACATAATTGTCCGACGGCATCTGAAGGCTCGCAGCCATGGGAAAGGTAACCGGCGCCATCACATCATCAAAGCCCTGGGCCCGGGCATAGTCCCTGTCCCGAAAAATAGGGTTGGGATCACAAATTGCGCTGGCAAACTCTTTTATCTTTCCTCTTTCTATAGGGAATTCAAATACTTCCAATTTATTTCCCGCCATCTCTTTTTTTATGGCCATCCAGCTTACTCCCCCTTCCGTTTATTATGAATTAGGAATACATTTTATCAATTTCTGCTACGTGCTTTTCGATGATCACATAGCGTTTTATCTTATTAATCATTGTCAATTCGCCATTTTCAATTGATAACGGCTCGGAAAGGATGGCAAATTTCTTGATTTGCTCCACCCTGGAGTACTTCTCATTGATTTTTTGCACGTACTTCTCAATTTCCGCCCGAAGTTCTTTCCTGGCCAAAAGATCCTCATAGGTATTGGCCGCTAGGCCGATCCTTTTTGCAAAGGCTATTCCTCCATCCAGACTGAGTGTGAGCAGCGCGGTGAGATACTTTCGCCCTTCACCGACAACGACCGCATATTCGACAAGAGGGCATCCCATCAGTGCGGCTTCGATCTTGGCGGGTGTAATATTTTTTGCACCGGAGGTGATGATGATGTCCTTTTTGCGCCCGATGATGTAGAGATAGCCGTCGGCATCGATTTGTCCGAGGTCACCCGTATAAAGCCAGCCATCTCGGATGGTTTCTCCGGTCAATTCCGGCTCCTTATAGTATCCTGCAGAAATCACACCCCCTCTGAGCAGGATTTCACCATCTTCTGCGATTTTTGCCTCCACCCCCGGAAAGGGGATACCAACCGATCCGAAGCGTCGCATCTCCCTCGTTTCAATCGAACCGACACCCAAGGCCTCCGTCTGACCGTAAACCTGGCATATCCAGACGCCGATCGCAAAAAAGAAATCGATGACCTCTTTGGATGAAACAGCACCACCGGTCATAAAATGTTTCGCATTATCAAATCCAAGAGGGGCGAGAATCTTATTGATAACGAGTTCTTTTGCGGAGCGATACTGGTCTTGTAATTCGGACGGAATCGATCGTTTTTCATAAATCGCTTTATTGTACTGCATACCGATATCCAGCGCCCAGTCGAAAAACTTTTGTTCGTCCGCAGACAGCGTGCCCCGATGAGACATGATGGTTTCATAAATTTTCTCCCATGTTCTGGGAAGCCCCATCACGACTACCGGTTTTATTTCCTGAATCTCCTCCAGAGCTTTCGAAATATCTCCGAAATAAACGACTGCGCCGGAAACAATAGGACTCAACATTGCGTTACTTCTCTCAAAAACATGAGCCGGAGTCATAAAACAACAAACGGTTATTGGGTCCACCTGCGCATGTAAAAACCCGAGTGAAGCCCCCACGCTCGTTGCCGAGTGATAACAGTTCTTCTGCATTATCATGCAGGCTTTGGGCGGACCGGTCGTACCGGATGTGTAGATAAAGGTGGCCACATCCTCCGAAGCAACGTCCTTTCGCGCCTTTTGCAATTGTTTATGAGGTAGGGTATTTCCTGCCCTCTCAAACTCGCTACGTTTTATAAAACAAGGATTATCCGCGATATCGATCTCATCCGGTGTGATGACTTTCTCGATTCCGTTACATTCAGAAAGGGCCGATTGAACCCTGGGCATATACTCCGGATTGAGCACGATCAGAAATCGGGAGTCCGAATGATTCAGAATATAAGCAATCTGCTCGGTACTGCTGCTGAAATAGATAGGAGCGGTAACACAACCAAGCGTCATGATGGACATATCCACAACAAACCAATCCGGCGAAGTATTCCCAATCAGGGCCACTTTGTCTCCGGGATGAACCCCGAGAGCCATGAGTGCCCGGGAGACCTGCTCTATGCGCAGGCCATATTCACTCCAGGTCATCCCCCTCCAGCCCTGGCCTGCTTCACGATGTTTTAAATAGATACGATCAGGTGTTTCCCTCAGGCGCTTTTCCAAAAGTTCGATTACGGTTTCTTTCATTGCCTTCTCCTCCTCGACCTATTAATTTTATATTGATATTTCCTCATCACGATCATGCTTTTTCCTTGATTTTGCTTGCTCTACGCGTTAGTTGGCATTGCCGTTATATTAATATACGCTAATTTTTTGAGATAAAATTTCCTTTCAATCAGTTTATCTATCGCAGACTTTGTTTCTGATGCCACTCAATTCATGGGATCGTCTTCGGGTGCGCTCGCCATTGCCTAATTTTTTATGGTAACCTTTTTATCCATATTGAGCAAAAAATGGGACAGTGCTGGAATGAGCACAAGCGCTCCGATCATGTTCCAGAGGAACATAAAGGTAAGAAGAATTCCCATATCGGCCTGGAATTTTATTGGCGAAAAAGCCCAGGTAACAACACCAGCCGCCAGGGTGATGCCGACCAGACCCACTACCTTGCCGGTGAACCCAAGCGCATGCCGATAGGCGTCAGCGAGCAATTCGCCCTGCCTTTGTTTGGTTAATTGTACACTCAGGAGGTAGAGGGCGTAGTCGACTCCGATGCCGACCCCCAACGCAATTACCGGCAGGGTGGCAACCTTCACGCCGATGCCGAGCATTACCATAAGGGCTTCGCAGAGGATCGATGTGAGAATGAGCGGCAGCACAGCCACCACCACAGCGCGCCAACTGCGGAATGTGATGAAAGAAAGCAGGATTACCGCTGCGTACACACATATAATCATGATCCGGTTTGCCTGTTTAACGACGGTATTAGTGGCCGCTTCGATTCCGGCCGTTCCGACAGCCAACATAAACTGTCGATCGCTGGTGCTGTGTTTTCTGGAAAATTCATCTGCAACCTTCACCACACGATTCAATGTCTCGGCTTTGTGATCGGACAAAGAAGCGATAATCGGCATGACGGATGCGTCACCATTGAACAAGTCCGGATTATTAGTTGCCGCCCGCTGACCCCCGGAGTTCAGTACATCTTGGCTTCGTGAAATAATGAACCACTTGGAATTCCCTTCGTAAGAGCCGGCAGTAGCCTGCTGCACCGCATCGACCAGTGAGTGGGTTGTCTGTACCCCCGGCACTTGTTGAAGCGCCCAGGAAAGGCGATCGGCCTCGACGAGCGCCTTATATTTGTAACACTCATCCGGCGGTGTTTTCAGAATAACGGCAAATTGATCGCTGGAGAGTTTGTAGTTTTTGATAATGTAGGCATTATCCCTATTGTAGCGTGAATTGGTACGCAACTCCGGTGCCCCTGGGTCGAGATCGCCGATCTTGAGATTAAGACTAATGATGAACCCTGCGGCCAACAAAACAACCGAAACGATCACTGCTCCTGTCGCCCATCGGTGTTCAGTAAACCGGTCGAAGAATTTCCAGAATGCACCCAGACCTTTTCCTTTTTTTTCCTCATGTTCCTGCCTGAGACTGCGCAGCGCCGCTTTTTGACTGACTCCAGAATAGGAGAGGAGTACCGGTAAAGTCACAAGATTCGTGAGGATGAGCACTACAACCCCGATACTTGCGGTGAGCGCCAATTCTCTGATCACCGGGATGTCGATTATCATCAATACAGCAAAACCCACCGCATCGGCCAGTAATGCCGTCAGTCCCGCTATGAAAAGACGGCGGAAGGTATAGCGCGCCGCAACTAACCTGTGTGTTCCGCGGCCGATGTCCTGCATGATGCCATTCATCTTTTGCATGCCGTGGGAAACACCGATGGCAAAGATCAAAAATGGCACCAGGATGGAATATGGATCGAGATCATAGCCAAAAGTTGCAATAATACCCAACTGCCATACGACCGCTCCTAATGAGCAGATAAGAACCAACAGGGTACTTCGGATGCAGCGGCTATATCGATAAAGGATGATCGCAGCAATGATGGCGGCAAATGCAAAATACATGATTACTTGCATCAGGCTATCGATCAGATCTCCTGCCAATTTAGCAAACCCGATGATGTGGACCCTGAATTGGTCTGTCTGTCTGTTCCGAATATTTTTTTCCAGCCTCTTGGAAAATTCATTGTAATCAAGCCTTTTCCCGGTACTGCTATCCCTCTCGAGCAACGGCACAGAGATCAGGCATGACTTGAAATCAGCAGCCACCAGCGTCCCGAGGATTCCCGAACGGGCGATGTTCATCTTGAGCTGTTCGATACTCTTCTGAGAACCATCATAAGTGTCAGGCATTACAGGCCCACCCTGATATCCCTCCTCTGTAACCTCGGTCCAGCGAACCGCCGGCGTCCAAATGGATTTAACCCAGGCGCGATCTACTCCCGGAGTAAGAACGGACTCATCGTTGATTTTCTGCAGAAGCTCCAAATAATCGGGTTCAAAGATAGTTCCCTTGGTGTTTTCCACAACCACTTTGATTGAATTGCCAAGTCCACGCAATTCTTTTTTATATGTAAGGTAATTCTTGATGTATGGATGTCCTTGGGGGATCATTTTTTCAAAATTTGCATTGAAGGCGAGCTTCGTAGCCTTAAAGGCAAGCGCCAATGTGACCAGCAAGCAGATGGTCAACACTATCTTCCGGTTATTAAAGATCAACCGCTCCAGTTTATTACCGGACAACCTATCAAAATCATTCAAATTATTTACGATAGGCATGTCATCAATTTTTTCCGTTTTTAAATTCATTTTCCCCATTCCCAAATACGGTGACTCGAAGCGATTTTCTGATTATTTCATCGATTGTTTATGAATTCCGTACAGGCCGGCAAGTACAAGCGTTTCCCGGTCGAGCAGGACTATCGCAGATGCCGGAAATGGCCTCTTACCCATGATTTTTCTGAAGCTCATTACTCCATCGTTGCTCACCAGCAGATACCCGGCCTGGGTTACCAACACGATCAGCCCTTTTTCTGTTACGGCACTGCCGGTCAATCCCTCTGGTATCCCCGTCTCAACCTTTTGCCAACTTGAACCGCCATTAGTGCTTCGAAATACATTACCACGCAGTCCATAGGCTATCAACAAACCAGGTTTACCATTAATGCCAAAAAATGTTCCATTGTAGGGCGTGTTTATGGCCCGGAAAAATCCGGCATGACGGTCAAGCTTCAGTACCAGACCCTGCTCACCGCAGATGAATATATCCTGGCCAATGAGACGGATCCCGTATAGATGGTTGAATTTTTTGTTTTCGGTTCTATCAAACCAGGGTTCCCAATTCTTGCCGCCGTCAATCGTACGGAAGATAATATTAAAAGCGCCGATAATGAAACCCGTGGTTTCATTGTCAAACCAGACATCCAGAAATGAGATATCGGGTGCCTGGTCGGAAAACCGTTTGACTTCCTCAAGAAAGGATGCCCTTCTTTCCGGCAGGCACCGGGGAGGATGTTCCTTATAATGAGCCTCCATGACCCGCCCAGCGATATATCCATCAAGTTGTTTCACCCAGGTAACGCCTCCGTTCAAACTTTTCAGGACCACACCGTCATGTCCGACAGCCCATCCTGTCTTTGCAGTCGGGAAGCAGACCGCGGTCAGGTTGGAACTGACGGGGACAGAGGACTGAATCCAGCTCTTGCCCTGATCATCTGAATAAACAATATGACCTCTCTGGCCGACGCCGACCAAACGCTTGCCGGCCAGGGTAACGCCGTTATAGAGGGTTCTGGAAACCAGCGCGCTCTTTAGAGCCGGAGTGTCAAGTACATCCTGAAAACCAGCATCCGAAAAAGCTGGAGGAACCATCGTCATGGTGACGATCAGCGCCAGTGATAACGTTGAAAAAAGAGATTTCATTACCTTCTCCTGGTTGGAGGTTTTACTCCAAAAAATTGCGTTGCTTCTGACCGGCATTCTCGACGACGCAGGTCGCCATGAGTAGGGACAGGGAGCGCATTGCAAATAATAAAAGCCATCCTCCCTTGGAAGATTCCCCATACCTTGATCTTCCAGGCCGGTCATCAAATCCTAACGAACCCCACCACCGGCCAGGATATCGGGAGTCCACTCCCTGGCGGGAAGCGGTGACCGGTACTTCACGTAACCGCCGTCCGCAAAATGACCGTTAATAGTAAAACTTTCTGCGACCAGGTCGTAATAGGTTACGGCACCCAGGTTTGGTGAATTTGAATCATAGCTATAGGTAAGAGCAGCAAACGATCCCCGGTAAAGCTGTCCACGCCCGTCGTACTGGTCGCTGGCTATGGCTGTCCAGGTGTCCTCATCCAGATAGAAGATTCTCTTGCTATAAATGTGGCGTTTGTCCGGTTTCAGGGTTGCCTCCACCATCCAGACCCGGTGCAGCTCCCATCGGATGTGATCCGGATTGGTAAAATGGGGCAGGCATAAATCGTCTGATTTGACTTGATAGGCCATCTTGTAGGCGTTATACGGAATATACATCTCTTTCTTCCCGATCAGCTTAAAGTTGAAACGTTCCATCGAACCGTTGAAGACAAAGGTGTCGTCGTAGCAGGTCGCTCCGGAGGTTGTTCCATTAGGGGTATCAAAGCCCATATCGGGCGCCAGCTTCACCCGTCGCTGACCCGGGAGGTATTGCCAGGCCCGCCGCCCCTTTTCCCCCATATTAAGCGGGTCTATTATTAGTGATCTTTCGCCAGCCCGGCGGGGAGGTGCGAGGGCTTGTTGCATGTGCATCAAGTAGACATCGCTGCTTGGATTATTTTTGTTGTAGTAGGGGTATTCTTGAGCGACGATACCGTCTGTCGCCAAGGTTTTTCGGCCGTCAGCATTCACGTTCCAAGACTTGAATTTAGCTTGCAATCCCTCACCTTCGTAGCGGCAAAGGTGATTCCACATCGCTTCGAACCCGTCCTTCGGGATCGGAAATGGAATTCCGGATTTCGCGTTTCTTAATGACAAGCCGCCACTGGTGGTTTGCGCCGAAACAGCATTGACCAAGGTAGCGTCAGTGACATATTTGGGGAAAGCCACCGTCCGGTGCGTCTTATAGACATCGATGCGGTAGGAGGGATACTTCTTCATCAGGGCCTTTGTTATTTCGGTGAGCTTATCGGTGTACTGGTTCATGTTATTAGCATTGATGCTGAACAGGGGTTTCTCTCCGGCAAACGGATCAGGGCGAATGCCGGAACCTTTCTTGAAATTGGCCGGAATAGTAGTAATCCCGCCGGTGTACTCGGGAATCGAACCATCCTTATTACCCGCTTTTTCCGCACCAACCAGGGTCAGTGTGGTGCCGAGCTTTTTAGCCTCTTCCTGGGTTACAGCTCCCAGTGCACTCCCTGCAGATACCAGCACAAGACCGGCCACAATCAAACTTCTAAGTATCTTCATCTCTTATCTCCTTCCCTATATTTTAGAATGTGACTTTTAACGTCAAAGTTATCATGCCACGGTCCTTGAGCAACGCGCTGCCACCGTTCGCTACGGTTACAGCGCCAGTCATCGGATTGGTGTCATAATCGCCAAAAAAATCTATGTACTTGAGATCTACCTTGTATTTGGTGAAAATGTCTGCTCCGATTCCTACGGAGTAGCTGCCGGCATTCTTGTTTCCCCCGAAGGCGACCGCCGAATTCCCGATCAGACCGGTGCTGATGCTAAGCGGCATCGATAAATCAACACCCGCTAGAACCTGGTACCAGGTCGGTGTGAAACCGGCCCCTACACCCACGAAATCTTTTGAGACGCGGTCGATGGCACTGTACGAATCACGTCCTTTAAAATATTGATTGCCCTTGGTGACATCAACCCAGTTATTCCAAGAGAATTCCAAGTTCCAGCTGGCTGTGTCGAACACCGGAGTTGGGCTAATAATACCTATGAAGTTGACCAGTCCATGCAAGGTGTTGCCGATTGCCCCCGGGGGAGTTCCGCGGATGGGAAGCGGAGAGCCCGGCAGGATCGTGACCGGGTCACTCACCAACGGCATACCCTGGCGATAGGAAAATTCTAATCCCACACTAACCCCCGCCACCTGCTTGCTCAGGCTGATGCCGTAAAGCCGGATGCCTGAAGCATAGGCGCCCTGCCAGGTACCCGCCGTAGGACCGGAAGGCATTATAAATAGCTGCGGTATCTTGTCGGAAAAATTTCGGTAGTAAAGGCCGAGCGACCCGTCGAGCCACCGAGGGTTCCAACGGGCAGAGACTCCCCAGTCTCCGTTCTGATCCGGTTCGATGTCATTGCCATGAGGGAACCGGATGAAGCCTAAAAGAGGGTGAAAGCCCGCAATGAAACTATTGCCGCCGCCCAGGAGAGCATCAGTCGTACCTAAATACGTGCCGCCTTCCGGGAGAAGATTCCGCTCCCATTGCAGGTAGTACTGGGCCGCAATCGACAGTCTTTCCGTCACCTGGGCATTGAGCGATATACTGTTGAGGGGACGAAAAAGTTCTTTTGCCTCCACTCCCGGCTGCGCTTGGCCTTTCCCCAGATCAACCGCCGTTTGAGCATAGGCAACGCTGTGTACATAACCGCCCAGCAGCAGGCTCTCTCCCCACATAACCGAGTGCCGGCCGACTTTGACATTGACTGGTACAGGCCCGATGTTTAATTTGCCAAATACAAAGGCATCGAGCAACTCACCGTTTGGTCCGGCGTAATAACGGTCAACGAAATCATTCAGGTCGTTGGTCGGCCTCCCGTTCTTGAGCGTATTGCTGGTGGCAAGAGAGGTGTTGTCCAGATGATCTTTATATCTTTGATCATACCATCCAGCCCCGCTGACACGTATGCCGTGATCCCCCTTATAGACCAAATCCAATTCAGAAAGGAGGTCCAGACGGTTTGACACGATTCCCTTATTAAAATTGCGGTCTCCGTCATCATTATTCGGATTGCTGATGATCGCCTTGTTCTGGTCTTTAACACGGTACGCCAGGTTGTACCGGAAGGTATTGTCCCAACTAAGCCTGACATTCTCGTTCCCCGTATCAATCTCGAATGCGCCTGCCTCACGGCAAATTCCAACAAGGGACAGGGCAACTGCCAGAATCAAGAGTAGCCGAACACCTTTAGCTTTTCCCTCACCCGTTTTCACACCTACGCTTATTTTAATCATTTCAGATCCCTCCTTTTAAAATAAAATCTAATTTCTTCCTCCAGTGATTTTTGGATGAATCAGTTCGCTTCTCTCCTTCAAATGCTCTAATCAATCAGTCGCCCTTGTCCCCCTCCCTATCTTTCAATAAAAATATTTTCTCCCCAACCCGGACCAGCCGGAACCAAAATTGGTTATCTCAAACATCGGGAAGATTTTCATTTGGTCCGGGTAGAGGGCCTGTTTTTTATAAATTCTTTCCAATTTGCGCAGATTTTTATTCTTAAGTCACTAATTCCCATAGCAAAGGGCGTACCAGGTTTTATTAATATTTTTTATTTAATTTTATCAAATAGATACAATTGATTTAGATAAATACGCAGAGTTAGTAGTTCAAAATGAAATATTTTTCTGCCAATTTTTTCATATTGAAATATGAGATCAATTAGTATATTACCTGCGATGGTCGCTATAGATAAAATTTCACTAACCCAACCCGGACCAGCCGGAACCAAAATTGGCTATCTCAAACATCGGGAAGATTTTCATTTGGTCCGGGTAGAGGGCCTGTTTTTTA
>CAZVHO010000113.1:11909-16639 GCA_964627515.1 uncultured Thermodesulfobacteriota bacterium | reverse complement strand
GGGGTAAGACAAAAAATCCTATCCATAACTATTGTCATTGTCAATATAAAATAAACAATATAGTTATTTTCCCTTGACCCCGGTTTCCTTTCCATCTTATAATCGCCCTCAATATAAAAGAAGTCCACCTAATAGTATAATTAAAAACAGGTGATTTCCTGCCAATCCATTTAAAGAAGAACCAATAATAAAATAAGGAGGCTAATGATGCCTAAACGCGATGAGATAAAAGGCATTATTGAAAAAGTAACCCAAGTCATTATTTTTGAACTCAAGCTGGAAGACGTTACAGTAGAGACATTCAACCCCGATATGGACCTGATTGACGAACTTGGGATTGATAGTATGGACTTGGCTACAGTAGCCTTGGTTTTGCAGGATGAGTACAAGATTGTAATCGACGAAGACGATTATCCCAAATTGAAGACCATTCGCCTGATCGCCGAATATGTTGAAGAAAAAATATCAGGCCGGAGTTAATCTTCCAACAGCTCAATCCCGGTTTTGGCCCTTGGCCAATTAACGGGGAGGAACGCATTTATGACCCTTAATCTTAAGACATCCGTTGCTCCAGACAAACCGAAATTTTCCGAACTTCTGGCCGAACCGGAAGTAAGGCAGCGGTGGGAAAAAGTAAGGAAATATTTTTTCTTGCGTGAATCGACTTACGACATGAGCACCCGCTGCAATCTCCGTTGTGACGGCTGCTATTATTATGAAGGGGAAAAACAATTTGCCGTGGAAAACAGCTCGGTCGAAGCTTGGCGGCAACTGATGAGAGACGAGAAAAAGCGGGGCATCACCTACGTCGTTCTGGCCGGGGCCGAACCGTCGCTTGTGCCGGAGCGGTTGGAGGTTTGTTTTCAGGAAATCCCTCTGGGGAGCATTGCCACCAATGGCTTAAAAAAAATCCCGGAATCCGTGGGTTACAAGATTCACATTTCCGTCTGGGGGAACGATGCGACCAGCTTCCGGGTGCGCAAGGCCAAAGACCTCTTAACAAAACAAATTGATAATTATCGAAATGATCCCCGGGCCGTTTTTGTCTATACCTTTACTCGAAATAATATCGATGAGGTCCGGGAAGTTGCCGAGCGGCTGGTTGCCGAAGACTGTCGACTGACCTTTAATGTGTTTTCTTCTCCGGTAGGGTATGCCGGCCCGCTGCGCCATGACGAAGAATCGCTTAAGCGCGTGCAAGCCGCCATGATTGCCCTTTTGGAGCACTATCCCCAGAATGTGCTTTTCTCGGTCTATAATGCCGTGGCCCATACGCATAAAAGCAGTTTGCATGATCTTTACACCTGTCTGTATCCCCGCCAAAACCGCTCCCAGGACCTGGGGCTGGGACGGTCTTTTCGGCAATACCGGACGGATTTAAACTGGGACCGGTCGGCGGCCTGTTGCGTTCCGGACACTGATTGCGCCGACTGCCGCCATTATGCTTCCGGTTCGGCGGTCGTCACCGCCCGTCTTTATCGCCATGTCCAGGAATCGGAGACTTTTAAATCCTGGCTGGATTATGTGGACACCTATTTGGCGGTCTGGGTGATGGGCTATCCGAAAGGGGAGAATCTTTGCGCGGAGCCGGTTACTCCCCCGGGGACTTAGCTTGAGGCGGAAAAAATAAAAATAAACAAACCCTGGTAAAAGAAAAACTTCATGAAGACCGTAAGTTCATTGCTGGATCACGAATGGTACGATAGATACAAACGAATCGCCACTCTCAGCATCCGCAGTTCCATATACGATGTCACCAACCGTTGCAATCTGCGCTGTCAGGGCTGCTTTTTCTTTTCATCCAACCAACACCAGGCCGCCCCGGAAGAAATGGACCTCACCAAGTGGGAAGCGTTTATCGAGCGCGAAAAGGAACGGGGCGTAAATCTGGCCATATTGATCGGGGGGGAACCGACCCTCTCCCTGGATCGGGTCGAGGCTTTTTATAAACGCCTGCCGACCTATTGCGCCACTAACGGCTTGATTAAAGTTCCCCGGGATAAGTTTCCCGACATGATGGTCGGTATTTCGCTCTGGGGCAGCGCCGAAGACGAAAAGATTCTTCGCGGCCGCGATACCTTTGCTATTTCGAGCAGGCATTATGCCGGGGACGAATATACCTATTATCTTTACACCATTACGCCGCGGCAAGTGGGGAAAGTTGAAGCCGCCGTCAAAAGAATTGCCGACGTGGGCCTGAAGGTCCATTTCCAGTTGTTATCCAATGATGAAGGCGTGGACGGCTTTTTTTGGAAGGAATGGGAGTTGAAAGAACTGCGTCAGGAAATGGATGACCTCCTGGACCGATACCCCCGGACAATCATTTCCAGCAAATACTATCATGAAATCATCACGACAGGAAAGATGCTGGGACGGCCCTTTGGCTGGGAGGAATGCCCCTCCGTAACCGAATCCCTGGACCATCGAAGCCCCCAACCTCGCCGTCTGATCCATTTCGTCCGCTGGGCTTCCGATCTGAATACCGTGCATCGCTGCTGCACTTCGGCCACACGGGATTGCTCCACCTGCAAGGATGGCGCAGCCCACATGAGCTGGGTCATGGTCAATAAGCGGGAACACATCCGGTCGACTCAAGACTTACAAAATTGGATTGAAGTTTATGAAATGTTTGCCAAACTTTATCGCTTTATCCCCTGGTGAACCCAGGAGGTCCTCAGCAGCCTGCCTTTATGGTTTCAAAAAAAGCCGTCATTTTAGGGTATGATGCCGTTTCTCCTTTAGGCCTCGATTGGGAAAGCCAATGGGAACGGGCTGTCCGGGGGGAGTCGGGTATCGGGCCATTGACCCGATTTCCCTTGAGCCCTGATTTTCCGGTCCGGGTGGCCGGGGAAGTGGCCCCCCTCGACCCGCGCCCTTATCCCTTTTTACAGCCCCGGGAAATGGCCCATTGGTCTTCCCCTATTTTTCGATATGCCTTGCTGGTGGTGCACCGGGCCCTGCTTAAAAGCGGCCTGGAGATTACCCCTGACATCGCCCCCCGGGTGGCGGTCACCTTCAGCACCGCCGTGGGCGGGCTGGATGCGGTTTTGCAGGCCGACCGGCTGATGGTATCGGAAGGGAAGATGCCCCATCCCTTTACCAACCCCAATTCCTGTATCAATATGGTCGGGGGCCGGGTCTCCGTACTCACCGGCGCTACCGGGCCTATCTGTTCCACGATTACGGCCTGTGCTACGGGGATCCATTCTTTGATTATGGGTGAGCTGCTCCTGCAACGGGGACTGGCCGATGTGGTCATCGGAGGGGCCGTTGATTTCCCTTTGGTTGAACCGATCGTAGCCGGATTTGCCACCATGAACGGGGCCTACCGTCCCAAAGAAGGTCAGCCCCGAGAGGCGCCGGAGAAAACCAGCCGGCCTTTTTCCGCCCATAGAAGAGGCTTTATCGTTTCCGAAGGGGCCGGATGCCTTATATTGGCCACGGCGGAATTTGCCAAGACCCATGGGCTCAAAGCGCCCATTGAATTGGCCGGATATGGAATGACCTCGGATGCCACCCATTTTGTTTCACCTAATTTGGGGACGGTTCAGAGGTGCATCGGGCAAGCCATTGTCAACGCCGGATTGCAGCCTTCGGATATTGATGCTGTTAATGCCCATGCGGCCTCCACCAAAGTGGGCGATAAGGTGGAGGCCGAGGCCTTGCACCATATCTTCGGCAAAACTCTGCCGCCGGTATCGGCCAATAAATCCCAACTGGGCCATGCCATGGGGGCTTCCAGCGCCATTGAGGCCATTTTCGCCGGCGAGGGATTGCTCCGGGAGACCTTGCTCCCCACCATTAATTACAGCCCCGACCCGGCCATTGAAATCGATTGTGTGGCCGAGGGGGCCAGGAAGTTCAAGGGGGAATTTGTCTTGAAAAATGCCTTTGGTTTCGGCGGATGTAATGCCACGATCATTTTACGCCGGCTGATATAAGGATGAGCGGGAACACATGAAGCCACCTAAAAACAGAAAAGTATTTGTCGTCGGTTACGGGACGGCCACCCCCTTAGGGAGCACCTTTGAAAAGACCTGGAAGCGGGCCATCCGGGGAGAGGCCGGTTTCCGGAAGGTGACCCGTTGCCAGGTGGAATCCGCTTGCAATGTTGTCGGTGAGATCCCGGACTGGAATCCTTTGGACCTTGATTTTATCGATGCCAAAGAAGTCTACAACTGGAATGCCGCTTTTGTTATCCTGACCATGGCGGTCTGCCAGGAGGCCTTGGAAAATTCAGGGATTACCATAGACGACCGGATTGCCCCGCGGATGGCCTGCCTCATCGGCTCGGCCCTGAATGGGCCGGATGCCTTTCGCCTGGCCATGCACGACTTGGAACACCGGGGGCCGCTCCGGGTAAGCCCCTACCTGCTGCCCAATTTGTGCGCCAATGTGCCTTCGGGAAAGGCCGGGATGCTCCTGAAATTTACCGGACCGATTTTTTCGCCCCAGGGCGCCTGTGCCTCGGGCAACCATGCCATTGGTCTCGGGGCCAGATTGATCCGGGACGGGGATTGCGATTTTGTCCTGGCCGGAGGCGTCGACGCCCCCATCTTGCCGGAATTAATCCATGGTTTTGCCAATATGAATGCCACCATCAAGGTGCATCCCGAGGACCGGGCTTATGGGGACCCGGCTCAGGCCTCCCGCCCTTTCAGTGGCGACCGCAAAGGCTTTGTCCTTTCGGAAGGGGCCGGCGTGGTAGTCCTGGCGGCCGAAGAACTGAT
>CAZVHO010000113.1:10506-11809 GCA_964627515.1 uncultured Thermodesulfobacteriota bacterium | reverse complement strand
GATTTTCCGGACATCGATGTGGTGCCTAATGTCCTCCGGAAAAAAAATGTTGAGATTGCCCTTTCCAATGCCTTTGGTTTTGGCGGAACCAACTGCTGTGTGATTTTCAGGGGGGTGTGAGTTGCGTCCCAAACCATTTCGGCCCGAACCATTTAATAACGATTCGAATTACGTACGGGACCGGACCACCGGGTTGATCTGGCACCGTACGGCCTATCGCACCCTGTATGCCGACACGGACCGGTCGGGTGTGGTGTATCATTCCAATTACCTGCGCTATTTCGAATTCGGACGGACCTCTTTGATGCGCCATGCCGCCTACCCTTACAAGGAAATCGAAAAAAGCGGCTTTGTCTATCCCATTATCGATATGGGTGTTACCTATTATCATCCCCTGGTCTATGATGATCTAATGCACATCCAGACCAGGCCGACTCATTTGGAGCGGGTGCGCCTGCAGTTTGATTACCTGATCACCCATGCCGAAAAAGGACAAATCATTTGCATGGGATTTACAAAACACTGCGCTTTGAATTCAACCGGCATTCCCGTGGCCGTGGATACCAAGACGGTCCAGCTTTGGAAGGCATTCCCCAGGTAGAACCCCCAATGCGCCATCCCTGGTCCATCGAAATTAATTCCTATCTGTTTGATCACCATATGGAAGGAAGATGCCTTTTCCCGGCCGTGGAAGCCCTGATCACCCTGGCCGCGGCCGTTAATCGGCATTTTCCTCAGGCCGACCTGCGGTGCCTGACCAGTGCCCGTTTCCCCCGTTTTTTAGTGATACCGCCTGAAACGCGTCAGATAACGGCCTTGGTGGACTTTGAACAGGATCAGGCGGACCGGGTCAGCGCCAAACTGTTGACACAGGTCAGGTCTAAAAGTGGAGGGATCGGACGCCATCTGGAGCATGCCCGGGTGGAGTTTTTATTTACCGGGGATGGTAAAGGTGTTTTCCCCCCGATGGAATCCCCAGAAGATCCGGATATGACCATATTGGCTGAATCCATTTATAGCGAGCTGATCCCTTTCGGCCCCGCCTATCAAAATATCATTGGTCCGGCATCCATTTCCCTCTCGGGGGCCTGGGCGGTTCTCTCCGGCGGAGATCATCAGTTCGATGATTCCCTGCTCGGCTCTCCTTTTCCGCTCGATGCCGCTTTTCATTTGGCCTGCGTTTGGGGGCAGCGATTCAACGGTATCGTTCCCTTTCCGACAGGTTTTGAAAAAAGAATTATTCACCAAAAAACAAAAAATGGCGGCCGCTATTGGGGCCGGGTTATTCCGGTGACCGTTAATG
>CAZVHO010000113.1:7799-10406 GCA_964627515.1 uncultured Thermodesulfobacteriota bacterium | reverse complement strand
AAAGGCCATGAAGTGATTGATAACGGGCCGCGCTCACCCATTGAAGATCTGGACAACCTTCCTTTTCCAGCTTATGAAAAACTCAAGGGCTTTCCAAAAGGTTATAACCTCCCGCTGTTCAGCTATGCTCACTTTCCGGGCACGTCTATGGTCACCAGCCGCGGGTGTCTGTTCCAGTGTTCTTACTGCGACCGTTCAGTTTTTAAGAAGGGATTCCGGTATAACTCGGCTAAATATATTTTTGACCATTTTAAGGTTTTGAATGAGAAATTCGGCGTCCGTCATGTGAATATTTATGATGATTTATTCACCACTGATGAAAAGCGGATTGTTGAATTATGCGCTATGCTCAGGAACAATCCCATTGACATGCAGTTTAACTGCGCTGTGCGGGTGGGTTATGCCTCGGATAAGCTTTTAAACCTGTTGAAGGAAGCAGGCTGTCTCATGGTGTCACTGGGCGTTGAATCTGCTGACCCGGGTATGCTGGTCAAACACAAAGCGGGTGTGACCGTGGAAAAAGTGAAGGATACCGTTGCCCGCATTCAGGCAACAGGTTTAAGGGCTAAGGGTTTATTCATGATGGGGCTCCCCGGGGAGACTGAAGATTCCATTCGCCGGACCAGCGATTTTGTCATGTCCCTGGGCCTGGATGATATGAATATGTCTAAATTTACCCCATTTCCCGGCGCGCCTTTGTGGAAGACGATTAGGGATGAGGGGACATTTGAAGAAGATTGGGGCCAGATGAATTGTATCAATTTTGTCTTTATCCCCAAAACGATTGGTTCAAAAGAAATTCTGGACCAGATGTATAATGAGCATGTCAAGCGCTTTTATACCAGTAAAGAATGGCGCCGGAAGTTTAGGAAACGGTTTTGGCAGCACCGTCATTCTCTCTGGCATTTGTTCAAGAACCTGCCTGACTTTCTGGCAGCCAAGGCCCAGTTTGAACCTAAGAAAAAGATCAGGACGGTCAATAGGACTCTGTGAGCGGCTTTCAGACAACAACAATCCTGTTGGTCATCACCACAGTGGGTCTAAGCTTAAGTCTTGGAGACCCTTTCCGTTGGTTTGCTCTCGGGCTGTTGTGGACCGGATATATCCTCATCTGCATTTTGGGGGTGGCGAAATTAAAACTCAATTTTTTTGTTCCGGCCGTCTGCCGGGGAGATTCAACAGAGAAGCTTGTAACGCTGACCTTTGATGACGGGCCGGGTACGGAGGGTACTCCAGCTCTTCTGGAAATTTTGAAATTTCACGGGATCAAGGCCACCTTTTTCCCCATTGGAGCAAAGATCAAAGCTCATCCCGAAATGATCAAACAAATAGATCAGGACGGTCATCTTATTGGAAACCATACCTACCGACACAACTGGTATACCAACTTCCTGATATCCAACTCACTGAATCGAGAAATACAAATGGCCCAGGAGACCATCGCGGCGGTGATCGGCAAGGTGCCGGCCTATTTTCGCCCTCCCGTAGGCCTGACCAATCCGCATCTCAGAAAAGCGTTGAAGAAACAGGGCCTGTCGGTGGTAGGCTGGGATGTCCGGCCATTCGATATCGGGACAAAGGCTGATAAGGTCATAAAAAGGGTCCTCAAAAAAATGCGACCTGGGAGCATCATTCTCCTTCACGATAAAGGACGAACCCCGGCCGATTGGACAGGCTTGATTGATGAACTGGTGAGCAAGATCAAAGTCAGGGGTTTCGGTTTCGCTGATCCGGAACGACTCATTGGGAAAAAGGCCTATCAGACACCGGAGGAAGGTAACAGGAAGGAATTTTTTCTATTCCTTCAGTGTTGTTTTGCCTCCGGGAGCGGCTGGCGGCGCTTATTGCGACCCTTTGCCTCGAAATTGGCCGCCAGTTCATATGTCCAGCGGGCACTAAAGGAACAGGTAGCCTTGGAGGTCTTCAAGGCCAGACCCTCTCCTAAATTTATTTTTGGTTTAGGGTTAATGCTGTTTAGTTATGTCCTGGGATGGCCAATGGTGGGACTGTTTACCGTTCTGTCCGGCTATTTCAGGGACCCGGCACTATTGATTGTAGGCCCTGCTTTTTATGGATTTTCCCATTTGGTATTTTTATTAGGGATCTTTCTGACTGGACGAGATTGCTTTAAATATGGCGACATCCTGCTGAGATGGAGCCTGCACAAGACGGTGGAGAAGGCTTCGGGTCGAGAAATCTGAAGCCCCCACGGAGAAAATACCCACCCCGGTATCAATTTAGCCCTTTGAAAATTTGATACTTTTACCTGAAAATTCTGACTTTCTCTCCGTCATTCCCGTGAAAACGGGAATCCAGGTGTTACGCCGAGACGAAAAGAAACCTGGATTCCCGTTTTCACGGGAATGACGGAGAAGTTATCGACGTTTTTCAAAAAGCTAAACGGATACCCTGGGGAAACCGGTCCCGGATTGATGCTCATGGGGTTTTTCCGGACCTTGAACCTTGAACCCTGAACCTTGAACCGTATTTTCGTGTTAATGCCGGAACAAAGGCAACGGTCCCGAGGTAGGAATACCCGATACCCAGGGCCAGGACCATCCCGGCGTTTTTCAAGAGGGCATGGCTTGAGAAAGCCAGGACCACGAA
>CAZVHO010000113.1:4237-7699 GCA_964627515.1 uncultured Thermodesulfobacteriota bacterium | reverse complement strand
AGGGCAATAAAGGTCAATCGCCAACTGAAAAGATAGAGGAGAGAGACCAGGAAGGTTATTACCCCTACGATCAGGACCACCCGGGAAAACCCCTTCAGGATCATCTTCCCCAAATGATCGCTAAACAGGAGGGGATCAAAAACCTTGGCCAGATCCTTGGTAGCCAGGGTTTTATAAAAGACGGCCCCTTGATAAGCCGAGCCTGGTTGGATGGTGGCGTAATGGGTCCAGTTTTTTCCCGGCTTCTTTACGATGCCCAGAAAGGGGAAGCAGGCCTCTGGGATCGGGGGAACAGGGAATGTTTTTTCCTCAAGGGTCGCCATGAAAGGGGTAAAGGCGCCTTGGGCAAAACCCATTTTTGGAGAAAGGGATTCAATCTCCTGCCGCAGCCGGTTGATCCGCTCCTTGGTCCAGAAGGTCTGCCAGGCCTGGAAATTCCGCCTGGCCCGTTGTTCCCCGGGAAAGAGCATCGCTGGGGCAAAGGCCGGGGCAATAGTCCCTTTGGCCGTCTCCGCTTCTAATAGGTCGGCCAGCCGGTCTTCTTTCTCCTGGAGTTCGGCCATGGTCCTACCTTCGACAGCCAGAAATACCCGGTTGGTGATATTGCCCCAGACGGATTGGATCAGTTTTTCGGCGGCCAAGGTCGGTAAACTTACGGTATTCAGGGATTGAAGGTCCACCCGAAAATCGGGCCTGGCGAAAAAAAGCATCACCACCCCAAAAAGACCAACGGCCCAGAACGTCTTCTTCCCCCCACGGACCAATCGATCGGACAGCCTTTGTAGAGGCAGGATGCCCTGGCGCTTGGCCGGCAGTACCTTCGGAAAGAGAAAGGGGTAGACGGCGTGGACGAAAATATAGGTGAAGACGACCCCCAGGGCGGCGAAGACCCCAAGTTGGGAGAGGGCCGGGAAACGGGCCAGGAAAAGAAAGGCAAAGCTAACGGCAGTCGTTAACATAGCCAGCAGGCCAAGGGACCAGACCTCCTTGGTTACCTTTATACCGCGGGTTTCATAAGGACGGTCGAGAAACAGGAGGTAGGCAATGCCGTAATCGACGGTAAATGAAATAATCGCACCGCCGAAGCCGACGGCCAGTATGGAAATGGACTTTTGGAATAAGGAATAAACGAATAAAGCGACTATCGTCCCCCCAAAGGCCGGAAGGAGGGCCAACAGGCCGATCCAGGGCCGCGGAAATCCCAGAATAAGCAGCAGGGCAATGACTATCGTGGAAACGATGACGGCTCGTTGGGTATCCTTTTTGGCTGCCGTTTCGTTATCCAGGGCGGCCCGGTAGGCCCCCACCGGTGTCAGGATGAAAGAATCATGGCCGGAAGATTGCCGATTCAAACGTCGGCCCATATCCTCCATCAGGGCAGTGACCTTCCGCGAAAAGGCGGTGTCATAACCTGAGGTGAGGGGCTCGGCTATGATGAGGAGATGTCTTTTATCCGCCGATAAAAGCTGTCCCTTGATCAAGACGACATTCTGGGAAGACCCGAGCAGGGATAACCGCTTAAGGACAATATTCCGGAGGTCGAGAGGGTCCCGGGCGATCAGGGAAGCCTGGCCGATCCCTTCCAGGCCGGTCAGGGTTGAGTAGGTATTGGTCAAGGTCCGGCGAACATTTTCAGAAGAGAGGAGAGGCCCAACCTGCTCCTGAAGGTCCTGCTCGCTGAACAGGATGGGAAGGTGCCCGGTCACATGGGAAATCAGGTCGGGAAAGAGCTTTTCATATTGGCTTAATCCCACGGTCTTAAAAAGGCCGCTTTCTAACAAGGTTTTTTCCGCTAATTCCCCGCCGCTGATGAGGACCTCGATGTCGTTGCTCCGGTGTCCCAGATCGATGATCACCCGATCCTGAATGGGGTGATGGGTAATGACATAACGGCCGTCGGCGACGACCGGGTCATTCTGGGGAAGGGCTGCGACGATGTCCGTATCGATTGCCAGACGGTACCGCCCGACGAACAAAATGAGTCCCAGACCTGCGAAGACGAGCAGGATCAATGGCCAGGGGAAGCGGGGTCTATGCAGGGCCATCTCCTTGATTATTCAAACCGGGTCGCTCTCATTATCGGTCGACCGCCCGAATTTCCGGTCTCTCGTGGGCCGCCAGCGCCGGAAGGTCCCGTCAGCCATTTCTTTAACAATAACCCGCTTAAAAAGTTCGAACATCCGGTAGGACTGAGGTTTTTCTCGGTAGAAGGTTTCCCAGGCCCGGTCGTGCAATTCCTGGAGACGCTGCGGGCTCATGTGTCTGGGCTGAAAGATGACCTGGTCGCAGGTATAGTCGTTCCAATCGTAAGACAGGATCCGGCCCTCCTGATGCAGATCCGAGAAGGCCCTCGAGTGCGGGAAGGGGGTCAGGACCGTGAATTCCGCTAAATCCAATTTTATCTCCAGGAGAAAGTCAATAAGGCGCAGGATATCGTCCTCGGTTTGATGGTCGAGCCCCAGGAGGATGGTCCCCTCGACCCCGATCCCGAAGTCGTGGTAGCGTTTAATCCGGTTGCGGATAAAGTCCGAGGTATCGAAAACCGCCTGATAGACATACCAGGCCCCGGCCTGGGCCGCCAGATCAAGGACCTCGTCATCGTCCTCAATGGGGTGGCAGCACCATTTTTTTTTCAAGGGGATCATCTCCCGGAAGAGATCTTTTTCCCATTCCTTATCCTGGGCAAGGGTATTGTCCACGATGAAGAGACGGTTGTTGTCAATGGACATCAGCTCCTCCACGACCTTGTCGATGGGGCGGGGTCGGAACTGCCTTCCCCCGAGGAAGCTGACGCAGCATGGGTAACAGTCAAACCGGCAACCCCGGGAGGCATGGACCAGATCAACCATCTGGATGCCTTTGTAGTTGTAAAGCTCCCGCTTCAGGATGTCCCGCCGGGCCGTGCCGACGGACGAGATGGGGGGGAAGTCGGTCTGGTAGTCATAAACCCGGCGGAGCCGGTTATTCCGGAAATCATCCAGGACCTGAGCCATCCGCCCTTCCGATTCCCCCAAGAAGACTGCATCGGCGTGGGGCGCGGTCTCCTGGGCGTGGAGCATGGTCCCGATGCCGCCACAGATGACCGGAATACCTTTATTACGGTATGCATCGGCGATTTCCCACCCCCGCTTCACCTGGCTGGTCAACAACATGGAAATACCGACCAGATCAGCCGGGTCACCAAAATCAATCGTCTCCAGATTCTCGTCCACAAAGTCGATTTCGACATCCTCAGGCAGCGTGGCCGCGAAGACGACCGGGCCATGGGGAGGGAGATGGAACTCCGTCTGGTTTTCGAGCTTCTTCCATTTCGGGTAGATCAGTTTGAATTTCATCGGGTCAAAAACCTTGAGGTCATTTCCTTTGTTGTTCCCGTATAAATTCAGCGAGCGTTCGGAGAGAATAGAATATCTTGGGCCCCATTGTTTTGGGGTCTTCAATCTTGAGACCGTAATTTTTCTC
>CAZVHO010000113.1:0-4137 GCA_964627515.1 uncultured Thermodesulfobacteriota bacterium | reverse complement strand
TGAAGCAGGATCTCGGCGCTTAGAAAACACAACCGGCTGAGATTGTCCATCTTAAAAAATTTCGGATAGCTGATGCCGTAGTGACGGTAGATGGAACGAAGGACCTTGGTGGTCGAATTTGCCTCCGCCACATACGTAACGATTCCATCGAGAATGACCCGATCTTTTTGGATCTTAATGGTTCTGGTGATCACTAATTCCATAAGAAATCATATCTTCTTAAAAACGATCGCCCCATTGCATCCCCCGAAACCTGAGGCGGTCTTTAAACAACACGTTACTTCTTTGGTCACATAATCGGTCAGGACATTGAGTTTTTTAGAAGTCCCGGGGGTCTGAAACCCGGCCGATCGGAAGAGTTCGTTTTTCCGCAGTGACTCAACGGCCAGCGCCGATTCAATAACCCCCGCTGCCCCCAGGGTATGTCCGAAATAACCCTTGAAACTGTTGACGGGCACCGATTCCAGCCCTAACCATGAAAGGGCCTTGGCTTCCATCTCATCGTTGTACCCGGTGGCTGTCCCGTGGGCGGAAAGGTAATCAATGTCCGAGGGGGTTAAGTCTGATTCTTTTAATGCCCCGTGGATGGCCAGCATAAGTCCTTCACCCGTGCGGGAAGGCCCGGAAATGTGATGGGCATCGTTGCTGGAAGCCCCCCCGGCCACAATGATTTTCTCGGGTAGCCCGCCGACTGAATGGTCCCGGCTCAGCGTTACGGTGGCGCAGCCTTCACCGAGGGACAGCCCATCCCGGGAGAGGTCAAAAGGCCTGCAAGGTTTGGGGCTGAGGGCTCTAAAAGACTTAAAACCGGACACCACGAATTCAGTTACCAGGTCGCCTCCGGTCACAATAACATGATCAAACCTGCCGGCCTTTATAAGTCGTGAACCAACGATAAGGGCCAGTACACCGGAGATGCAGGCATTCGAAACCACCAGGGGTTTGTTTGGATTGCCGAAAAAAAACCGCAGAACCTCGGCCAATTTCCAAAGATAAAGGCGGTCAGGCCCGATTTCCGGATAGCGGTTTTTTTCCAGGAGATCAATATTACCCTTAGTCGTCGATAGGACCAGAAGGGTTCGGGGATCCCTTATTTTTATTCTGGAGTTTTTCAAGATCTCTGAAATCGATAATAGGTGCATTTTTTCCAGACGGGTGAAGGGACCAGGCTGAAGACCGGTCCGGCCCTGGTCAAGGGATGCCCGGAAACGTTGCTCGAGTTGCGGGGTATCGATAAGAGAGAGGGGAACAGAAGCGGAGCCGGGATTCCCATCAGGATCAATGCGGAACATGGTTTGTCCGGCCTTTATGCGCCGGCAGTGCCCGGAAGTGGAAAACCCGAGAGAAGTGATGATATTGGTGGCCCCTACGAAAACAGTCGTCATCGGTCGTTAAACTTACCTATGGGAAGTGAGAAGAAACAATAGGGTAAACAGGCTCGCATAAGGGATTTCTTCCTTAGCTATTTTTTTCCGATAAGCCGCAATATTGGGTTTATGGGATTGAAGTATTAAGGCCATGGTTAAAACGGCACTGACCATCACCGGCCAGGCCCAAGAGAAATGAATCATGGTTCCCAACCCCAAAACAGTGATCATAAAGAAAGACCCGATAAAGGGTTGGCGAAAAAGTCCATAGGCTAAGAGCCAGACCAAGCAAGAAACTCCGGCCAAAACAGGGGAGATAAGGGCAGTAAATCCAAGATAGCCGGCCACCCCTTTTCCGCCCCGGAACCCGTGAAACAAGGGCTTTTGATTCCCAACCACGAGGGCAAATCCCAAGACGGGCACTAATGGAGCAGGTAGAAACCAGACCCCGATTTGTGCGATGGTTGCGGCACGTCCCATATCCAATAGGAGGATCAATAGACCCCAAAATTTGCCGATCTGTCGGGAAACGTTGGTAGTACCGGCGTTGCCGCTATAATGGTCCCGAGGATCGCCTTTTCCGAGACACTTGAACAGTATAATGGAAAAATTAATTGAAGCGGCCAGATAAGTGGCTAAGCTTAGAAATATCACGTTTTTCATTTATCCATCAATCCGGGAGACATTGGGTTCGGGGTTGAGTCGGCTCCATCTCTGTCCCGACGGGGCAAGGATTCTTCACGGAGCCTTCAGGCTTCCCGAACCCATGTTTTCCCACCGCCTTGCGCAGGCCCCAGGTCAGCAATATGAGGCCATATTTAAGACAATCCCGACCGGCTAAAGCCATGCCGAATAGCCGTACCAGATGGGAAAAGCCATAAAAGCAGGGCCGACCATCAGGAGGATCGGGGTATGGAGATAACCAGACAGGAAGCCAAACAGCAAAACCATCGGCTACCCCAAAACATAACTAAACAAGACCAATCCTGCACCAAAAATGAATTTAAGGGGAGGAGCGGCCTTAAAAACATCCAGGGTGACCGGTTGCTCCAGTGCCCTTCGCATATAGGCGCTGGAGGCTATTTTTAAAGGATAGCCTTCGTGAAGAGATACTACGAAATGGATAAAAAGGGAAGACCAAATTATCACGTCAGGCCTTTACCGGCATAAGGGAAAAAAATCGCTTGACAAATCATTTTGGCTTGGCTAAATATGTACATAAGTATATATAAACTAAATCATATATTAATCGAAAATAACCATGTCGCTGCCTTATGCCCTTTTGGGGCTGATCCACTATCAACCGGCCACTGGTTATGATTTAAAAAATACCTTCAATCGATCCATCCATTTTTTTTGGAATGCGGCCTTGCCCCATATTTATCGCACCCTCAAACAAATGGAAGGGCAGGGATGGATCACTTCGACCGTTGAGCACCAGGAAGGAAAACCGAACCGCAAGGTCTACCGGGTGACTGAGGCTGGAGAAAAGGAGCTCCTTCGCTGGTTAGCCGAACCTCCGGAAATGCCGGAACCGCGCCTCCAATTGCTGGTCAAGGTCTTCTTCGGAAACCAGATGCCGCCGGACCAATTCAAAAATCATCTAAGGGAATGGCGCGCCCACCATCTGGGGTTAATCAAAAAATATGAGGAGGAAGTCCTGCCGACCATCAGACATTGTTCGACCGTGCCCGGCTCTTCCGACGAAGCGTATTATTGGGGATTGACCCTTGATTTCGGCAGGCGCCAAGCCCTGATGGTCGTCGACTGGTGCGACCAGGCCTTGAAAGATCTGGAGAAGGTCAAGGGAAAGAAAAAAAATTAATAGGACAGGATTCACAGGATAAAAAAAATCCTAAAAATCCTGTAAATCCTGTCCAAGAAAAAACTTCAAAAGGAGAAAAATCATGGAAGAAGAAATCTATTTGAAATTGGCCCGGGTCCTGGATACCTTGCCGAATGGATTTCCGGGTACGGAAAACGGCGTGGAACTCAAGTTACTCAAGAAGATTTTTACCCCGGAACAAGCCGACCTTTTTTGCGATATGAGACTTTCCTTTGAAACGGCCGCGCAGGTGGCCGAGAGAACCGGGCGCCCTCCGGGGGGTTTGGAGGAAAAGTTGAGAGAAATGGGCCGGGCCGGACAGCTCTTTGCCATAGACTTCGGCGGTACCTGGGTCTTTAAGATGCTGCCCTGGGTTTTCGGGATCTATGAATTTCAGAATGTACGGCTGGACCAGGAGTTCGCCAAATTGAATGAGGAATTCTCGCCGATCTACGGAAAACAATTCTTTTCCCATACCCCTCAGTTGATGCAGGTCCTGCCCATCGAAAAAGAGATCGCCGTGCAACAGGAGGCCTTACCTTACGAGAGGGTTTCCAGTCTGATCGAACAGAATCAATCCTTTTGGGTCAATGACTGCATCTGTAAGAAAGAGCAAGGGCTGTTAGGTCATCCCTGCGACCGGCCCATGCAGGTCTGCCTGGCCCTGGCCCCGATACCCGGGATCTTCGATAAGATGCCTTCTGGAAAGGTGCTTACCCGTGATGAAGCCTATGCCCTGTTGAAGGAAACGGAAGAAAAAGGACTGGTGCACCTGACGGCCAATCAGCAGGGGGGGCATATCTATATCTGTAATTGCTGCGGCTGCTGCTGCGGGGTACTGGGGGCCATCAACCGGTTGGGCATCCCGGCCTCGAAAGTCATTAATTCCCATTACTATGCCGAGATCGATCCGGAAAAATGTCTCAGTTGCGGGATCTGCGCCGA
>CAZVHO010000112.1:12853-16714 GCA_964627515.1 uncultured Thermodesulfobacteriota bacterium | reverse complement strand
ATGACCACTCCCGTAATAAGAATAACCCTTAATAGACCTTTTACTTTCATCCTCATAACTCATTTCCTCCTCGATCGATTAAATTAGGACGCAAATTTTTGCCAATACCCGCAGATAAATATTTTTTATATTCAAAATCCCGGCAATCTGCGTTCATCCGCGTCTAATATACAAATTCTTATACGATTAACATCATCTTCTTCCGCCTCAAATTGTCCGCCAAAACGGCGAGAATAAATACGATACCGATAATCAATTGCTGGTAATAGGAGGGAATATTAATAATAGTCAGACCATTGGCCAATGTCCCTATAATCAATGCTCCCAGAAGGGTTCCAACCAGGCTGGCCTCTCCTCCAAAAAAGCTTGTTCCCCCTATGACGACGGCGGCTATGGCTTCCAATTCGATGCCCCAACCTGCTATGGCTTCGGCCGTATTGAGGCGGGCGGTGACGATCATACTGGCCAGGGCTGCGGTCAGACCACAAAATCCATAAACAACGACCAGAGTCGATTGTACCGAGACCCCCATTCGATAAGCCCCCTCCGGATTGTCCCCCACAGCCCTCAGGTTCACCCCGAAAGGGGTCCACATGACTACGAAGTGCCCTATCAAAACCATGAGGAAGGAAAGAAAGACCGGAACGGGCAAAAAACCCCATTGTCCGGTTCCCAACTCCCGGAACATAAGGGGCATCCCGTAAAGCGGCCTCGCGTCCGTGAAGATCAGGGCCAGAGCCCGGAAAATCCCGGCAGTCCCCAAAGTGATGATGAAAGGGGAAATGTCAAGCTTGGCGATAACCAAACCGTTTAGAGACCCCAGCATCGCTCCCGTGATCAGACCGGTCAATACACCCTCGGTTACTCCCAACCCCGATTTCATAATCCAGGCCATCACGATGCTACTCAAGGCCAGATTGGCTCCAACAGAAAGATCGATCCCTGCGGTGCCGATGACCAGGGTCATTCCCACGGCGACAATCAAAAGGACCGAGGATTGAACCAGGATGTTTTGAATATTCGCCCAGGTGAAAAAATAGGGCGAAAGGATCCAGAAGACCCCGCCGACCAAAATTAAAAACCCCAGAAGTTCCACTTTTTGAAACTGCTTCAATAAACTGATCATTTCAATCTATCGACTTGAATAGAGGGCCTTCACGTTCGAAAAACCAAGAATCCCTTTCAGGACCCCTTGAGCAATTAAACGGGCTTGCGGGGTTATTTCAAAACAGAATTTCCTTTCTCCCCGGGGATCGATGTCTCCAATCTTTTGATTGGCCTTGACCATTACCCCGTCCCGGATCAGGCCCCAGATCATTCCGGGGATACCGGCCAGGACGGGCAGATCGCCCACGCGGGCAATCATTTCTGATTTTTTTACCTTATCGCCAATGGTTTTAAGGCAATGGAGGGTGCCGTCTCCAGGGCTTATGATCAGACGTTCCAGGGTATACCCCAGAATCGAAGTCGGAATTCCGGTTTCCGGTTCTGCCGGGCCGTTGGTTATCAAATGGCCCAAACAGGGACTGTCCGGATTGGTTTCAATTACTTGATGGGCATCGACTCCGGCTACAAAACTTGGTCCTAAAGCAATGACCAAAGGGGCCGCTGTGATAACGGTCCCGGTATTTCTTTTGGCCATTATCGCATCAATAAGGACATGGGGACGTAAACTATCCAGGATTTTGGTTTCAGGGTCCGCAAGGACTGGTATCCTTTCTTTTTCCCAACAATGAAGAACCTCATTTAAAGAACAGCCTGTCCTCTGGGCTTCTACCCCGTCGATCTCCAACCGGCCTTTGATGATGGCTTCACAGAACGATACACTCCGCCTTTCTGCCAGGGGCAGCGACCGGTCGGACATCACAATTTTCTTAAAACCCCATTGATGTAAGTACCAGCCCACGGCACTGGCTTTCTCCCCAGCCCCCTTAATCAGGATCATCAGATCTGAGAGTTGCTTATAGTCGACCACAAATTCCCTTTTATCCGAAAAGGAGACCTCGCTGGTCTCAAGGGTTTACTATGGCTACTGGTCTTTTCAAGACTCCGGGTCCATTTTCTACTTTAATTGGTAGACCACCGGGATCGTGATCTGGGCTTCCACCGGAGGTCGTGGAAACGGCACGCTTCCTTTCAAAGACTCCAAGGCATTTTGATCCAGGATTTCGTACCCTGACCCCTGAATCAACTGGAGATCCTTAATCGATCCAGTAGTAGTGATAATAAATGAAAGGACGACTTTCCCCTGCCAGCCCAAGCGCCGGGCTAAGACCGGGTAACTGACATTTTTCAGTATCTTGTCCCGAATGTAGGCAAAATGTTCGGCCAGAAATCGGTTTTTGGCTTTTTCAGGACTGCCGGCTTCCAGGGTCGCTCCCCCGCCGGTTCCGCCTAGGCCCGCCGCCGATGTACTGCCAGATGTTCCGGCCTTCCCGTCCGTTTTCCCTGATCCTCCCGGTACAATCGGGACACCCGGGTGTTCCACGGGAACGGTCAAATTAGAAGTGGAATGAATCCAAGTGGGGGAAGTCTCAGCTACTTTCGGCGTCTCCTGCGGAGGGATGGGACTATCTTCTGCCTTGGGAACAGGGGGGGGAGTCGCCTTGATTTCTTTTTTCGAAGGCGGACTGGCAGCCTTTTGGATGGGGGACTCCTGTTTTTTTTGAACCGGTGCGGGTGCGGCGGAAATCGATTTCTCAAGGTCGAAGTCAATCACCACGGGCCGGCGGTTGTTTTTGGCCGTCAGACTGAGACTTAAAAACCCCAGCATGACGATGGCATGAATGATCAAAGAAAATTGGAACCCTTGGGTCTGGGGTTTCATGACCGTTTCTCCGTTTGGAGACTGACCCGTTTGAAGGCGAGTGTTTTGACCAGATCAAGTACATCCACAAACCCCTGCAGGGCGATCTGCCGGTCCGCCCGGATCAGGATCGGGACGTTCCGGTTCTGTCCTTCCAGGCCCTGTTTCAAACCAACCAGAGAAACCGCTTTGGCGTTCAGGAAAACGGCCCCTTGTCGGTCGATTTCGATGGTCTGGGTCCGAAGCATTTCTCCCCGGCTTTTGACCACTTTGGGCAAGTCAATGGGAATCATTCCGGTGGCAACGAAGGAAGAGGTGGTCAGGACGATAGTCAGCAGGACCAGCATAACATCCACCAGGGGAATTACATTTATATAATTAAACTCTTTCTCTTCCATTTCGAATGTCCCAGTCCAGCAGCAGTACCTTGACCCGGCGAAGCAAAAAATTGTACAAGGTCACCGAGGGGATGGCCACCAGCAATCCGACCGCCGTGGCCTTGAGAGCCAGGGCCAGGCCCACCATGATTTTGCCGCTATCCATAAAGCCTTCCAGGCCGATGGTATAAAAGGTCAGCATGATTCCCAGGACCGTCCCCAGCAGGCCGATATAGGGCGCGTTGCTTCCTATTGTGGCGATCAAATGGATCTTCCGGGTCAACTCCTTTTCCAAGCCCGGCTTGTTTGGGAAATCTTCCAGACTAATACGCCGGTATACCAGTTGACGTTCAAAGGCCACGCCCAAGGCGATGATGCTCAATAAGACCAGCAAGCCGATAATCCCGTAATCCACGGCACCTTTCAGCCATTCCATGGTGTCAATCCCTCCGATCCGGGTTCATTAAAAACGGATATCCGCCAGAATCCCTTTATGAATTTTCCTTTAATAGCCTTCCTATAGTCGTCCATGCGGTGCATTCCTTTCCTCCGTCATCTCCTGATAATACCGGGTTTAAAAAAATGACTTATCTCTTACCTTCGGAACAGTTCCTGAACTTCGGCCGGATAGAACTGAGTGGGATTATCTGGAGCACTCCATCGTCAGCCTTGACCTTG
>CAZVHO010000112.1:0-12753 GCA_964627515.1 uncultured Thermodesulfobacteriota bacterium | reverse complement strand
CCGGATAGAACTGAGTGGGATTATCTGGAGCACTCCATCGTCAGCCTTGACCTTGCAATGAACCCCATAAACGTCCCCTATCGTCTGCGCGGTTAATACAGCCTCTGGTTCTCCGAAGGCACAGACGCCTCCATCTTTCAGGATGACCACCTTATCAGCGTATCTCGCGGCCAGATTGAGGTCATGCAAGGCGATAACTGTGGTCATCCGTTTTTGCACGGTTATTTTCCTTAGCAGGTCAAGAATCTCCAGTTCGTACCGAAGGTCCAGACTGCTTATCGGCTCATCTAAAAGGATAACCTTTGACTGTCGAACGAGGGCCTGCGCCATTGAAACCATTTGCTTCTGCCCGCCGCTCAGTTCATCGAGAAATCTGGAAGCCAATTTCTCTATCCCTAGTTCCTCCAACACCGCCAGGGCCAGGGCGAGATCCTCCTGGCCGACTCTCCAGGACAAGGATTGAACTCGGCCTAAAAGGACGGCTTCATACACGGTTAGAACGGCCCGAAACGAGTTTTCTTGGGGAAGGTAACTGACCCACTGTGTTATCTCATCTTTCTTAAATGTCCTTGTCTCTCTTCCATTCAGTTGTATAGTGCCCTCAGGCTTTAGCAGACCGGCGACGCACTTTAGCAGTGTTGACTTCCCCGAGGCATTTGGGCCAATGATAACCGTGACCTCACCCGGCAAGGCCTCAAGATGAATATCGCGCAAGACCAACCCCTTACCGTTGTAAGCAAAATTCAGCCTCTCAATTTTTAGCTTCACCAGTACCCTTTCCTGCTTTTGAGCGTCAAGGCAATGAAAAACGGCACGCCGATAAAGGAAGTGACGATTCCTATTGGTAAGATAGCGCCGGGAATGACCAATTTACTCACTGCCGATGCCGAAGACAGCAAAACCGCTCCCGCCAGAGCGGATGTCGGTAAGAAAAACCTCTGGTCCTCGCCGACCAGCATTCGTGCTATATGGGGTCCGGCCAGACCGATAAAGCCTATGGTGCCGACAAAGCAGACAGCGGCCCCGATTAGAATGGAGACCCAGATAAATACTTTGATCCGGAGTCTGTCTACCTTGATGCCCAGGCTCTTAGCCTTTTCATCACCCAGTCTTAGAGCAGTAAGCTTCCAGGCATCTTTAGCCAACACCGGCACGGTCACTATCAGAATCGTGGCGGCGATGGCCAATTTTAGCCAGGTAGTCCTGAAAAGGTTCCCAAAAAGCCAGAAGACTACTGCTTGTAACTGCTGCTCCGAAGCGACGTACTGCAGCAAGGCTGTTGCGGACTGGAATAGAAAAAGTATGGCAACTCCCGCCAGCACCATGGTCTCAGCGCTTAACCTGGCTCTCCTGGCGATAGCGTATATCAGGAGACAGGTGAGCATCGCGAAAAAGAAGGCATTGATTGGCACCACGAAGTGCTCTCCGTAAGGGATAATACCAACACCCAGGACAAGAGCCAGGGCCGCGCCAAAACCAGCGGCAGCAGAGATTCCGAGCGTATAGGGGCTGGCCAGGGGATTGTCCAGTATCGTTTGCATCTCGGCGCCGGCAATCGAAAGCGAAGCGCCGACTACAACCGCCATCAGGGCAATCGGCAGCCTGAGGTTCCAGACAATGACGGACGTGGCCGGGTTAACCGTATTTGGTTTAAAGATTGCCGAGAGGATTTCGGTAATGGATAACCATGCCGGCCCTACCGCTATATCTACAAAAAGTGTTAGTACCACTGTGAACGCCAGCGAAACGACAACGGCAACCTTACGGCCGGTTATCCGTTGATAGAGCTCTTCAGCCTGAGTAACCAATTCTCATTCTCTCCTAATCTCGGATACCTATCATCCAGGCATCGCTGTAGTCCACCGGCAAAAACTTCTTATGAAACTCCCTGAGATCTGCCTCCGGGTCCATCGTCTTAAATTCATCGGGATAAAGCCATTTGGCGAGGGCCTCTAAGACGGCAAAATTGTAAATATTATAGGGAAGGTAAGAATTAAAAACGCCATAGACTCTGCCATTCCTTACAGCGCTGAGGTTATTCCAGCCCACACGTTCTGTAAATGCCTTAAGAATCCGCCTTGATTCTTCAGGCTTACCATGATAGCCGGTCCTTTTTAACGGGGGAGGCTCAGGTCCAGATATGATTATTACATCCACATCAGTTTTTAGCAGGTATTCCGGGTTGATAGGCCCCCAACGCTTTTTTACGATCCCTTCGGTGATGTTAAGGCCGCCCGCGTTAACCACCATCACACCCCAGGCGAAATTGCCGAAAGTCCAGACACACTCAGCAGGTCCCATCGAACCATGCTCTACGTAAACTTTGGGCTTGGGCCTATCAATTTTTTGCAGGCGGCTGACCACCTCGTTAACCCGCCTTTGGTAGAAATCCACAATTTCTTGCGCCCGCTTTGCTTTGCCCAGCAAAGCACCCAGCACTAATGTGCTTGGAATGGTATTTTCATGTGGCTTGGCAAAAAAATCGATAAAAACTGTCGGAATCCCCGCCTTCTCTAATTTGGCGATCGTCTCATTTGTGCCTTCGTTATCATTGAGTAACTTGAACAAAGGAAATATGACCACGTCGGCCTTAAGCGAGATAACTTTTTCCACGCTGAAGGTACCCTGACCGTCGCTGCCTACATCCGGAATAATCCCTATTTCAGGATATTTCTCCTTATATTTGAGGAAAGGATGCAGGTCGCACACATTCATAGTGTTAAGGCGAGATAGCCCCCAGCCGACTATTTTTCCCGGAAAATCTTCCCCGGCCACAGCAGCTAATGTAGGAAGGTGTTTCGCATAGCCTAATACGACCTTCTTTACGGGCACGGTCACGGATACCTGCCTTCCGGCCACATCCGTGACAGTAATCTGAGTCGGCGATGTCCTCTTGCCCTGTGTATCACAGCCTCCCAGCAGCAGCGCGATGAATACCGACACCAGAACGATGGTCAACAGTTTTCCTTTTCCAATCTGCAACAATGGGTCCCCCATTCCCGCCAGCTTACTTTTGAAAAAACTACCCCTTCAGGAATCCACCGGTTTCCTCCAAGTGGGTCAAAGCCCATTTGTGAGGCAAAGCACAACATTTGCATTGGTTTGTCACTATCCTGTTTCGGTCGATATAAGCATGATAGTCTTCGATGGAACCGAGATCAAAGATATGAGTCGAAGAAGTCAACCCACTACAACAGATCGCCAGTCTTCCGTCGTTCATCAGAGGCAAGTCATAGACACCTCCTTGGCAACTATGAAGAGGTGAAGCTCCCATAAACATCTGATATATTCCTGCTGGAGTGCAAGCACCCATCTTTGGTTTTAATCGAGTAAAAAAATAATCTCCATTGCCGAGCAGATATCCTTCCGATTTCATCGAGAGCAACTTCTCAATGACGCGCTCGACTTTCTCAAGGTCTTCATCGCCCAGCGCAAGTTCTTCCATATGGCGTTGGTTAAGCGCACCTATTACCACCAAATGGAAGGTGATCGGCATGCCGAGCGCCGAAAAGCGACGAAGCATTTCCGGCACTATGGATAAGTTAAACTTCATCATCGCCGCGGCTATGCTGGTCTTAAATCTGAAATTCGAATCGGCAATGTATTGCAGGATATGCTTCAGCTCCGGGGTAAGATTTTTACCAAAATGCGGTTGTTCAATGTCTTCGAGAGTATCAATCGAAAAGGTGAGATTATCCAATCCTGCCTCATCCAGCGCTAACAGAAGTTCTTCATTAATGTAGTGGCCGTTGGTAGTAATCGAGACAAACGTGTCGCGTGAGGAGATGTAATCAACGAGATCCAGAATGATGGGCGAGAGAAGGGGTTCACCGCCAAGGAGACCAAAACTACGATTCCCCAGCATGTAAGCGATATCCGAGGCGCGCTTCCATTCTTCCAGCCCCAGATCATCGTTGACCAACCTATGCCGTTCAACACAGTAAGCGCATGACAGGTTACACTCGCGTGTGATCTCCCCATAGGCATGAACCGGATGAACATTTCCGGCGATTGCCCTTTGAACGCTTGCTTCGTAAGCTTTCTGTTTGGCCACCCGATTGTGTTTATGCATGCTGCCCCCCTTCAATTTTTGGCACCCACATCTATGAAGTTATATAAAAAAGATTTCAACCATTCGCCAACCCACGTCGGGCCTTAAACAAACAGAAACAATCCTCCATCGAGGATAACCATCGTGTCCTTTGCTAATCTTGGATTCCGATCATCCATAACTGGTTGGAGATGAACGGTAAAAATTTATTATTAAATTCCCTTCGATCCCTCTCTGGGTCTAAGTCCCTAAAATCATCTGGATAAAACCACTTGGCAAAACCCTGTATAACGGCAAAGTTGTAGATACTGTGGATAAGATATGAGGAATCAAGTATGCCATAGACTCTGCCATGCTTTACCGCATTGAGGTTATTCCAGCCCGGCCGTTTCGTAAAAGCCTTAAGAAGACGTCTTGATTCTTCACGATTAGGCTGGTTGCCAGGCCTCTTTGAACTGGGAGGCTCCGGCCCGGCTATGATTATCACGTCCGGGTTTGTTTTCAGCAGATATTCCGGGCTTATCTGCCCAAATCTCTTTATAATGCCTTCAGAGATGTTAACGCCACCGGCTTTAACCACCATAACACCCCAAGCAACATTACCACATGTCCCGCCATACTCAGATGGCCCATTCGTGCTTCCTTCCACGTAAACCTTGGGTTTAGGCTTTTTAATTTTTTGCAGGCGGCTGAATATCTCGGGGACCCGCTTTTGGTAGAAATCGACAATTTCTTGTGCCCTCTTTTCTTTACCCAGCAAAGTACCCAGCAATAAGGTGCTTGACATAATGCTTTCAAAAGGATTTTTCCAGCAATCTATGAAAACTGTAGGTATCCCAGCCGCCTCCATTCTGGCTATGTCCTCGGTTACGACCGGGTTTTTATCTATCAGCAGCCACAAAGGCATTATGAATACATCTGGCTTCAGCGAAATAACTTTTTCTACGTTAAAGGTGCCTTGCCAGTGGTTGCCCACATCGGGAATAGCCCCTATTTCAGGATATTTCTCCCAGAATTTAAAGTAGGTATCATGGACAGACAATGTATGCCGGGATACGGATAATTCCCAGCCGGCTATTTTCTGCAGAAAGTTTTCGCCCGCCACAGCAGCAAATGTAGGAAGATCTCTATCCCATAATACTACCCTATTTACGGGCACGGTCACGAATACCTGCCGCCCGGCCATATCCGTGACCGTAATCCGAGTTGGCGCCTGAATTTTAGTCTTTGTATCACCGCCATCTACCGGCAGAGCTGCCAAAACCGTGGCCAAAAGTATTGAGAGCAGTATATTTTTTTTAGTTCGCATCAATTAGTTCAAAATTATATGGTAATATAAACAGTTATGAATATTAACTCTTATCTCATGAAACCGCCTGTTTCTTCTAAGTGGGTCAAAATCCACCTGTGGGGCCAGGGGCAGCCTTTGCATTGGTCTGTAAATACTTTATTGCGATTGATATAGGAACGATAATCTTCGATAGAGCTAAGGTCAAAGATATGAGTGGATGAACTCAATCCGGTAGTGCAACTTTCGATCATCCCGTCGTTTAACACGGCTAAGCTATTAACACCTCCTTGGCAGTTATGAGAAGATGACCCTCCCATATACATCTGATATATTTCCGCCGGAGTGCGAACACCCATCTTCACTTTAAGTCGGACAAAATTATCGTTGGCGAGTAAGAAACCCATGGATTTCATTTTCAATAACTCCTCGATTACTCGTTCAACCTCCTCGATGGATTCTTCGCCGAGAGCAAGCGTCTCAGTATAGTTTTGGTTGATCACACCCCGGACCATCAGTGCGAACCCGATTGGTATGCCCAGTTCGGTAAAATGCTGCAGCATCTCCGGTAGTATGGCTAAATTGTACTTAGTTACCACTGCGGCGACACTCGCTTTAAACCTCAATTTGGACTTTCCGATGTATTGCAGGATATTCTCCAGCTTCGGGGTAAGGTCCTTGCCGAACTTCGGTTGTCCGTCGTTCCCTAAAGTGTCGATCGAGAAGTTGAGATTATCCAATCCTGCCTCATCCAGCGCATACAGAAAGTTTTCATTAAGACAATGGCCGTTGGTTGAAATCCCGACAAAGGTGTCTCGCTCAGAGATGTAATCAACTAAGTCCAAAACATAAGGCGAAAGCAAAGGCTCCCCGCCGACGAGAGAAATGCTCCTATTCCCCAGCAAATATGCAATATCTGCTACCCGCTTCCATTCTTCAAGTCCCAGGTCGTTATTGATGAGGGAGTTTCTCTGGGCACAGTACCTGCATGAGAGGTTACACTCGCGCGTGATGAACGCACAGGCGAGATACGGATGTACATTTCCGGCAACTGCGTTCTGAAAACTAAATTCGTAGGCTTTCTGTTTTGCCTCACGATTGTGTTTATACATGATATCTCCCTTCACATTTTGCCGGCCACCGCTCGCATTTTTCTTAGAACTTTAACGTTAATTCCAAAAAACATGACCGGCGTGGGGCCTTTGACGAATAGAAGTAATCTGCGTCAAAAATATTGTCCACCGAAAAAGAGAGTATCGCAAATTTCTTAATATTATATGAAATCTTGGCATCAGCAGTAAAATAGGGATCATAGGAGAGATAAACATTATCCACACGGTCACTGTTATCATCATTTCTATAGATTTTACTTTGGTATCTGCCGACAATATTAAAAGTAAAAAGACCATAAGTCAGGTCTGCGCCGATGTTAAACATATTTTCGGGAATCATGGTCAGCCGCTTACCCACAGTTTTTGGATTCGCGGGATTTTCTTTCACTTTGGCATCGGTATACGTATAATTGGCAAAAAGCCTGAGCCACTTATTAATCTGTTGCTCAGCTCCTAATTCTATGCCTTTACTTTCTGCTTTAGCAACATTTTGATATTCGTATAGTGTGGGCGTAGTCATTGTTTGTTGGATGAAATCATTCATATAATTCTCAAAATACGTCGCTTTTACCTTGGCCCCTTTCCAAAGTCCTTGTTCGACCCCGATATCCCATAACTTTGCCGTCTCGGGTTTTAGGTTAGGATTTCCAGCATACGTGATTCCAGATGGATTAGTAAATCTCAGGTATGTTTCAAGGATTACTGGCGACCGGAAAGCCGTTCCCGCCGATGCCCTTAACGCTGTATTTTCAACTGGTTTATAGACAAAAGATAATTTTGGACTAGAGGCTGATGCTTCTGTTGAGTTATATGTTACAGGAGAACCGGCAATCCCAAGCTGATAGGCTTGCCCATCGTAGGCTTTCCACCAATCCTGCCTGAAACCAAGATACGCGGAGATGTTATTGGTAATTAATATTTCATCCTGCAAAAATAAACCAAAGGTCATGTCCTTACCCTGATCATGGTGAGCAAGGACATTTGCCCCGTTATATTCTTTAAAAGATCCCCAATTATGTCTGAGGGAACCTCCGAAGGTAAATAATTGTCTCATGAAAATGGGGGCTGCAATTTGTAAATCAGCGTCATAATGGTTAAGCTCAGGATGATCCGAGTTCAGCCCACCAGCTGGTACGCCAACGTTTTTAAAGGTAGTATCGGCAAGACCAAAAGAAAATTTTGTTTTGAAGTTGTATAGTTCTGTTTCATAGCCTAAATGGTAAAGATTTTGTTCTCTATGAGAATCATTATAGGCAAGAAAGGAAGAATTTTTTACTGTTCCATATGACCAGACAGACTTTCCTGCCGCATCCTTCAGATAAGTATTAGGCGGATCCATGTGCTGGTTAAAACGAGTTTTATAATAAGATAAATAAATTTTGGAAGTACTGGAAATGTCCAACCCTGTCTTAAGGGTTAGATTATCATCCCAATAACTAGTAACACCTTTGTCACCTATTAAATACCTGGTGTTACCGCTCGCGTCTGTAGTGGAAGACCATCCTGATATTCCTGCTGGTGGTTTTGAACTCTGGACATTATAATCGATAGGAAAACCATTTGTTGCCTTTTTCCCATAACTTAGAAAGACACTTAGTTTATCTTTAAATTTATCGCCATAAGAGACATAAAATTTTTTAAGATCATCGTTTGCCTTACCGCTTTCCCAGCTTGTACCATAGCCACCTTTTAAAGTAATTTCCATTTTCGTTGGCATTTTTGTAATGATATTGACAACGCCTCCCATTGCATTACCACCGTAAAGGCTTGAGAAAGGTCCCTGAACAATCTCGATCCGCTCTACGTCACCCGGTGATAATCCCGTAATACCCCATAAGGCTCCCTGCATGGTATCGGTAACACTTATACCATCCATTATGACCAATGTTCTCCCTTTACCATAGGGAATCCCTCTTAAATTTATCGAAGGACTAAAGTCGGTAACACTTCTATGAATGACAGATACACCAGGAAGGGTGTTTAATGCCTGATCAACAGATTGAATATTCCGTTTTTCTATGTCCTTCTTGGTAATAACTGAGGCATCTCCCGGAGCATCAGCTAACGCTTTTTCCGTCCGGGTTGCCGTCACCACAATCTCATCGAGATTGACAGCTTTTTTTTCCTTTTCCTCTGCCGGTGCAATTGATACAGAAATGAATAGACTTAAAAGGCAAACCGTAAAGATTCGTAAAACATTTTTCATAATCTTATCTCCTTTTATTTAAACGACATTGAGGTTTATCTTCTTTGGAGTTCAAGTCCGATCGTTAAGAGTAATCGATTTTTCTATCAAGCCGTATTTCTTGTCAGTTAATTCCTCTTTTACCAGCATTTTTTCTTCCCAAGGTAATCTGTTCCAGGAAACCTTCGATGCGAACCCTGAGTTGCCCAACGTCCGATTGAGAAAAGTCTGTTACAATATGGAGAAACGGAAGGCCGTGTTTGCCTTTGACCAGTTCTCCTACTCGGTATGACTCAATGTTAAAGGTATGGCAAAACTGCCAGGTCAGATCAATGACCCCATCGATATGGTACTCTGGGATCAAGCGGTCTAGGTCCTCGAATCTCCTTGCATTTGGCGTCATGCAAGAGCAGGTGACTCTCAGGTATCTTTCCGCCAGGGCCTGGAAAGGATCCTTATCCTCATCCACCAGGTCCTCAATGCGTGTAATCCCACCGCAACCCTCCTGGCAGACGACCACTCCACCGCAATCTTCAACCAATTTCAAGACCTTGTCGCACCCTAAACTATTTCCCAAACCGGTCCAGAGAATCCGTGGCCTGTCCGGCGAGCAGGCAAATTCTTTTTCCCTGATCCTCCGCTTTAACTCCTCCAGTATGCCGGAGAGCTTTTTGTTGTAATCGTCCCGGTCGGCACAATAACCGAAACTGGTTGTAATCCCCACTAAATCGAGTCCCATGATGGGGACAGGATGATACTTACGACACCGGTGAATTTCGGTCATAAGTACGCGCCCTGTGTTTGCCTGCCTGATGGCCCGTTTTAAATTTTCTTCGGTGATTACAGTGTCCAGTTGCTCCTCGATAAACGATTTGAGCTTATACACTTCGGCGGTCCAATGCTCCTGAGCCTCCTTGTCCTCGGGTTTTTGCGGCAAGTCCATGACATGCATGGGTTTCTCCCTGGCCAGCAGTTCGTACATTTTTTTTCGACCGTCACAGGTGGTTTCCCCGACAATACAATCCGCCAAAGGAAATAAAGGGCAGGTGTTACCGACCGCCCGGCCGTAGGTGGCTTTCACCATGGGGCACTGGTCGGCAGGCAGGACATTTTCTGCAGCCGCAATAGGTTCTTCGGTGGTCCCGCACAACCCGATCGGAATAGCGTCTGCGGCCAGTGCCATTTCAATAGGGAAATATGAACACATCAGACCGACGACCTTTTTCCCCTCGTCTTTGGCCATCTCGATTTCTATTGCCAGGTTTGTTCTTACCTCGCTTATGGTTTGGTCTGCTTTAAGATCCATTGGACCCTCCACGGTCAATTTTCGGTGATGACTTTTCGATTTTTGATTTTATGCGCTGTAGTATCGCTCTTTGGCCAATACGGCTGCTCCCAATGCCCCGATAATTTGAGGATCTTGATCAAGGGTAGCAAATTGTATATTTAGATAGTTTTCGAGAGCGTTTCGAACCCCTATGTTTTTTGCCACTCCTCCTACGAAGACAATTTTATTTTGAAGCCCAAGGCGTTTGGCCATACTGCCGACTCGTTTGGCCACGCTGAAATGCAATCCAGCGGCAATATTTTCCACTTTTTCTCCGCTCGCCAACAGGGAAACAACTTCCGATTCGGCAAAAACCGTGCAAATACTATTGATGAAGGAAGGTTGAATAGAGGTAAGGGAAAACTCCCCTAAATTTTCAAGTTCCGTCTCCAGGACCTGTGCCATGACCTGTAAAAATCGACCGGTCCCTGCCGCACATTTGTCATTCATGGCAAAGTCGGACATGCTACCGTCGCTATTAAGTCTGATGACCTTGCTGTCTTGCCCGCCGATATCGATCACGGTTCTGACCCCGGGATCGATGAAATGGGCCCCACGGGCGTGACAGGTCAGTTCTGTGATAATCATGTCTACAAAGGATAAGGAGATCCTGCCATAACCCGTGCCAACAGAATATTTGACATCAGCTTTTTCGGCACCCGCCTTATCCAGTGCTTGGCCGAAAACGGTTTCACCTGCTTTGTTGGGTTTTGTTCCTGTACCCATAAACGCGCAGGCCTGTATCCCATTCTTTCCCAGAAGTACGCACTTTGCGGTCAAGGACCCTACGTCAATACCGGCGAAAAGAGGGTTATGAGTGTTTATCCCTTGTTTTGACAACATAAAATAAGACTGTCCTTCAATGTTACTGTTTTCCTGACATGCCAAGCCCAAATTTATCTTTCAAGTGATCAATATTTATTAAACTTCATTTACAAAGGCCGCTGAAAATTTTGCGCAGTATCTTTTCGTCAATCTGCTCCATCAGGAGATCATCATAATCTTGGTCAAAGTCATCGTCCGGAGACGCTGCATCCGTTTCTTCTGACGTTTCTGCCAACCGGACCGGCAGGGTGGTGCCGTTTTCCTTGGCCACCCAGTTGTGTCGGCCGCTGTAATGATCCAGATACTTCTGGCATTCATCGTGATCGCCGACATAAGAGATAAACAGCGTTTCTTCCCGTCGGAAGCAGATCACCCGGAAGCCTTCCCCTAGGTCATATTTGATGCACCCCTCGATCCGCTTCTCTCCCCAGCCGGTCAACTTCCAGATCCTTTTTAAATCGGGGGGGGCATTTCGGGTCAAAGCCGCCAGGAGTTCCCCGGCTTTCCGGGCAGCAGCCGTCCCCTTTTCCCCCCGTGTCCACAGGGTCTCCAACTCCTTCTCAAATCGTCTTTCCAGATGAACGAATCGTATCATAGCTTAAATCCCGTTTAAGCCTTTTCCATACAGGGCTGCTCCGATGGCCCCGACCATATCGGGATTTTCAGTAATACAAGGAGGAAAGTTCAACCCCTCTTCCAATAAAGTTCGGACACAGGGGTTATGGGCCACCCCTCCGGCAAAAACCAGGGGGGCCTCTTTGCCCACCCGTCCGAGCATGGACAGGGTGCGTTGGACGATGGCCAAATGGAGGCCCATTGCGATATTTTCCGATCGCTCTCCCCGGGCCATCAAGGAGGTGGCCTCACTTTCGGCAAAGACCGTGCACATACTGCTGATCTGAATCCGTTTGTCCGCCCTGAGGGCGAAGTCTCCAAAGGACTCCAGGGGAATTTGCAGGGCCGTGGCCATAAATTCCAGGAATTTCCCCGTCCCGGCGGCACAGCGGTCATTCATTTCAAACTTGGCCACCTTTCCCTTATCAGTGAGGAGAATAACCTTGGTATCCTGCCCGCCGATATCCAGGACGGTCCGGGTTTCCGGAAACAAAAACCGGGCCCCCAGGGCATAGGCCTGGATTTCTGTGATGGTAGTGACCGGTGTCCCGTTCCGGGATTCGGCAAAAAGCTTTCGCCCGTAGCCGGTGGCTACGATCCGGTCAGCGGTAATTCCCTTCATGATTTTCCGGCACTGACCCAGGGGATCAAAGGTAGTGGGCACCTTGGCCTGGTCAACCAATTGCCCCCCTTCCAATAAGGCCAATTCAATGGACCGGGATCCGATATCGATCCCGGCCACACGATCGATGGGCATCTAATCGCTTGGTCCTTCTTTAGCCGGCAGCACATGGACTGCTTTGATGATCAACAGAACTTCGTCGCCGACCTTGAGATCCAGGTCTTCCACCGATTCGCTGGTCAGGACCGAGGCCATCTCTACCGGCATGGTGACTTTATACTTGACCAGAGACATGACGTCCCCTTTTTGAATCGATTTTACCTTGGCCATAATTTTATTTCGGGCTCCGTATTTCATGGGATGCTCCTTTCAAAAAAATTTAGGAATTTGGTATCTGTTTAGCTTTTTGAAATTTAAAACCTTTTTTTGACAGGATTTACAGGATTACCTGGATTTTTGTCCCTTTCCGGAAGAAAGGCACAAATCGAATCGTCCTGCGAACAGAAGCCTTAGTTTCCGCTGAAAGCGGATCAAGGTTGCTCAGGGTCCCCCGGAGCCTGAACAAAGTACATGTAAATCCTGTCAATCCTGTCAAACAATATTTGGATTTTGGTTTTCAACGGAATGACAACCGGAGATCCTCTAAGACCGCGTCATTTCGACAAAAGCCTCGACCCTGGTCTTTAACTGTTCCACATCTTCCATACTGTAATCGGTCTCGATGGGCA
>CAZVHO010000111.1:0-16982 GCA_964627515.1 uncultured Thermodesulfobacteriota bacterium | reverse complement strand
AAGGGATTGGCAACATTGCCAATCCCTTTCTTAACATAACCGTGTTTATCCGTGAAATCCGTGCCAAAAAAAATTAAATCCCGAGAAATTTTTTGACTCCCATGACAAATCCCCTCGACAACCCCGAGCTTCAACTGGCCTTCGACTATGTGCAGTACACCGGTCAGAATGTATTTCTTACCGGGAAGGCCGGCACCGGCAAGACCACCTTTTTACATAACCTGAAAACGCAGTCGCCCAAACGGATGATCGTGGTGGCGCCGACGGGGGTGGCCGCCATTAATGCCGGCGGGGTCACTATCCACTCCTTCTTCCAACTGCCTTTCGGACCCCTGGTGCCTGATCTGGAACCGGGGAATGGCCGGCCTGGCAGCCAATACCGCTTCAACCGGCAAAAGATCGACATCATCCGCAGCCTCGATCTGCTGGTTATCGATGAGATCAGTATGGTCCGGGCCGACCTGCTCGATGGCATCGACGCTGTCCTGCAACGCTTCCGCGGAAACAGCCGTCCTTTTGGAGGGGTCCAACTGTTGATGATCGGTGATCTGCAGCAATTGGCGCCGGTGGTAAAAAACGACGAATGGGAAATCCTGCGCAACCATTACCAGACCATGTTTTTTTTCAGCAGCCAGGCCCTTGGTCAGACCCGGTTTGTCAGCATCGAACTGAAGCACATTTACCGGCAAAGCGACTCCCGTTTCATCGACCTGCTGGCCAAAGTCAGGGAAAACCGGATGGAGGAGGCCGACCTGATGGCCCTGAACAAACGGTACAATGCAGCCCTGTCCCGGGAAACTCCTGAAGGCACCATTACCCTGACCACCCACAATTTTCAGGCCCAACAAATCAACGAAGCCCGGCTGGCCGCCCTGCCCGGCCGGGAGAAAAAATTCGAAGCCCGGATAGAGGGTGAATTTCCCCCCTACGCCTTTCCAACGGCCTCCGAACTGGTGCTTAAACCCGGGGCCCAGGTGATGTTCGTCAAAAACGACCCTTCCCCTGAAAAACTTTTTTTCAACGGTAAAATCGGCCGGCTGAAAGGCATCACCAAGGAGGGGCTGGTGGTCGAGTGTCCCGGAGATCCCGGGCCGATCTGCGTCGAAGAGGCGGAATGGAAAAACATCAAATACACCCTGAATGAAACAACCCGGGAAATTGAAGAAAGCGAATCCGGGAAATTCATCCAGTTCCCCTTAAAACTGGCCTGGGCCATCACCATTCATAAAAGCCAGGGGCTGACTTTTGACAAGGCCGTCATCGACGCCCGCTCGGCCTTTGCCGACGGCCAGGTCTATGTGGCCCTGAGCCGCTGCCGCACCATCGAAGGGCTGGTGCTCAGCACCCCCATCGAAAGCCGCAGCATCAAAAGCAGCTCCGTCGTAGGGGAGTTTACCCGGGACATCGAAAAAAATCTCCCGGATCAAAGCCAACTCGATGAGGCCAAACGGGAATACCAGGGGGTTCTCCTGGATGAACTGTTTGACTTTTCGACCCTCTTGCATTCCCTGGTTGGCTGTTTAAACCTGGCCAACGCCCACAAAACCATATTGACCGGTGTTACCCCCTTATTTTTCGGGCCTATCCTGGAAGCCGTCAAAGCCGAGATAACCGGGATTGCGGACAAGTTTGCCGTCCAACGGCGACAAATCACCGGAGAGGCCGCAGATCTCGAAACCTGCCGGCCACTACAGGAAAGAATAGGCAAGGCGGCCGTCTATTTTGCCGAAAAAATAGAATCGCTGGTGGTCAAGCCCCTTTCGACCGTTACGGTTGAAACCGACAACCGCGAAGTGCGTAAATCCTTGCAAAAAGCCCTCGATGCCGCGCTCAAAGAAGGGGCAGTGAAGCTGTACTGCCTCAATGCCTGCCGATCAGGCATCGTCTTCGCCGATTACCTCAAAGTCCGCGCCCTGTCCCTGTTCCAGGAGCCGGCAGCTAAACCGGTGCGTTTGCAAAAAGAAAAGGGGGGAGATGTAGGAACCCTCAGCCACCCGGAACTTTACCAGACCCTCAAACAATGGCGCAAAGCCAAGGCCGAAGAAACCGGCCAGCCGGCCTTCTGGGTGCTCCACAACACGGCCCTGGCCGAAATTTCCGACAGACTGCCGGCCACTAAGGGAGAACTTTGCCTCATCAAAGGACTGAAAGGCAAGAAAGGCAAAACCTTCGGGGCGGAAATTTTACAAATGGTGGCCCAATATTGTCTGAAGCACAAACTGCCCCTGTCCCAAAAGGTTCAAGGGGATGACAGCGACAGACCCGGCGACCCAAAAAAAGATAAACCAAAAACCAGAGAGGAATCCCTGCGCCTTTTTCTCGAGGGCCGGAGCCCGGTAGAAGTGGCCGCAACGCGGGGCCTGGCCTTATCGACCATCGAAGGCCACCTGGCCCATTTTGTCGGAACCGGGGCACTGAGTCTCGACCGCATGGTGGAACCGGGAAAGGCAGCCCGGATCGCCGCCTATTTCCAAAGCAGCCCGGATCCGGGGTTAACCCCGGCCAGAGCGGCCCTGGGCCAGGATGTTTCTTACGGCGAACTGCGTTATGTCCTGAAGGATCTGGAAAAGAACGGAAAAATCAAAATCGGCACTTAATGACGAGAGGGATCGACTCCGGAGCATCTACCCAAGATCGTCGTGGTCGGAAAAACCACACTGCATTTGTCCGGTTGGGCAATCCCATTCACGATTGCACCCCTGAAGCTATGGCATGTAAATGATATCAAAATGGATAATGGTCCACGCGATGTACGCCAAGCCCAGAAGTATGCCAAGGGGATACCCGGCCAGCCAAATCATCAAGTGTTGTTTTGGGTTGTAAAACCGCAGGCTGGTTGCCGTGGTCATCACATTGGCCCACACCCACCAGAAACTGACCAAGGCAAGCAGATAGTATCCCCAACGCGGATAAAGAAACAGAAGCACGATTCCGAGGATATTGGCAGGACAAGCCACAAAGACATCCGCGAACGCAATGCCATAAAACGTCTTTTGTTCGTGCCAGTCATCTTTTGATCCATCAGGGTTTTCAAAGGCTTTGCCCCGGAGAATCTTGAATTGCAGGACCCACAGGAGCAGGGCAAATAACCCATACAATACCAACAACACATATAGGCTGATCTGAGAGAAAAGCGATAGTTTCTGCATCTTGACTTGCTCCTGTATTGCCCAACGGAAAACCCACAGGCGCCTGCTTTTTGGCGTCCTGTGCAGTGTTGGGTTGTGTGGAGTTTACTGGCTTAATTTGGAACTGGTAATTCGGTTTAGGCTCACACCGGATTCAGCGGCCTGAACAGCAAGTTTTCGATGAACATCCGGCGGTACGCGGACCATAAACTTGCCGCTAAAGGACCTGCAAGCAATAGAATAACAAAGGACCTCTCCTCAAGCAGCTTTTAAAGATTCTTCGTTTTGGATGATAATTTTTAGTTTTTCATTTTTTGGAGGGATAGGCAACCCTTGTTCTTTTAACAAGTTTACGTGCTCAATCATCCCCCATTTCGCTTTATAAAGACAATCCTCAATAGACTGTCCTATACCGGAAAACCCCGGCAAGTCAGGGGAATAGAATCCAAAAAAATCGGGTTCCTTGGTTGCCTCAATTATCAAAGAATATTCCATGTCGATCACTTTAATTTCACCTGATTTTCGGCAATCATTTGTTTCCAAGGGCCTTGAAAAAAGTATAACAGAATATGCCGTCCGTCTCCGTAGTTCGATATAAATCCCTGATTCCTTGCTCAAAAATGTGTTGTTCGATTATCCCGGCCTTGATTGCCGGCTCACGGATACCCTCTGTCATAGCCGTGGAAGTCTTCTTTGTGAACCCTTCGACCAGTGCCCAGGGGATCTAAGATTTCCGGATCACGGCCATCTCTCCTATATTCCCTTTTCACCAAGCCATTCGATTATTCGATCGGCCACAAAGGGCCATTTATTTTCCAGCATCATATCATGGGCCATTCCTTTGAAGATTTCAGGCCTTTTGTTATAGGCCTTGGCCGTGGCTTCAATTTCATCAGGGAGAAAGATGCTGTCGTCCTCCGCCCCGAGTATCAGCAAATCCGTTGAGACTTTTTTAGGATTGGGCAGGTTGAAAAGCATCATGTCCAGGAAGGCCAGATAAGACTCGTCTTGAAGAAGGTTAAAATATTTATTCAGCCTGTCGGGGGGAAGGTCCGCAGAGAAGAAGGCTTCCTGCGTGCGTTCGGCCGTGCAGATAATCGGATAAAGGCTCCAGGTCAGGTTGGCTTTTAAAAAAGCCAACGGGTGGCGCCGAGCAATCCGCAGGGTTGTTCGGAACACCCCTTTAACCGGCACCGAAGCCAGCAGCACCGCCGCAGGGGCGGTATGGGCCTCCAAATATTTCTGGACCACCAGACCGCCCATGGAGTGTCCGACCAGGACCGGCTTTTCCGGTAATTGGCCCACCACCTGGGCCACATCCGCCACATAATCCGCGATGCGCATTAGGCTGTAATGGGCCGGTCCCTCACTCTTTCCATGCCCTCGTAAACTCAAGGCGTGAGCCGTATAGCCCTTTCCGGCAAAATAAGGCAGAAAATTTTCCTCCCAGCACCAGGCCCCGTGCCAGGCCCCATGGACAAAAAGAATCACCGTCGGACGGGAAACCCCCTTTGGCTCACGAGAAATAATTTCCAATTTCATAATGCCCTCACTCCTATCCGTTAAGGTTTTGCCTTGGCAACTGGTCCTGGATGGGATGCGGTGAGATGGGCTTTTTTAAAAGGGAAACGCCCCCCAGGATCGTCTCAATCCTAATTGGTTAGTTCGCTTTCGGGATTTCAGGCTCAAGTTCTCGCCAGAAATCCTCGTGCTTTATTCCTTTGCCTTCTCGGATTTGTTGTTCCGCAACTTCAAGAATGCTTTGGAACTTGGGTGAATAGGCCAATACCAGGCGCTCTATTTCCTCTTCATCCGTAATAGACAAAAGCATGGCTACTGGTCTGCCATTTTTAGTGACGACAACCGGCCCCTTTTCACTCGTTTTCAAATAACTGCTGTTTTTTGCCTTCACGTCCCATTTTAAGCATTGGGCTTCTATAGCTGATCGGAAACCAAGACTCGGCCTTTCGCGCCGAGAGAGGTCCTGCCGTCTTGGCCTCTGATACGACCGCGTAACTCAACGATCTCGCCTTTCAGCTTCTCATTTGGGGTTACCTTTACCACCATCCATTCCAAAAGAATCGTTTCATCCGCGTAAATTGGCCGACGGAATCGAACCCAGAACTCAAGTCCCAACATTGCCCCTTTCTTCGAAAAATGAGAGGCAGTCAGTGCAAGTAGTAGCGCGGTAGTATGAGGGCCGCTAGCTGTCGGCTTGCCAAAGCGGGTGTTTGCGGCAAATTCCGGATCGTGGTGTATGGGGTTGTTATCGCCGGCAGCATTCGCGAACTCGGCTACTTTCGCCGGGGTAAGTACTACTTCGGAAGAGAAGCGTTCTCTGGGGTAGGCTCTCATATAACATTTCTCCTTGTGATATTAATGTTGCCGAACTTTAAAATCAACTGCCCGATTTTGTACGTCGGCTGGATTTGGTTATCGGCTCTATTTTCCTCGGGGCAAGACGAACAACTTTGTGCCCGGAAGCAATCTGAATATTACGCAAATCGTTAAGCGGGCGTCGGGTATTCACCGCAGCTTTCGTAAAAAACAAATCAAGATGGTTTCTGCTCTGACTTTCAAAAGCCTCACGTAATAGCCGCTCCGCCTTCAACAGCCTTGTTAAGCGGCAGATTAGAATGGCTGTTATCTTGCCAATAAAAAACTAATCCAGATCCAACCGCGCTTTACATTGATTACATATTACAACACCCCGGAAAACCTTATTACCGCATTCAGGACAAATATAGCGGGCTTCTTCATCTTGAATCCATTTCTCCGTACCCACCTCTCGCCAATAGGGAATAGCCCGTAAAATAACCTTTTTGCCGACAGTCATGGGAAAATTGTCAATGTATCGGCAAGGAAATTCAGCGCATTGATGACATCCGGTGTAGCCCTTTTCCCTGGTGCATTCCCTGATCTCACACTGCCGGCAATGCATAAAAAGCTCATCCGACAAGCAGCCGCGGCACTTAATATCTTCTATGGAAAGGATTTCACAATTGGGAAGAGTGCCTTTGCCGGGGACTTCTCCCTTGTAAAGATCCACCAACCGCTCCTTGAATTTGAGATTATTATCACGGTGGGCCATATAAATGGCACAGACTCCGCAATAAAGGCCGCAGGGAGAAATAAAATCCGGATTTATCGTCATCATTCCAATCCTTTCCGATAGCTTATCTTCTTATACTACAAATAATTCATTTTGCCAATCAGCCGCGTATATTTTTGCATGGCCATGATTAACCCTTTGCCCCGATGATAGCTACATGCTCCTCCGGGTATTGATCCCGATCCAATAGAATGCACTTACTGCCAAGGTGTTCATTATAAGGAAAATATTCCAGAATGGAAATAACTGATTTCAGGTATGGAAATCTTGACTTAAATTTGGCAGGATGATTAAAGAAAGGGTAAAGAGTGACAGGCTCGTAAAAAGTCTGAGAGCCCATTTCCGTCATGCCCGTGTAAACGGGAATCCAGTGTTTTCAATTTGTTACATAATGGTCTGGATTCCCGCCTGCGCGGGAATGACGAGTTTTTACATAAGCATGAAGAGTCGGACTTACCCCTTTTCAAAACATCTGAGCGAGTAGGGAGGCGATAATTTTGACGGAAAAGGTGACCTGCACAGCCTGCGGCCGGCCATTCACAACGCCGAAGGCCCTGGCAGCGGTTTCACGGCTCCTTCTCGAAAAGGGGGCCTCCATCTCTCCGGACACCCTGGGCCTCTGTCCGCCCTGCCGGCGACAGGCCTTTGTGGGCCGATTGGTAGGCAACCACTTAGACAAGGTCCAGGCTCCGGGGTACATCCCGAAGCGGCCTACGGAAAAGCTTGAGCCTCGAAAAATAGACCGCCGCACCGGGGCAACGGTCCTGAAAAGTTCCTGCTGGAATTGCAACAACGGCTGCGATGCCCTGGTGTACGTGAAGGACGGCCGGGTGCTAAAGATCGAAGGCGATCCCAGTTCGCCCACCACCCGGGGGGTCCTCTGCGCCAAAGGCCTGGCCTCAAGGTCTTTACTCTATCACCCTGACCGGCTGCGCTATCCCCGGCGGCGGACCGGGAAAAGGGGGGAGGGAAAATGGGAAAGAATCTCGTGGGAAGAGGCCCTCGACACCATTGCGCGACGATTGAGGGAAACTGAAGAGACCTATGGCAAAGATTCCGTTATCCTGGCCACCGGGACTTCCAGGGGGTGGGTCCAGTACTTCAACCGCTTTGCCAACGCCTTTCACAAACAGATGATGGGCCCCGGCTATGCCCAGTGCCTCTGGCCGAGATTCACCTCTCAGCTCCTTCTCGGCATCTCTCCGGCCCTGGAATGCCCCGACCTGTTTCAGGACCCCGGCAAGACGAAGTGCATGCTCGTCTGGGGCACCAACCCCCCCAATACCTCCCCGATCAAGGCCTCGTGGATGATGGATGCCCAGGCCCTCGGTGCCAAGATGATCGTCGTCGATCCCCTGCTTTCGGAGATCGCCTCCAAGGCCGACCTCTGGCTGCAGCTCAGACCGGGGACCGATGCGGCCCTGGCCCTGGGCATGCTGAATATCATCATTACTGAAGGCCTCTATGACCACAGCTTTGTCGAGTCCTGGTGCAACGGTCTGGAAGAGTTGACCGGACGGGTGAGGGACTATCCTCCGGAAAAGGTCGCCGAGATCACCTGGGTCCCGGTGGAAAAGATCGTTGAAGCGGCCCGCTGTTACGCCCTGACCAAACCGGCCTCCCTGATCCAGTGCCTTTCAACCGAGCAGATTCCGGACACCCTGTCGGCCTGCCTGAGTCTCGGCATCCTGGCCACGATCACCGGCAACATCGATGTGCCCGGGGGGAATGTGATGCCCATGCCCAGGCCGGTGGTCCCTGATATTACCCTCAAGCACCTCATTAACCGGGAAGATCATGAAAACCGGTTGGGGAACAAAGAATATCCGCTCCTGGCCGGGGAGGATGCCTGGGTCGCCACGGCCCACTCGCCGACCGTCTGGAGGGCCATGCTGACCGGGAAGCCCTACCCGGTAAAGGCCCTTTACTGCCAGGGGTCGAACCCGCTCCTTTCTTACGCCAACAGCCAGGTGGTCCTTAATGCGCTTCAACAGCTTGACTTTATCGCCGTGGCCGATTTCTTCATGACCCCCACGGCCGAACTGGCCGATATCGTGCTCCCTGTTGCCACATGGATGGAGCGGAGTTCGGTCCAGACCTACTACCAGGTCACCTATGACGATATCCACCTGCAACAGAAGGCCATGGAGATCGATGAATGCCGGTCTGACCACAGGATTCTGACCGAACTGGCCCACCGCCTTGGTTTCGGCGACCTCATGATCGAGAGCGAAGAGGCATTGAGCGACATTATTCTCAAACCGATGGGCCTGACCTTCGAGCAGTTTAAGGAACTGGGCCGTTATACGGTCCCCTATACCTACCGGAAATATGAAAAGACCGGCTTTGGGCTGCCGCCCTTCCGGAACCTCCATGATTCGAAGAAGGTGGAGCTTGTTCCCCCTAAATTGCGGGCCCTCGGCTTCGACCCCTGCCCCAGGCACAAGGAACCCCTTGAAGGACCGCTCAGTGCACCGGAACTGACCGAAGCCTTCCCTTTGATCCTCACCACGGGCCGGAAAGAGGCCATCTACCGCCATTCGGAGCTGCGGAACATCCCGGTCCTGAGGGAAATTGTCCCGCACTGCCTTCTTCATATCCATCCGGAAACGGCTGGGGCCCTCGGGATCGAAGATGGTGCCCGGGTGGTCGTCGAAACGCCGAGGGGTGGCGTTGAGGCCACCGCCTATCTTACCCTCGGCATCGACCCCAGGGTGGTACTTCTGCCGGCCCAGTGGCCGGGAAAAAACAATGCCAACATCTTGCTCCATGATGAGGATACGGCCCCGGCGATCGGCTCGGCCCAGTTACGTTGCCAGCTCTGCCGGGTAAGGAGAAGGGATTAAATGGAGAAGGGAATTCTGCTGATAGACTCGGACCGCTGCCTGCGTTGCTTTGCCTGTGAAATCGCCTGCAAACAGGAGAACAACCTGCCGCCGGGACCGCGCTGGAACAGTGTGGTAACGGTGGGCCCTCGCCTGGTGGAAGGCCAACTGCACCAGGACTTCGTCTTTGCCACCTGCCTGCAGTGCGATGACCCTCTATGTCTGACCGTCTGTCCGGCCGGGGCCGTCTCCAAGAGGGAAGACGGGCTGGTGCTGATCGACGAAGCCGAATGCCTGGGCTGCGGCCTCTGTGTGCTGGCCTGTCCCTTCGGGGCCGTCCATCTCCGCCCTGACCAAAAAAAGGTCTGGAAGTGCGACCAATGCCTGGACCGCGTCGACCACGGCCTTCAACCAAGCTGCGTCCAGCATTGTGCCGGTGGCGCCCTTCAATATGTCAGCTTTTCTGAAATGGACAGGATCACCCCGGGCAGGCATCAGGTACGGTTTGGAAAGGTTTGCATCGTTTCGACGAAATGGCGGCTTTCTTCAGTCTTTCACAGCCCCATGTAGGCCTTTCTGACATGGCCACTCTCCGACAATTCACGGCCGGTGCCGCCCAGGCTGATGCGGCCGTTCTCCACCACGTAGCCGTGCCGCGCCAGTTGCAGGGTCTGAATCACTTCCTGGGATACCAGGAGGATCGTGATCCCCTGGTCGTTGAGCAGCTTTAAGGTCGCCAGGATATCCGTAGAAAGCTTTGGGGACAGGCTCATGGTAGGCTCATCGAGAATCATAAGCGACGGCCGGCCCATGAGACCCCGGCCTATGGCCAGCATCTGCTGTTCCCCCCCGGAAAGGGTCTTGGCTAACTGGTTCTGACGCCTTTTCAGGATAGGGAAGAGCTCGAAGACCTGGTCCAGAGACTCGCTGATCACTTTTCGGGGCCGGGGCAGGTAGGCGCCTAATTGCAGATTTTCAATGACCCGCATGAGAGGGAAGATCTTCCGGCCCTCGGGGATCTGGACGATGCCCATCTCACATATTCGCCTCGGGTCAAGCCCGTCGATCCGCTCGCCGTTGTAATGGATGGACCCGCCCTGCAAACGGGTCAGGCCGGAAATAGCCCGCAGCAGGGTCGATTTCCCGGCCCCGTTGGAGCCGATAACGGCCACGAAATCCTGGTCTGCGACCTCAAGGGAGACGTCGCTCAAGGCCCGCAGCTTTCCGTATGAAACCTGAATATTATTGACTTCTAACATAAGCCGCCCCCAAATAAGCCTCAACGACCCTGGGGTCCTTGACGATTTCCCCGGCCAGGCCGTCGGCGATCTTTCGGCCGTAGTCGAGGACCATAACCCGGCTGCACGTCTCCATGAGGGCGCTCAGCACGTGTTCAATCATAAAAATGGTGATCCCTAATTCCCTGTTTATGCGGAAGATCAGGTTGATCCCGTCTCTCACCTCCGCTTCGTTGAGGCCGGCAAAGACCTCATCCAGAAGGATGAGCCGTGGGGAAACAGACAGGGCCCGTCCCATTTCAAGACGCTTCCTCTCCACCATAATCAAATCCGAGGCGGCCGTCCGGGCCTGGTCTCCCAGGCCCACGAATTCGAGTATTTCCCCGGCCCGCTTCCGGGCCTTGGGCAGGCTGCTTTCGCCGCTGCCATAAAGGACTCCCACGGCGATATTGTCCAGGGCCGACAACTCCTCAAAAGGTCTGACAAACTGGAAGGTCCTTCCCAGACCGAGCCGGGCGATCCGGGAGGGTTTCTCCCCGTTTATCCAGGTGCCCCTGAAGGTGATGGTTCCTCCCTCCGGGGCATAAAAGCCGGCTATACAATTGATGAGGGTGGTCTTACCCGAGCCGTTGGGGCCGATGAGCCCCATGATCTCTCCCTCCCTCACCTCGAAATCAACCTCGGAGACAGCGGTCAGGCCTCCGAATTGCTTCGTCACCATTGTTCCGGTCAGGATGGGGTCGGGCCCTGATTGAGGGGGACTACTGGTCATATCGGTTCACTCACCTGCCAGGACGTCGCGGACGATTTTCTCAAAAACCGGGTCAGGTATGGACCATTTACGGATGATGGCCTGACGTTTGACCCGATCCACGATCTGGGCTACCTGTTCCTTGGTGGCCTGAAGCCCCATCTTCACCAAACGGTCCCGGATGACCGTGCCGCCGGTCATTTTACCGAGGATGATATTCAAGGGCCCCCGGCCGATCAGCTCAGGGGCAAAGGGTAAGGTCGTAAAGGGCTTGTCCGTTTTCATCATGCGCAGGTTCATATCGGCCACCATGCCCGATTCGACGGTAAATTCATTGTCCCCGGTAATGGGCTTGTTGGAGGGTATGGGGATTTTGACGATTTCGGAGACCAGCCTCGTTACATTATAGATATGGTCGAGCTTTATCCCGGTGTTCAAACCCAGAAGGAGTTCGGTGTCTACGGCTACTTCCTCGGTGGAGGCATTTCCGGCCCTTTCCCCCAGGGTATTTATGGCCGTGTGAACCGTCGTGGCCCCACCCACGATACCCGAAAGCATCACGGCCGTGGCCAGGCCGAAGTCGTTATGGGCATGGACGCCCACCGTGGCGGCCGGGGCCCACTCCCTGATTTTCCGGACCATGTAGGTGGTGGTCCAGGGCAGCCCGAAGCCCATGGTGTCCGTGTAGGTGATCTGATCCACCCCGGCCTCGTTAGCTACGGCCTTATACAGTCTTTCCAGGAACTGAATAGGGGCCTTGGTGGCCTCCCAGGGCATAACCGAGGTATAAAGGCCGTTCTTTTTGGCATGGGCCGCGGCCTTCACCAGCTTCTCAACCATCTGGTTCTCGTTGAGTCCCCAGACGACCTCACCGAACCAGGGTGAACCGGAGCATTCCACCACAACGCCGTCGGCACCGTTCTCGGCGGCAAAATCAACCTCTTTTTCATCCCAGCGGCAGAGAAAAACGATCTTGGCCTGACGGCCGTTTTTCCGCATCCTGACCAGTTCCCTGGCGACCTCCCGGTCATCATCGGAGATGATGGGCAAAAGCTCCACGCTGTAAACACCCATATCATCCAGGGCTTCGTAGATGGCCAGTTTCTCGTCGGGCTTGATCACGACATGGGGGGTCTGCTCGGCCTCCCGCAACGTTACATCGTGGATATAAACCCTTTCCGGCAGGGTAAAGTCCTTTCTGACCTCTTCAAAAAAATTAAATTCAGTCACCCAGTACTTGTCCGTTAAATGTTTCCCTCTATCCGACATGAATATTGTCTCCTTAATAAAAATTCTCCCAATGTTAAAATCGTTTTAAGGAGCGCTTCGCTTGAGGAGCATCCCGCCGTTGGCGGGATTTGAGGGAAGAGGCAACTGCCTTGACCTCAAGTTCGTCGAATCCCGCCCCAGGCGGGACTCAAGTGAAACGGTCCTCAAGCGAAGCGCTCCTTCTACACCTCTGTTCGTTCTTTGGTCCCCTTATTCTTAAAAAGCCCGACCAGCCCATGGGGCAGATACATGATCACCAGGACCAGCAACAGCCCGTAGATGATGCGGGAAAACTCGGCCCCGATGTTGGCGTGGGCCGTTAACACTTCGTTGATGACCACGACAATGGCGGCTCCGATGACCGGTCCCAGCCAGGTGCTCGGTCCTCCGAGCAGGGCCATGAGCACCACCAGTACCGAAATTCCGATGTCAAAGATAAAATCCGGATGAATGTAACTCCGGTAGTAGGCATAAATCCCCCCGGTAACGCCGGCCAGAAAGGCGCTCAGGGCAAAGGCCATGATCTTCAATTGGGTGGCATCGACCCCCTGGGTCTCGGCACTGTCTTCATCCTGGTAGATGGATCGCAATCCAAGACCGTACTTGGATTTCTCTATCCAGATGGCGATGAGGATGGTCACAAAGGTGAGGGCCAACATGATTTCATAGAAGATTACCCGGTTGGCGAACATGCCCCCCTTCAGAAAGGGCAGGTAGAGCCCGGTCGATGAGCCGGTAAATTCCACATTGATCACTACCAGCCGGGCCGACAAACCGAGACAGAGGGTCACGAGGACAAAATAGGGTCCTCTCAGCCTGAGACAGGGATAGCCGATGATCACCGCGCAAAGAGATGCGAGCAGTCCCCCAAGGATGGCGGTATAGAAAGGGGAAAGCCCCCATTTGAGGAGGAGCAGGGCGCTGGTATAGGCCCCGATGCCGAAAAAAGCCGCATGCCCGAAATTGTTGTAGCCCGTGTATCCGCCGAATATATTCCAGCCACAGGCCAGGGCGGCATACATAAAAAGGCTGAAAAGGGCCGACAGATAGTAGGCATCCGGTCGAAGGAGCGGAAAAAGGGCCAGGGCCGCACCCACAGCGGTCACGATGAATATTGAGCGTCCGTTCTTCTCCATCCGTTCTCCGGGTTCACTGCCGGAAAAGACCGGTCGGTCTTACCAGCAACAGGGCGATGATGATGCCGAAAAGTATGAGGTTGATCCAGGTCAGGGGGATCAGGGCGCTGCTGACCCCTATGATCAGGCCGATCAGGAGGCTGGCCACAGCCGTACCCATGATGCTGCCGACGCCGCCCACGATGACGATGGCAAAGACAAAGGTGATCCAGGACCAATGAGTGGACGGCTCGATAGAGTACATGAGACTCATGCAGGTCCCCCCGATCCCGGCGGTGGCGAAAGACAGGCCGTAGGTGAAAGCTGTCACCCGGCTGATGTTGATTCCCATCAATACGGCCCCATCCCGGTCCTGCCAGACCGCCCTGGCCGCTTTGCCGAGAAAGGTATGATGCAGGAAGAAGTAGACGCCCGTGACGGTGACCGCTGCCACGCCAAAGCTCACCAGAAAATTCATGGGCAGGGCGATACCGCCTAAGAATATGGATTTCCCGGAATAAGAGGTGGAAACCAGCCTGGGGGTGGCCTTACAGATAGAGAGCAACAGGTTCTCCACGACGATCGTTACGCCGAAGGTCAGAACCAGTGAGGCGGCCGTCAGGTCCCTGGTCCTTTTGGCGGCTGTCCGGATTACGGTCCGTTCCATAATAATGCCCAGCAGGAAGAGGGCCGGAATCACCAAAACCAGGGAGAAAAGGGGATTCCAGCCGTAGAGTTCCAGCAGCCAGTAGGTGATGTAGGCGCCTACCAGAGCCAGCACCGGGTGGCTCAGGTTCACCACCCGGGCTATACCGAGAATAAGGCTGAATCCCACGGCCAGCACCGCGAAGGTGCCGCCGAGCAGCAGCCCGCTGACGATGCTCTGAATGAACTGGATGAGTGTTATGTCCTGCATGTTATGGCTCTTGTTTTCCCTCTGACAGGATTTACCGGATTACCTGTAAATCCAGTTAACCCTGTCAGACAAAACAATCGATTTTACTTTCCCCAGGCCGGTTTCGGATAGACGGCCTTTGACTTTCCGCTGCTGGGATAAACCACATGGGTCTGACCGTTCAAGACCTGCACCACATAAGAATAAGGCGCCGGCAAGCCTCTCTCGTCAAATTTGAATTTCCCGGAGAGGATGCTGATCTCGTGGGTCCTCAGATAGTCCCGGATGGCGTCCTGTTTGAGGCTTTTGGCGCCCTCCACCCCCCGCTGGAGCGTTTCAGGCCAACTGTACCCGAAGAGGAAATATTCCGGGGCATCGGGCTCGCCCCACTTCTCTTTCACCAGCTTGTTCAGTTCGGCGATTCCCGGATACGGGAGGGTATTGGTGATGATGACCCCCTGATAGACATAGTTGGCGTCCGGGCCGAGCAACTTGGTCCAGGCCGGGGAAGTGGCGGCAATCGACTGCTGGAAGAATTTGGGATTGTAGCCCAGGGCTTTGGCCGAGCGTACCGTTAAGATGGCATCCGGAAAGAACTGGGTGCAATAGAGCAGTTCGGCATTCCGCTCCTTCGCCTTGGTGATCAGGGCATCGGCACTCGACAATGGCGGGTCGTAGAACTCGTCCACTACGATTTTCATGCCCAGCTTTTCCGCCCATTTGCGATCCACTGCCTGACCGGCTCGGCCGATAGGGTTGTTCAGCTTTATGTAGGCCACGGATTTCGGTCTATCGGCCACCGGCAGGCTTTCCAGAAACCGGTAAAAGGCCTCTCCCAGCCATTCCCCCATCATGGGCGTGGCGCTGAAGGAATATTTGAAGCCCTGGCTGAAAGAGGCCATATGTCCGCCCATGGAGACGTAGACCATGCCGTACCGTTCCGCCACCGGCATCTGGGCAGCCACGGAAGCCCCGCCGTAACCGCCGAGGAGCAGGTCCACCTTATCCACGGTGATGACCTTTTCGAGCAGTTGGACCGCCTTGTCCGGCTTCCCCTCGTCATCATAGATGATCAGCTCCACGGGCCGGCCCAGGAGTCCCCCCGATTTGTTGACTTTTTCCGCCCAGGTTTCATAGCCCCGCTTGACCCACTTGGTATTGTCGGCGAGCGGCCCGGTGATGGCCATTGTGCCGCCCAGCTTGATCGGCTTCCCCTTGGCCTGGGCCCCTGCCGTTAAAGGCAACGCCAGGAACAATACAAAGCAGACACCTGATAAGAGCGCATACCATCTTGTTTTTTTCATTTTTGCCCTCCTGAAGGAATTATTTCCGGTCCTATGGCCTCATTAATCCGGCCCATTTAACCAACCAGAAAAAAATACCAGAAGGTTGAGTCAAGGGGTATACCTGAAATCAGGGATTTTTCATCTTTTGTTATTTGACAAAGAAGAATCTTTAAGGGTATAATTAAGTAAAGGGTAGGAGTAGGTCACTAATGGAAGCTCTGATCAACGAAAATTTGGGCATTCTGACGACCCAGGATATCCTGGACGTCTTCAACGTCATTCATACCGCCAACGCCCAATTAAGACTATCGGAGATGCGGGCCAGGGTAGTCCGCTCCTTAAAGCAGGCATTCAATGCCAGCGGGGTGGTTTTTTTGCTCGGCGACCGGGAATTCAGGGTCATCGACAACGCCAATATAGTCGGAGAAGGTATCGATTTCAACTATCTGGACCGATGGGTCGGATATTACCGCCATCATGACCCTTTTCAGCATGAGAAGCATTCAAAAATTCCCGTCTGCAAAGTCGACGACGTCCTGCCCTTCAGACGGTGGCTCAAAAGCAAAATTTATAATGAATTCTATCGGCCTCAGAATATCCATTATAAGCTCTCCATCTCCTTGCGTAGCGATGCCAAAGTTCTCGGACTGATAGGTCTTTTCAGGTCCAGGGAATACGTCGATTTCTCGGTCAGAGAGATGACTAAGGGCCGTATCCTGGCCCCTTATCTCACCACCGCCCTGGAGAATATCAGCCAATTTACCGAGGTCGACCAGGCCAGAAACCTTTTCGGCGGGTGCATCGATCATCTTCCGGTCTATGGGGTTATGGTTCTGGACTATGAGCTTCGCCCCCTCTATTTGAACACGGCGGCTATGGATTTCTGCACCACTTTGACGGCCTCCCCCCGACCAGGCGATATGTCTCAAACTTGCGCCGGCCATCCTTCCCTTCCCAGCGAAATCCTCCAGGACTGTCTGACCCTGAAAGAGTGTTTTGAAAAAGGCAACCAAACCCTTCTCCGTCGTCAGCGGTGTCTGGAAGGACAGGGGAATAAGAAATATCAGGCCATTACCTCCCTGGTGGAGGATCTTATTGAGGACGTAACCTGCCGCCGGTTTGTAGTCTATCTGTTGGATTCCTCGGAACTCTCCAAAGGCAAAGAAGAGGTACTGAGAGACCGCTACCAACTCACCAGGCGGGAGATTGAAATAGTCCAATGGGTCAGTAAGGGCTTCACTAACGACCAAATCGGCGAAAGACTGTTTATCAGCCGTTTTACCGTCGAGACCCACCTGAAAAACATTTTCGACAAGGCCGGGGTCAGGCACCGGACGGAACTGGCCAACCTGCTCCAATCCAT
>CAZVHO010000110.1:0-17093 GCA_964627515.1 uncultured Thermodesulfobacteriota bacterium | reverse complement strand
AGGCCTTAACTTCGAAGAGCGGATAAGTTGATATTTTTCTGAAGATTTTTGCGAAACCGATATCAATTATTTTTCTGCTTAAAGAAGTGGGCCTCGGCCCATTTTTTTTTGGTTTTTTTGATCATGGTAACGGCAAATCCATTTGAAATAAACGATTTATGGGTAATATATCCAAAGTAGAACAGGATAAGGTCGAAGCAATCGTCGAGGCCCTTCTTAAAGCCGAGGGCCTGGAACTGATCGACCTGGAGTTCAGGAAAGAAGGAAGGGGCTGGGTGCTTCGGATTTTTATGGATAAACCAGGGAGCGTGACCCTGGATGACTGCGCGGAAATCAGCCGGCAATTAGGCGATCGGTTGGAGGTCGATGATCTGATCCCTCATGCCTATACCCTGGAAGTATCTTCTCCGGGCTTAGACCGCCCTCTTAAAAAAGAAAAAGATTTTCTTCGCAGTATCGGTAAATTGATACAGCTTTCAACGAACGCCCCTCTTGAAGGACAAACCTTTTTTAAGGGTATCCTTTTAAATTACCAGGCGGCCGGTTGCCTGAGTCTGGCCGAAACCAAAAAAATTTGGGAGATCCCGGTGGGTTCTGTTGCCAAGGCCCGGCTGGTTTTTGAAGGTTAAAAATTGAAGGAGCTATAAGGTTATGGGCTTGATTCAGAAAAAAGAAAAAGAGTTGGCCGGTATTCCTCCTTTAGAGTTGAAAAGGGTTATCGATCAGGTCAGCAGAGACAAAGGCATTAACAAGGATGTCCTTATATCCACGCTGGTGGAAGCCATTGCCTCGGCGGCCAAGAAAAAAATGGGCCTGAAAAAAGAAATCGAGGTCAACTACAATGAAGAGTTGGGGGAAATCGAGGTTTTTGAATTCAAGGAGGTCGTGGATAAAGTCAAGGATCCCAATACCCAGATTTCTTTCGAAGAAGGACAAAAACTGGATCCGGAGTGCGAAGTCGGGGATAGCCTGGGTATCAAGATGGAGACCAGTTCTTTCGGCCGGATTGCCGCCCAGTCGGCCAAACAGGTCATTATACAGCGGATGAAAGACGTCGAAAGGGATATCGTCTTTGACGATTTTAAAGATCGAAAAGGGGAAGTGATCAACGGTATCATTCAGCGGTTTGACAAAGGGGCGGCCGTTATCAACCTGGGCCGGGCCGAAGCGATCTTACCGATCCCCGAACAGATTCCCACCGAAACTTACAAACAGGGGGATAGAATACGGGCCTATGTTCTGGAAGTCAAAAAAATCAGCAAAGGTCCTCAGATTATCCTTTCCAGAACCCATCCACAATTTCTGGCCGCCCTTTTTGAAATGGAAGTACCGGAAATTTCTCAAAAAATAGTCCGTATCGTCCATGTCGTCCGGGAACCGGGGAGCCGTTCAAAGATCGCCGTAACCTCCGAGGACAAAGATGTAGATCCGGTCGGGGCCTGTGTGGGAATGAAGGGGAATCGTGTTCAATATGTCGTCCAGGAGCTTAAGGGAGAAAAGATCGATATCATCCCCTGGAATCCGGATCCCGCCAAATTTATCTGTAATGCCCTGGCGCCGGCCGAGATTATTCGCGTCATTATTGATGAGGTAAACCGTTCCATGGAAGTGGTGGTACCGGATGAACAATTGTCCCTGGCGATTGGAAAGAGGGGACAAAATGTCCGTCTGGCTTCTCGTTTGACCGGTTGGAGGATTGATGTCAAGAGTGAATCAAAATATACCAAATCCATGCGGGACGGCTACCAATCCCTGTTGCAGATAACCGGTGTAGGGGAGGCCACGGCCGACTCTCTGTATAAAGGGGGTTTTGCATCGGCCAAGGAAGTGGCTGAATCAAACATCGATGAGCTGGTTCAAATCTCGGGCATTACCCCAAAAAAAGCCGAAAAGCTACTGGAAGCCGCCAGCGAATTTCTGAAAATTACGCAACCTAAAGAACCCCAGGCCGATAAACAAAAACCCGCGGAAGAAATAATCCCTGAAGAGCCGGAATCGGGGGAAACTTCCGGGAGTGAAGAAGTCCCGGCTGAATGAGCCTCTTAGTCAGACAAAGGACCTGTCGGGTTTGCCGAAGGAAAAAGGACAAAAAAGAATTGCTGAGGATGGTCATTCTCGATAAAAAAATTTTAGAGGTCGATCCCAAACAAATCATGCCTGGGAGAGGATGGTATCTGTGCCGGAGAGAGGCCTGTCTGTCTAACTTAAAGGTTTTAAAGAGTCGACATAAGGTCTTTGGCCGTGATATGGAAATCGGCCCTGGATTGCATAACTTTATAACGAATCCGCCAGCAGGGGGGGTACATGGCCAAAGTTAGAGTCTATGATTTAGCTAAAGAACTACAAATGGATAACAAGGTCCTGGTGGATCTTATTCGTGAGATGGGCATGGAAATCAAAAGCCATTCTTCGTCTCTCACGGATGAAGAGATATCTCTCATTAAAGGCCATTTGAAAGGGACCAAATCTCTGGTCGTTGAGGAACAGCGGATTAAATCTACGGTTATCCGCCGGCGGAAAAAAATTGTTGAAGTCGAACCGGCCCCCGAACCCTTGAGAGAAGAACGGGTTCAGGGAGCAAAACCGGAAATGGAAGTCCTACCGGAAACCCCTCCTGTCACGGAACCGCAACTTGCGGGAAAGACGGCTCCCGTCCCGGAATCTCTCATCGAGCCGGCCCCGGAGCCCGCTGCCGGAAAAATTGTCGAGAAACAGCCGATACCTGTCGAAGAAGAAAAAAAGGAAGGAGAAAAGGAGATCGTCCCTAAACCTGTTCTTGCACCAAAACCTTTGCCGGTTAAACCGGTAAGGCCTGTTAAAGACCTTCCGGCCAGAGTCATTCGCCGGCCCGAGCCCCCGGCCCGGGTGGTCCGGCCGGCCGAACCGGTTGTTAAAGTGGTTCAACCCCCCAAACCCCCTGTCGTGCCCTTAAAGACCGATGGGAAGAAGGTCGAAAAAGAGGTCGAAAAAGAGAAGCCGGGTCTTAAAAAGAAACCTAAAATTTCCAAGGCCGCATTAGAGGAAGAATTAGCCAAGGCCAAAATTTTCAAAAGGAAACGAGAGGTTTTAGAGCGGGCCGATCTGTATGATGATTCCGGAAAAGAAGCCAGGGCCTACAAGGCCGGTAAAGGCGGGAAAATACCGGTTAAAAAATATAAGAAAACGGAAATCACCACCCCCAAGGCCATCAAGCGTCGCTTGAGGATTTCTGATGCCATCAATGTGGGGGAACTGGCCAAAAGAATGGGTATTAAATCGGGAGAATTGATCAAGAAAATGATCACCTTAGGACTTATGGTCACTTTAAACCAATCCATTGACTATGATGCTGCTGCTCTGGTGGCCGCCGAATTCGGCTACGAAGCGGAAAAAATTCACTTTGAGGAAGACCAAATACTGAAACTTCATGCCGATCTCCCGGGAGAACTCCTCTCCCGGCCGCCGGTAGTTACCATTATGGGGCATGTGGATCATGGCAAAACCTCTTTATTGGATGTTATTCGAAAAACCAATGTAACGGCCGGAGAGGCCGGTGGAATCACCCAACATATGGGGGCCTACCATGTCCATTTGGATAAGGGGGAGATCGTTTTTCTGGATACCCCCGGTCATGAGGCCTTTACCGCCATGCGGGCTCGCGGGGCACAGATAACAGACATCGTCATCCTGGTGGTGGCCGCCGACGATGGGATGATGCAGCAAACCAAAGAGGCCATCGACCATTCCCGGGCCGCCGGAGTCCCGATTATCGTGGCTATCAACAAGATCGACAAACCCAATGCCAATCCGGACCGGGTCAAGAGGCAGTTGGCCGATTATGGCCTGGTGCCGGAGGATTGGGGTGGAGAAACGATTTTTGCCGAAGTATCGGCCAAAAGCGGGCAAGGGGTTGACGGTCTTCTGGAATTAATCCTATTACAGGCCGAAGTGTTGGAGTTAAAAGCCAATCCCAATAAATTGGCGGTTGGAAGGATTGTGGAGGCCCGGTTGGATAAAGGAAGAGGGCCCATCGCAACTGTCCTTATTCAAGGAGGGGTTTTAAAAACAGGAGATCCCTTTGTTTGCGGGATCCAGTTTGGGAAAGTGCGGGCCATTTATAATGATTGGGGGCAAAAGGAGGATCAGGCCCTGCCTTCAATACCGGTTGAGGTCCATGGTTTCAGCGGAGTTCCCCTGGCCGGGGATGAATTTATTGCTTGTGAAGATGAAAAAACCGCCAAACAGATCGCCTTATCCCGTCTCCAGAAAAAGCGGGAGACCGAACTTTCCAAGACCAGCAAGGTTACCCTGGAAAAACTCTATGAACAAATCCAGGAGGGGCAGGTAAAAGAACTCAACATTATCCTCAAAGCCGATGTTCAGGGGTCTATTGAAGCCATCAGCGAGGCCCTGCATAAATTGAGTACTCAGGCCATCAAGGTCAACGTTATCCACAGCTCCCCGGGGGCCATCACGGAAACCGATATCCTGCTGGCCTCGGCCTCCAAGGCCATTATTATCGGCTTTAATGTCCGTCCGAATCATAAAGGGCAGGAGCTGGCCGAACAGGAACAGGTGGATGTTCGATTTTACGATATTATTTATCAACTGGTTTCAGATGTCAAAGATGCCATGGTGGGTATGCTGGAGCCGGTATTCAAAGAAGTGGTTCACGGCCATGCTGAAATTCGGGACCTCTTTCATGTACCCAAAGTGGGATCCATCGCCGGGAGTTTTGTGGTGGATGGAAAGATAGAAAGGAATGCCAAGGCCCGCCTGCTGCGGGATCATGTGGTTGTTTATGACGGCAAGATAGCTTCTCTAAGAAGAATCAAGGATGACGTTAAAGAGGTGGCGACCGGTTATGAATGCGGGATCAGGCTGGAAGATTATAATGATCTCAAGGTGGGGGATATTATCGAGTCGTATATATTGGAAGAGGTTAAGCCGGAACTATGATAACGGTACAAGGTATACAGTATAGGGTATACGGTTTTCCTTTGACCTTAAACCTTGTACCTTGAACCCTGGGGTTACGAATGGTTATTGGCGTCCTGGAACTGATCCTCTATCTCCCGGAATCTCATTCTTTGAAAGAAAAACGCCAGGTCGTCAAGAGTGTTAAAGACAAGGTCCGAAATCGATTTAACGTGGCTATCGCCGAGGTAGATGATCTGGACCTGTGGCAAAAGGCCCGTTTGGGGGTTTGCAGCCTGGGCAATGATCGAAGACAGGTCAATGCCCGACTGGATCAGGTCGTCAATTTTATTGAAGGGCTGCAGGTGGCCGTTGATATAGACAGTCAAATAGAATTATTGGACTATTAAGGTATGATGAGTTCGTAAAAAGTCCGGGAGACCCAATTTCGTCATTCCCGTGAAAGCTTGTCCTCGAATGTCTTAATCGGGGACGGGAATCCAGTGTTTATAATTGGTTAGGCTTGGTCTGGATTCCCGCCTGCGCGGGAATGACGAGTTTTTACGAGACCACCAAGGTATAAAAGCAGACAATAGGTACGAGGCCAATCGCCAGATAAATGAAAATGCAATCCACAAAAACCAAACCCAAGAGAACGGTTCAGGTCGGGGGACTCCTCCAAAGGGAGATCTCTGAGCTGCTGGTCAGAAAGATAAAAGATCCCCGTCTGGATATGGTTACCATCACCGGCGTCGAGATTTCTCCTGACCTGAAGCTGGCCAGGGTCTATTTCAGTCGATTTGGAAACCCTGAAGAGCTTCGCCAAGGGCTGGAAGGGCTTCAGAGTGCCGCCGGTTTTATAAAACGAGAATTGGGACAGCGCCTGAAATTGCGCCATGTTCCTGATCTGGAATTCGTCCACGATTCTTCTTTCGAATACGGAGACCGGATCGAAACGTTGTTAAAAACCTTGTTCCCATCCAAAGAACCTGTTGAATCATGAGAACCTTAAATTCAAAACCCATTCTTGCCGAACCTTCCGAACCCTCTGCCTGGGAGGGGGTTTTAGTGGTGGACAAACCGGCTGGGATGTCTTCCAATAAGGTGCTTCAAGGTCTCCGGAAGGCCGCCGGCTTTCAAAAAATGGGTTACTTAGGGACCCTGGACCCCATCGCCACCGGCGTTTTGCCTATTTGTATCGGTTGGGCGACCAAGATTATTCCTTTTATCCCCGATCACCCTAAAGGATATCGGGCCGTCATGGTTTTAGGAAAAAAGACGGATACTCAGGATGCTACCGGGGAAGTGGTTAGTTCTTATGCCCAACCCCTGCCGGACCGGAAGAGGATTGAGGAGGTCTTTAAGCTTTTCATTGGCCCCCAAGAACAGGTGCCTCCCTCCTTCTCAGCCTTGAAATATAAAGGAAAACCCTTATACCACTGGGCCAGACGGGGCATACCGATCGTTAAACCGCCCCGGCAGATTTGTATAGATTCGATTGAAACGCTGCACATGGATAGGGAACGGGTTGGTCTTGAAGTATTTTGTTCTCCGGGGACTTATATCCGGACCCTTTGCAATGATATCGGGGATCGGTTGGGCTGCGGCGCCTATCTGGAGGAGTTACAAAGGGTCCAAAGCGGGCCTTTTACCCTGTCTCAGGCCCATGGCCTGGAAAAGGTCCTTCAGGCCTCCTCCGGGGAAAAAATCGAGTCCCTTAAAATATCCGTAGACAGAATTTTGCAAGATTTTCCTCAGATCTGGGTGGAGTGGCAATGGAAGGAAAAGATCAGGCAAGGGGTATTTTTGGCCCAGGACCCGGGTATTTCCCCCTGGCCCCAAGTCGAACCGGGGGTGCCGATCTGTGTTAAAAGCCCTAAGGATGAATTATGGGCGATTTATCAAAGGGTCGGACCATCCAAACCAGTTTTTAAGCCTATCCGGGTGATGATTTAGTATGAAAATAGCCTTCAGGGGTCAGGGGTCAGGGATCGGCGGTCGGTTAGAGAATTAAGTCGCAAGTTGCAAGTTTCTGCTTGAAAAACCTTGCGCCCTGTACCTTGAGCCTTGAACCTATTTTTTCGAGGGGAGTTTTTTTATAAGCGATTAAGGTGCCCTGCCGGGCATGAACATTTATTGATTAAAGGAGGTATATCGTGGGATTAATTGCGGAACAAAAAAAGGAAATTCTGGGTAAATTCGGGGTACACCCCACAGACACCGGCTCCCCAGAGGTTCAAATTGCGTTGTTAAGTGAACGGATAAAATATCTGACCGAACATTTTAAGACCCATCAAAAGGATCACCATTCCCGACGGGGACTGCTCAAGCTGGTAGGTCAACGGAAACGGATGTTAAGTTATTTAAGAAAGAAAGATGCCGAACGGTATCGAACCCTCATACAAGAATTGGGAATTCGAAAGTAAGACTTAGAGATTTTCCAATAAAAGGAGCCAATAGTAATGGTGCATGTAGTTACTACCGAAATAAATGGTAAGACCTTAAGTATTGAGACCGGCCGGGTAGCCAAACAGGCCAGCGGTGCAGTGCTGGTCCAATACGGGGAAACGATTGTATTGGTCACGGTGGTTTCCTCCAATGATATTCGCGAAGGGATTGATTTTTTGCCCTTGACCGTCGATTATCAGGAGATGGCTTATGCCGCCGGACGGATTCCCGGCAGTTTTTTCCGCAGGGAAATCGGACGACCAAGTGAAAAAGAAACCCTGACTTCCCGCCTGATTGATCGGCCGTTGCGGCCCCTCTTCCCCAAAGGATACTTTTTTGAGACCCAGGTCATTGCCACTGTCCTCTCGGTGGATCAGGAAAACGATCCTGATGTCCTGGCCATGGTCGGTGCTTCAGCCGCCCTGGAGGTTTCCGACATCCCCTTTTGTGGACCCATCGCCGGTATCCGGGTAGGCCGCATCAACGGGGAATTTGTTTTGAACCCTACCAGTTCCCAGTTGGGGGAAAGCGATATCAATCTGATCGTGGCCGGTAGCCGGGGGGCCGTGGTCATGGTCGAAGGCGGGGCCAAAGAGGTCCCGGAAGAAGATCTGGTGCAGGCGATTTTTTACGGCCATCAAGGGCTGCAAGCGATCCTGGATCTTCAAAATAAACTGCGTCAGGCTGTCGGAAACATCAAGAAGGTCTGGTCTTCTCCGATAATGGATGAAGGTTTGAAGGAAAAGATTTTTTCCCAGGCCCAAACGCCTTTAAAGGAGGCGTTGACCCTTCACGGTAAAATAGAACGGCAGGAGCGGATCCATGATATTCAGGTTGACCTTCTGGAAGAACTGGGGCAGGACTCAGCCGATGTAAAAAAAGAAATCAAAAAGTTCTTCGAAGAGCTGGAACGTCGATTGATCCGCGAAATGATCCTGAAAGAAAAAATCAGGATCGGGGGAAGAACCTTTAATGAGGTCCGGCCCATCTCCTGCGAGGTGGCCGTCTTGCCGAGGACCCATGGGGCAGCCCTCTTTACCCGGGGGGAAACCCAGGCCCTGGCCGTAACCACCCTGGGGACCTCCTCAGACGAACAAAGGATCGATTCCTTAAACGGGGAAACCTTCAAATCTTTTATGCTCCACTATAATTTCCCCCCTTATTCGGTAGGCGAGGCCCGGATGTTGCGGGGACCAGGACGTCGGGAGATCGGACACGGGGCCTTGGCCGAAAGGGCCTTAAAGCCCATTTTGCCGTCCAGTGAGGATTTTCCCTATACCATCCGGATTGTTTCCGAGATATTGGAATCCAATGGCTCTTCCTCCATGGCCACCGTTTGCGGCTCCAGTCTTTCTTTGATGGACGCCGGCGTGCCCATTAAATCCCATGTGGCCGGAGTGGCCATGGGATTGATCATGGAAGAAGGGGAAGTGGCTGTCCTGACCGACATCCTGGGAGATGAAGACCACTGCGGGGACATGGATTTCAAGGTTACCGGTACGGAAAAGGGCGTTACGGCCCTGCAGATGGATATCAAAATCCAAGGGGTCACCAGGGAAATCATGGGACAGGCATTGAAGCAGGCCCAGGAGGGGCGCCTGTCCATCCTGAGGCTGATGAATAAAACCATTCATCAGCCCCGGACCAGCATCTCCGATTACGCCCCCAAGATTACCACCATTGAAATCAATCCCGAAAAGATCCGGGAGGTGATCGGCCCAGGGGGTAAGGTGATCCGGTCTATCGTCAGTGAAACGGGCGCCAAGATCGAAGTGGAAGATTCCGGAAAGATCATCATCGCCTCCTCGGACAGCAAGAGTGTGGACCGGGCTATTGCCATGATCAAAGAGATCGTCCAGGAAGTTGAAATCGGCCAGATTTACTTGGGCAAGGTGATAAAAATTATGGACTTTGGGGCCTTTGTCGAAGTCTTGCCTGGTACCGAAGGATTGGTCCATATCTCCCAATTGGACAATCAGCATGTCAAGAAAGTAACCGATGTGCTCAAGGAAGGCGATGAAGTCCTGGTGAAGGTCCTGGAAGTGGACCGGCAAGGGAAAATTCGTCTTAGCCGTAAGGCCGCTTTAGGCCAGACCCTTCCCCAGAAGTGATCGTCATGGTTCAAAAAACAACCTTACCCAACGGCATTCGGATTGTTACCGAGACCCTGCCTTATCTCTATTCGGTTTCGGTAGGGATCTGGGTGGAAAACGGTTCTCGTGATGAAAGCCCGGCTGAAAACGGGATCTCCCATTTTATAGAACACATGATCTTCAAGGGCACCCGAAACCGGACGGCCCTTGAGATTGCCAAGGAGATGGATGCCATCGGGGGGATGTCCAATGCTTTTACTTCCAAGGAACAAACCTGCTTTTATACCCGGGTACTGGAAAATCATCTGGAACAGGGGGTTCGGATTTTGTTGGATATATTTCTGAACTCCCTGTTTGAGCCCGAAGAGCTGGAGAGGGAACGGCAGGTGGTCCTTCAGGAAATCAGCATGGTGGAAGATACCCCGGATGAATACACCCATGTCCTTCTGGGAGAGACGGCCTATCAAGGTAATTCCCTGGCCCAACCCATATTGGGGACCCCGGAAACCGTTCAAGCCATTACCCAGGAAAGAATCCTGGACTACCTGGGGCGATCCTATGGTCCTGAAAAAATCGTATTGGCGGCTGCCGGGAAGGTGGACCATAAGGCCTTCGTGGACCTGGTGTTCCCGGAACTGAATAAGATCCCCCCCAATGCCGCGACGAACAATCGCCGCAACCCGGTTCTTTCCTCAAAATCAAAGACGGTTACCAAGGATTTGGAACAGGTTCACCTGGCCTGGGCCACTAAAGCCCCGGCCGCCGACGACCCCAAACGGTATGTCAGTACCTTGATGAACGTTATTATGGGCGGAAATATGAGCTCCCGCTTATTTCAGGAAGTCCGGGAAAAAAGAGGGTTGGCCTATAGTATTTATTCCTTCCTATCCTCTTATCGGGATTCCGGAATGTGGGGCATCTATACGGCTATTGCCAAAGAAACCTTAACGGAAACCCTTAAGATAATCGGCCTGGAACTCCAAAAACTTAAGAAAGGGGAGTTGTCTTCCTCAGAACTTTCTGCCGCCAAAGAATTTGTTAAAGGCGGCATACTGCTGGGTGCCGAAAGCAGCGATAACCGGATGACCCGTATTGCCAAAAATGAGATTTTGTTCGGCCGGGACGTTTCTTTTGAAGAAATATTACGGGACCTGGAAAAGGTAACCCCGGCTGAAGTCGCTGACCTGGCTGATGAGATTCTCCAACCCGATCAATTCTCTCTGGTCTCCTTAGGGCCCCTGACCGAAGGGGATCTCCCCTCCCCGGCCATTGCCCTTCGATGAATCATCCGGTCCTGAAAATACGCCGGCTGAATCCTGAAAAAGACCAGGATCTCCCCTGGCCTAAATATATGAGTCCTGGGGCCTCCGGTCTGGATCTGCCGGCCGCCATAGACGGCGAATTGACCCTGGCCCCTTCCGAAATCCGCCTGATTCCCACCGGTCTGGCCCTGGCCATACCCCCTGGATTTGAAGGCCAAATCCGGCCCCGCAGCGGCCTGGCCTTAAAACACGGGATCACACTCATCAACAGCCCGGGGACCATCGATTCCGACTACCGGGGGGAAATCGGTCTGGCCATTATTAACCTGGGGTCAAAACCCTTTACCCTGCGCCGGGGGGACCGTCTGGCCCAGTTGGTGATCAACAAAGTCTATCAAACGACGATCGAATTAGTGGATGATCTGGAAGACACCGACCGGGCCGCTGGCGGCTTCGGGCACAGCGGAGTATGATAAATTTCTCTGTTACGCGTTGCGCGTTGCGGGCTACGGGTTATCAGAGGAAAACTTTATTAATTCTGAAAATGATTCCTTTAAAATTTCATGAGTCGCTCTTCTGGATCGATAGACGCCGTCGAAAAGTCGGCCTGATAGAGTTGTGAGCGATTGGCCCCTTCATTTACTTTAGCCAGATGGATCTGGTAGGTATAAAGGTTATGAAGCACCCGGGCCGCTATCTCGAAAGAAGAACAGGTGGGGATATGTTTTTCATGAAACCATTCCGCCACTTCCTGGTTAAAGACATCTAATGCGATGTCTCCCTCCTGCTCCAGGGCCACCAGCATGGGTTTCTGCATCTCTTCTTTTCCTTTGATTACCTTCTGAAGATATTTAATTAGCCCCGATCTCCCCAGCTCTTTAAAGAACCAGGGGAAATAAAGGTTATAGATTAAGACGTCAATATTGGGATCATCCCGTAATATCCGGGCCAGACGGGAAAAATGATCTTCTTTTTCAAAAGAGGCGTCCAGCGGATTTTTGACGCTGTTTCCCTGAAGCGGAATAAATGTATTCAGCGATTGAATGCTTTTTTCGGATAATCGCGGGACTTTAAGGCCTTCCTTTTCGGCCATATCGGTCATGGTTACCGAACCTCCACCGGCGCCGCCCAATATAGCCACATTCAGGCCCTTGGGCAAAGAAGTCATTCTCAGAGCCGCAAAGGTACTCAGGGCTTCCTGCATTGAATGTACGGAAATGATACCGGCTTGCCGGCACATGGCCTCCCATATTTTTTGGGAACCGGCAATGGCGGCGGTATGGGAAAAGGTTGCCCTGGAACCGCCCTCAGTCTGCCCCCCCTTCCAGACGACGACCGGCTTTTTCGGGGTGATCCGTTTGGCAGACTCGAAAAAGGACCGGCCGTCCCTGAGCCCTTCCAGGTAGGCCCCGATAATATCGATCCTGGAATCCTGGGCAAAATATTCAAGGAACTCATCGGCGCTTACCCCTCTGGCATTTCCGAAACTGACCACCTTGTTAAAATAAATATCTCTTTTGGGGCCTTGAAGGATGAAATGGCTGGCCAGTTGTCCGCTTTGCGAAAAAAAACCAACGTTCCCGGATTTGGTCGGAAATTGATCATTCCAGGCAATTCCTCCCTCGGGGCAATAGACCCCCATACAGTTTGGACCGATGATCCTGACCCCGCCTTCTTGAGCGATTGCAACAATCCGATCCTCAATCTCGCTTTGTTCTGAATGACCGGTCTCGGAAAAGCCGGCCGTCAGCAGATGCACAAATTTTACTCCCTTGGCCACACAATCTTCCATGACCTGAAGGGCCGCACTCGTTGGAATAGTGAAGATGGCGAGGTCTATTTCACCCGGAATGTCGCGGATCCCGGCATAAGCTTGATAACCCAGAATATTCTTGGCCTTAGGGTGAACCGGGTAGATGTCTCCCTGAAAACCCTGATTAAAGGCTCCGGACATAAAGGCGTTTCCGGAACTCCAGCGTTTTCCTTTTTTGGGTGACGCCCCGACAAAGGCGATATGGCGCGGGTAGAACAGTGTATCCAAGGCATGATCCAATTTCTCAGACATCAAATTCCTCCAGAAATAAAAATATGCGAGGCCGCTGATAAAGGCCGAAGGGTTTTACGACTTCACCACATTCAAACCCTGAATGACCGTATCCGGCAAATTAAAGATGGATCGCAGAATGATATCCGGCCGGATTTCCCCTTCAGGGCCGGGGTTCAGGAGCCATCTGGCGGTCATAGTCCCCTCAGACCCCGGCCGGAGAGACACCTCCTGGATCAAGGGCCTAAGATCGATGGTTCCCGGTTTTTTACCGGATTTCTCCACCGGCCAGGAGGTGGAAGATAAAAATTCCTGCACCCTTTCTTCGCCCAACAGGGAGGAATTCAATTCCACCCGATATTGATGGGTCTGTCCCTGCGGCAAATGGCTGTTGAGAAGGACTTCGGAGACCTCCAGGATTTGGGTCCCTGGAAATAATTCCCCGGGCAACTGATTTTTAATGGTTTCAGTGGTCTGCCAGCCATAGGATTGGAAATCGACATATTCGCCTTGACTGCTCAACCCGACCGGCAGGGCCGGCCCAAAAGAGAGACGAGGCATCGGGTGAAAGCCTTCTGAGAAAGTCAAGGGAATCCTGGCCCGACGTAATGATCGGATAATGGCCTCTTTCCATTCCAAATGGCCTAAGAATCGGGACGGCCCTTGCTTGGTGATCAGGAGTCGAAACTTTCTCACGGATTCCTTTGGGTAAAAACTTAAGGGGCGACCCGAAGGGACATTAAACGCTTTAAAGAGAAGGGGTTTAACTTTTAAAGCAGGACAGACCCCGCACTGGTTACACTCTCCCTGACGGCAGTCGGCAGTGGCTAAGCCCGACAACCCCCTTTGATATTCGTTCCAAAGATAGGCCTTATCCACACCGGTATGGATAAAATCCCAGGGCAGCGCATCTTGTTGGTCCCGTGACTTAAGATAAGTTTGCGGATCGATCCCTTCCTCCTCAAAGGCCTGCCGCCAGTTGTCCCAGGAAAAGTGCTCGCCCCAGCCGTCCAACACACTTCCCTTTTGGAAAGCACGGTAAATAACCCGTCCAAGCCTTTGATCTCCCCGGGACATAATCCCTTCCAGGAAACTCTGCCGGGTATCGTTCCATTTGACCTGGATATGCCGGTCCATCAGGGCCGAACGGAGAAAGGTCAGTCGTTCTAAACATTCTTCCATAGACAATTGAGAGGCCCATTGGAAGGGGGTGTGCGGTTTGGGAATAAACGTGGAAAGGGCAACATGTATTTCGAACCTAAGCCCTTTTTTCCGGACCGCTTTTTTGATCTTCCGGACCAAATCGACCAGCCCTTCCAGATCTTCCCGGGTTTCGGAAGGCAGGCCGATCATAAAGTACAGTTTCAAGACCCGCCAGCCCAGAGAAAAAATCCTTTGAACGGTCTGAAGAATTTCATCCTCGGTGATATTTTTATTGATCACATCCCGCAGACGCTGGGTCCCGGCCTCCGGGGCAATGGTAAAACCTGTTTTGCGAACCCGCAGGATCTGCTCAATAACTTCGGGGCCCAGAGTGTCGACCCTGAGGGAGGGCAGAGAAACCGCCACCTTTTCCATTTCCCATCGTTCCATCAAGGCCGACAGGAGTTCATTTAAACAGGTATAATCGCCGCTGCTCAGGGAAAGCAGTGTGGCTTCGGCGTATCCGGTCCGGGTTAAACCCTTTTCAAATAATTGATAGACCTGTTCCGGGGAACGTTCCCGGACCGGTCGATAAAGGATACCGGCCTGGCAAAAACGGCAACCCCGGGTGCACCCCCGAGCGATCTCGACACTTAAACGGTCATGGATGATTTGTTGATAAGGCAAGGGAGAAATCTCGGGATACCCTGCCAGGTTTAAATCAGGGACGATCCGTTTTTCAATGATCGGAGGGTTCCCGGTTTTTGCATGGAGGGACGGGACAAAGACCCCGGACAATTCGGCCAGGGAGGCCAGCAAGGCCTGTCTGTTGCCCCCGCTTTTCTTCCAGGTCAACCAGGTATCCAAAATTTCTTCAATAACGACCTCGCCGTCTCCGATCACCAGGGCATCAAAAAACCCGGACATGGGTTCGGGATTAAACAGGCAAGGTCCGCCGGCAATCACCAGAGGGTCTTCATCCTTCCGTTCTCCGGCCCAGACGGGAATCCCGCCCAGGGAAAGCATGTTCAAGACATTAGTATAGCCCAATTCATAAGGCAGACTGAAGCCGATTATATTGAATTCCTTAAGGGCCAGGCCCGACTCCAGAGAAGGCAACAGAATAGCCCGTTCTTTCATCAACCCAGCCATATCCGGAGCCGGGGCAAAGACCCGCTCGGCCCAGACTTCAGGGCGCTGGTTCAGGATATGATACAGTATCTTCATGCCCAAATAGGACATGCCGACCTCATAGAGATCGGGGAAGGCCAGGGCAAAACGAAGGCCGACGGTTTCAGGATCTTTAACAACCGAAAAAAGTTCCTGGCCCAAATAACGGCTGGGCCGACGGATCAGGGGAAGAGTGTTCTCTAAAGTATTAGTTTTCATTTATTAACAGTATCGTTGGGTTTAAATATTTTTGGATTTAGAATGTGAGGTCAAAAGGAAGGGCTATCTTTTCTAACCTGATTATTTCTCCTTGATCCCTACTTCTATTTATTTTATACTCTTTCCATCGAAAAGCAAGTTCTATCAAAACACCGTTTTTACTTTTCCCCATAATCATCATTTTTAAAAAATGATGAGTTCGTCAAAAATAATTAAGGATAAGGGGTTTATGGCGGCTAACCGGTCTGATCTCAAGGGTTTTTTTAATCCTGAAAGCATTGCCATTTTCGGCGTTTCAACAGGGGCCTATCGATTCGGAGGCCAGAGTTTTCTGGGAAAACTGATCGAATGTCGATACCCTGGAAGGATCTATCCTGTCCATCCTAAAGCTGAAGAAATCCAAGGGCTCAGGGCTTACCCGGACCCGTTGTCCTTACCGGAGGTGCCGGACCTGGCCCTGGTGTGTGTTGCAGCCCAGGCCGTGCCTTCCATTCTGGAGGCTTGCGGCCAAATCGGGCTGAGACATATCCACATCCTTACTTCCGGTTTCCGGGAAACAGGGACCAGGGAAGGCCTGGACCTGGAAGACCGAGTTCGCTCCATTTCGAAGGAAAAGGGGCTGATGGTCATTGGTCCTAACTGCATGGGTCCCTATTGCCCCGGCTCCAGATTGACCATGTGGGGGGCTATACCGGGAATGAACGGTCCCCTGGGCGTTATTGCCCAAAGCGGAGGCATGACCCAGCGGTTTACCGAATATGCCTGCTCTCTCGGCCTGGGGGTGAATAAAGCCGTCAGTTTCGGCAATGGGACAGTCCTTGATGGTGTGGACTTTCTGGAGTTCATGGCCGGGGAGGAAGGGATTGGTCAGATCGCCATGTATCTCGAAAGTATCCGGGATGGGAGAAGATTTATTAAGCTGGCCTGGGAAGTGAACCGGACAAAACCCATCCTTCTTTGGAGGGGAGGAGAATCAGAGGCCGGCGCCCGGACCGCCGCCTCCCATACCGGCGCCCTGGCCGGCGCGGAACGGATCTGGGAGGCCTTTTTCCGTCAGACCGGGGTGACCCGGGTCAGATCCATGGACGAATGGGTGGATGTCAGCCTGGCCTTTGCCTTTCTGCCTGCACCCGGAGGAAAAGGAATTTTTTTGATCGGCGGTGGGGGCGGAAACAGCGTTACTCAAAGCGACGCCTGTCTGAGAGAGGGGCTGGAGGTCCCCCGGCTCTCCGAGGTCACGATGGAATACCTGGGCCGGACCGTACCGGCAGCCGGATCTATCGGGGGAAATCCCTTAGATATGTTCCGGACCTTCCAGGATGCCGACTACCTGGGGGAGGTGCTCGACCTGGCTTATCAAGATCCCGCCGTATCTATGGTCATTGTGGATCGGATCATCCCCCGGAAGGCCTTTCATCTCCCGAACCTGCCGGATTCAACCCCACGGGTCATTGAATATCTGGAGAGCCGGCCCGATCGAAAGCCGACCGTCTTTATAGTGGATGGCGAGGGGGGCGACCTGGACCTGACTGCTGCCGGTGTTGCCCTGAGGTCCCGGTTTTGCAAGGCCGGCATCCCGGCTTACCCTACGCTTCAACGGGCGGCCCGGGCCTTGTGGCACCTTCAGCGCTATTATGCCTATCGGCAAATGGTCTGATTATTTTCAGGACGAATTACCCGAATGAGGCCAATCCCTCGATTAGCTTGTTTGAAGACGAATTCCTTTGATGATTAACATCCTGGCATAGGTGGTTGGCGGAAGACCCTCTTTATCGGCCAATTCCCGAAGTTTTTTTATAACCTTCGGCTCAAGACGCA
>CAZVHO010000109.1:7280-17243 GCA_964627515.1 uncultured Thermodesulfobacteriota bacterium | reverse complement strand
GGAATGACGGTTTGCAAATTCATCAATAATGTTCAGCGAAACCCGAATTCATTCTTCGTCGGTGCCCGTTCCGGTCAGGATGGCTTATAACAAATAACAAGTAACGAGCAACAAGCAACGAGTAACGAGTAACAGTATCCAGCATCAGAAGTTCAATCCAGATAGATCGCATCCACCGGACAAAAGCTCAGGCACAAGGGGCCGCCTTCCCGGTCGCTGCATAAATCACAGGCCTCCCGGAGCAGCATCGGTTTGGCTGAGGCGTCTCCCTTGCCGCCCTCTTCCACCGCACCGATCTTTTTGACTTCCAGGCCTTCGGGGCGGGCGATGACCAGATTCTCCGCTTCCTTCAAGAGCACACCGAAATAATCTTTTTTTTCTTTGGTCCGGTAGGCGACAATACAGGATGAAAGCAAGGCAAAGGCATCGTCGCGATGATAGCCGCAGGCCATTTCACAGGCCATGCAGGCCGTGCACTTCAGGGGATCGATTTTTATTCCCATGGCTGGTCTCCTTGTAATACGTAAATAGAGTTTCAAGATGCAAGATGCAAGTTTCAAGTATGAAAAACCTTGGACCATGAATCCATTTTCATAATTCGTGGCGCCCCAAGGGGCAAGAGGGTTTAATACAAAAACAGGATCCGTTTTCCAAGGAGCCTATTTTCATGCTTCGTGGTGCCATGCCCCAAAAAGTGGGGCATGGCGGTTTAGTTCGCAAATAAGATCAAAAATGTTTCAGTATAAGGTATTGGGTGTAAGGTATCCGGTTTTCCCTTAAACCTTGAACCTTAGACCTTGCACCATTGCTTTTTACAAGTCCGTCCTTTTTATATAAAGCTCCGGACAAAAAATCAACCATAAATTATAAAAAATATAAATATTATGATATTTCACTTGACAAGAATTTTTGATTTGATTAAATGACATCCTGAAACCCATTCGGTGACCGAATTTAGATCAGGGAAGAACAAATCGATCCAAAACCGTTTCAGGATAAATCCTTGTTTCAAGCCGCCAAAAAGACTTCCAAAATTTCCGATCAAATCATCGACCAGATCCGGGACGCCATCCTTTCCGGCAAGCTGAAGCCAGGCGTCCGTTTGGCCTCGGAGAAGGAATTGGCCGATCAATTCGGGGTCAGCAAGGCCACTATGCGCGAAGCCATGCGGGTCCTGGAGGTCTTGGGGTTGATCGAGATCCGAAAAGGCCTTGGCGGAGGAATTTTTATCGCCGAAGTAGGCATGCGGACCACCATCCACAGCATCATCAACTTTCTCCATTTTCAAACCCTTTCGATTCAAGAAATTACCATGCTCCGGTATCTGATTGAGCCCACGGTGGCCCGAATCGCAGCTTCAAAAATAACCGACAAAGACATCGAAAATCTAAAAAAGATCGTCGGAGAAAAACCTTCAGGGTCCGCCGACGAAGTCTCCAAGGAGATCGGTTTCCATCGCTATCTGGCCAGAATGGCGGAAAATACTTTATTGATCCTGATTGTTGACTTTGTCGACAACCTGTTGGACTCTATTAAATCGAAAGTAAAACCAGGCCCTGATTTTTATCGGGACGTTCGAAAATCCCATCAGAAGATCCTGGAATGTTTGATCAAAAAGAACGCCCCCGGTGCCGAGATGGCCATGACCCAGGACCTTCTGGAAGTGGATCGCTATCTCTGCCGGGTCATCGGGTCCACCCCTTTCGATCCGACCAAACTCAGTCGACCGAAAGCTTTTAAAGACGATAATAAATCAAAAGGCATTGCTCCCCGGATTGAACAAAAAGACCGTACTGTTTCGGGGAAAAAAGCGGCTCCTAAGAGCAAAGGGGAATCCAAACGTTCTGATAATATGGCCGACTTACCCGTAAATTTTAAACTCGTGGCCAAAAAAAAGGTGACCCGGATCGAAAAACTTAAATCGTTGGTCTAAACGGCGTCGGGGCGGATTTAAAATCCGCCCCTGCTAAAAGCAGTGATTCGCCAAAGATAGGGATGGAGGAAGTGTTAAAAATCCAAACATCCTGAGTAAGGAGGGTTTAACTGATGCACGTTACCAATAAAGATGCGATTTTGAATGAATTGGCTTCCATCGTCGGCAAAGAAAACGCCACCGCCTCCAAACATATCCGCTACGCCTATTCCTATGATATGTCCTTTGTTACCCCGAAGATGCCGGACTATGTGGTCATGGCCTCGACCGTGGAACAGGTTCAAGGGGTTCTCAAGCTGGCCAATAAAGAAAAGATCCCGGTAGTCCCCTATACCGCCGGGACCAACATCGGCGGCCTGACCATACCGGAGCGCGGCGGGATCATCCTGGATCTGAAAAGGATGAACAAAATCATCAAAATTGATACCGAATCCCATTACGCGGTGATCGAACCCGGAGTGTCCCACGCCCAATTGGCCAGCGCCTTGTACAAACACAACCTTCGCTTTGGCTGGCCGGTGGGGCCGCCTTCGGCCTCGGTTTCTTCCTGCGCCATATCCCACGGCATCGGCGGATTAAATGCCCGCTATGGTTTGAACAGCCAGGAGATTACCAGCATGGAAGTCGTCCTGCCCACCGGGGAACTGGTCCGGGTAGGCTCCTGCGCCATCAATCCCGAAGCCTGGCACAGCGTTTTACCCATGCCCCAGATGGATGGATTGTTCAAAGGCTGGCTCGGCAGTACCGGGGTGGTCACCAAATTAGGCATCACCGTACACCCGATTCCGCCGGTCCTCAAGGTTTTCACCGTTTCCTGTCAAAATGTGGAAGACATGGTCTCCTACATGATGAACTTGAGCAACTACGAGATCTGTGACGACCTGACCGCCGTCTCCTGGTGGCTGGCCCAGGTCCCTATCCCTTATCCCTACAAACCGAAACCGGAAAATGCCCACGAATGGTTCTGTTTTGCCAACACCAACTCCTTTACCGAAAAGGAAAAGGAAGCCCGGGTGGAAATCTGGGAAACGGTAGTGGATGAAGAAAAGAAGAAGGGCACTTCATTGGCGGTCACCCAATATCCGGAGGAGGCCTTACGGGCCCGGACCCAGTTGCCCAGCCAGATTGTGGGCTCCACCAAGAACTACTGCAAACAGGGAGGGGGCGGTATTTCCTGGCCGGGAACCTTTACGCCGGCCAACAAATGGGCCCCGGTTTATACCGATTGGAAAAAAATCCTGATCGACCACAACCTCTCGCCTTCGATCCGCATGAGTATGTACCGGGGGGTCCATTACGGCATGCTCCGGGCCATGATCCCCTTCAACAAAAAAAGTGCCAAAGAAACGGAAAATGCCCGACAAGCCATCGTCGAATGTTTGAAAGTCGACCTCGACCATGGCGGGATGCCTTACAAGCCACCGGTTGATTATGCCATAGAAATCAATAAACGGGCCCACCCGGGATACCTGCTGTTGTTGAAAAAGATAAAAGCCCTTCTGGATCCGAACGATATCATGAATCCGGGAAAATTAGGAATTTGATGATATAGCCTAAAGCGATCGGCTTTCAGCGTATAGCGAAAACAGGTAATAGCGAACTTGTAATTTTTTCCTTTTTAGCTGAAGGCTGACTGCTGACTGCTAACCGCTATTTAGGGAGGTAACTTCATGAAATGGAATATTTCTACTCTGGAAGAGTTGGAAGATGCTATTTGGAGATGTACGGCCTGCGGGACCTGCAAAGTAGCCTATGATTACGGGCCCCCTTCCCAATGCCGGGAGATTTGTCCGGCCGGAACCGAATTCGGTTTTGAAGGCTTTATGGCTTCCAAAGGTAAAATCGCCTTTGCCCGGGGCATCCTAAGCGGGGAACTGGAATGGGATGAAGAACTGGTCGAGGCCGTCTATAAATGTACCATCTGCGCCGGCTGCCAATCCCAATGCCAACTGGATCACAAGCCCTATATCCCGGAGATATTCGAAGCCCTGCGGCGCAAGGCCGTGGAAGCCGGGGCCGGGCCTTTACCGGCCCAGAAGGTGATCGCCCAATCCCTGCGCAGTTATGACAATCCTTATCAAGGGCCGCGCCGGGTCCGGACCGACTGGGCCAGGATCTTCAAGAAAGGCAAACAAAAACCCATTAAGGATATCAATAAGGAACCGGCCCCGATGCTCTACTTTGTGGGCTGCACCGGTGCCTATAACGTGCCGGAACGGGTCATCCCTCAGGCCACCGCCTCGATCTTTAATAAACTGGGGCTGGATTATGGAATCCTGGGGGAAAATGAACTCTGCTGCGGATCAACAGCCATGAGGCTGGGCGACGCCGAGGCCTTTAAACGGATGGCCGAAGCCAACCTGGAAACTTTCAAAAGGCTCCACGAAAAACAGGGGGTGGAGACCATTGTCACGGCCTGCGCCGGCTGTTATCGGGCCATCCTGAAAGATTATTCCCTGGCCGATGAATATGAGGAGATGATGAAAGGGATCAAGGTCATCCATGTCTCCCAATTCCTCTATGACCTGTATAAGGCCGGGCGATTGGAATTTTCCGGCCCTCTTCCCCGGAAGGTCACCTATCATGATCCCTGCCATGCCGGCCGTCATTTAACCAAATTCCTGGTCGATAAAGACGGATCACAACTGTGGGCCGGGGCCTATATCAGTCTAAACGAAGAAGATTGTCTCTATGATGTGCCCCGAGACCTGCTCAAGGCCATTCCCGGGATTGAACTGGCCGAGATGGAACGGATCCGGGCCAATTCCTATTGTTGTGGCGGCGGCGGTGGGGTCATGACCGGTTTCCCCGACTGGGCCCAACGCAATGCCGCCTTACGGATCCAGGAAGGTATGGAAACCGGGGCCGAGACCATGGTCTCCATCTGTCCTTTCTGCCATTATAATTTAAATCAGGGGGCCCAGGGGATCGGCAGCCCTATGAAACTTGTTGACCTGACCGAGTTGATCGACCGGGTCCTGCCGGAAAAAGAAGTTTGACAGGATTAACAGGATTTAGGCGATTAATACGGATATATCGATAAAGTTTTGTCGATCAGGTAGCGAAATCATTTTGCTACAGAGCCCCGACAACAGGGCGCCACGAAGCCTGAAAATGGGTTTTTCCGAACTCCGAACTCTTAACTCCGAACTTTATTTTCGTGTTAAATCGGAAAGGAGGTGTAAGCGAACTAAAAACGAAAAATTCCAGCAATCTTTTAACTCTGTCAACCAATTCTAACCATTTACGTTGGAGGGGGCTATGGATACCAAAAAAACCGAGCATCAAGATAAGGGTATTTTGAATAAGGAATTGTCACGCCGTAATTTTCTTAAAACCACCGCCTTGGGCGCTGCCGGATTAAGTCTTAGTTCCTGGGCTTTCACCCCTTTTACCTACGGAGCGGAAAAACCGATCAAGATCGGTATGATCCAGGAATTGACGGTCGGGGCCACCGAATACGGCTACTGGTTGGACAAAGTCGGCAAAGCGGCCGTGGCCAAGCTGAACGCCGAAGGCGGCATTGCCGGCCGTAAAGTGGATCTCATCGATTACGATACCAAATTCAATCCCGCCCATGGGGCCCAGATGTTCAAGAAACTGGTCCTGGAAGATAAAGTGGATTTCATCATGGGCTCCATCCATTCCGGCATTCAATTGGCCTGTTTCCCCATTGCCGAGCAATTCAAGATCCCCTATTTCAGCGGTGGGGCCATGGCCTCGGGCCTGACCGGCAAAGGGGCCGTTCCCCATTATATCCGCATTCATACTCACGCCCTGATGCAGGCCATGGCTGGCTGGGAATGGGGTTTTAAAACCCTGGGAAAAAAATGGGCCTTTATGGTGGCTGATTATGCCTGGGGACATTCCCTGGCCGAGGAATTCGGAAAGCGCGTCAAGGCTGCCGGAGGAAAAATCCAGGAAATCCGTGCCCCGCAAACCACCAAGGATTTTGTGCCCTTCCTGCAAAAAATAGATCCTGACATCGATGTCCTGTTTACCGCCTTCCTGAACCCGGCGGCCCTGGGGGTCATGCGGCAGACCGTGGAATTAGGGCTCCATAAAAAAATGCAGCGCTATACGGTGATTTGCTGTACGGAAGGGATCGGGCAGGAAGTGGTCGGAAAGGAATCGGCCGGGGCCCACTACATCGAATATCAGCCCCGCCATTTCGATCAGGTGCCCAAGGAATTACAAGGCTTTGAACGGGCCTACCGTAAAGCCGTGGGGGTCACCGATGATGGCAAAGACGCCAGGGATGCCAAGATCACCAGTGCCCATTCTCATATGTGGTCCATGTGGACCGTGCCCTACATGATCAAACAAGGGGTGGAACAAACCGGCTGGAAAGACAATTCCAAGAATGCCGATTTTATCAAGGCCGTGGTCAGAATGAAGCTCAAGGCCGGCCCTTGGGCCCCCCAGGGTGACCTGGTCATGCGGGAAGAGGATCATCAGGGCTTCCACGATCACTATATTTCAGAAGTCACGCCCGACCTGAAATTAAAGGTCCTGACCCGGGTCCCCAAGGAAAAATTGATGTATGACCCGATGATCGATCTGAGAGGCAAGATCTAGCAGCCGGAGTTCAAATCATCCGGTTGACTATGCAAAACTCGTCATTCCCGCGCAGGCGGGAATCCAGAACAACCTTAATTAAAAAAACACTGGATTCCCGTTTTCACGTGAATGACAGAATTGCCGGGGCATTAAAATAGAGACTCCTTCCAATCGGAAAAATTGGTGAGAGGTATTCATACGTGATTTCCAATCTATCGGTAGCTATTTTAAACGGCGTGGTCTGGGGGCTGATCATGGCCCTTATCGCTCTGGGTTTAAATATGATCTTCGGCCTGTTGCACATCATCAACATGGCTCATGGCATTTTATATATGCTGGGGGCGGTGGTGGCCTGGTATTTAATCGAGTGGACCGGAAATTTCTGGTTGTCTCTGGTCATCGCCCCGATCATCGTCGGAGGCATCGGGATGGCTATTGAACGGGGGTTACTCCGGACTATCGAAGACAAGCCCCTGATCACCATCATCTGCACCTTTGGTATTATGATGGCTGCCCAGCACCTGGTCTTTATGACCTTCGGAGGCACCCCCCGAAGGATCCCCATACCGATTACCTACCGCTTTCCCCTTTTTAATCTGGAATATCCTCTGATGCGTATCGTCATTGCCGCCATCTCGGTGGGGGTTATGGTCGGCCTGTGGTTTTTCTTGAACCGTACCAAATATGGGCTCTGGATGCGGGCCGTGGTCCAGGACCGGGAAATGGCCATAGGGCTGGGGATTCCGGTCAACAAAGTCTACATGTGGACCTTTGTACTGGGCTCCGGTCTGGCTGCCTTTTCCGGGGTTCTGGCCGCCCCGATTGTTTACGTGGACTTTATGATGGGTCGTGAAATCCTGATCATGGCCTTTATCATCGTCATTGTCGGCGGCATGGGAAACCTCGAAGGATCGGTCATTGCCGCCATCATCATTTCTTTGATCCAGGGAATCGGGTCCTTGTTTGTGCCTCCGGCCGTAGCCACCGTCTTTTCCCTGGCTTTTATGGTGATCGTTTTATTATTCCGCCCACAGGGACTGTTTGGTGAATAGAGGTGACGCCGGTGTTGGTTTACGAAAAAAAATCCATGTTTTTTATTCCCGTATTTGCCCTGGTTTTTTTAACCATGATTGCAGTGCCCTTTTTCGTCGATCTTTTTTACCAGACCTTTCTGACCGAGGTCCTGGTTTGGGTCCTCTTTGCCATTTCATTTGATCTTATCTTCGGCTATACCGGCCTGCTCAGTTTTGGACAGGCCCTCTTCTTCGGTTTGGGGGCCTATGCCTTTTCCATTTCCATCGTGAAATTCGGAATAGGACCCGGAACTGCCTTTCTCCTGTCCCTATTGATCCCCATGCTTTTTTCCTGGTTTGTGGGCTTTTTTTCAGTCAAACTGACGGGCATCCATTTCGTGATTATCACCCTGATCTTTGCCCTCATGGGAAGCACCATTGGCGAAACCTGGACCGGTCTGACCGGCGGTGCCGATGGCATGACCATCCCCCTTTCCACGGTTTCTATCGGTCCCTTATCATTGGATCTCATGGATATCAAGACCGTTTATTATCTGGTCCTGGTGGTCGTGACCCTGGCCTATCTCTTTTTGCGCCGGATGGTCCAATCGCCTCTGGGGAAAATATTCATTTCCATACGGGAGAATGAAGACCGTGCCCGCTTGATCGGGTACAACGTTCAACACTACAAACTGTTGGCCTTTATCATTGCCGGGGGCTTGAGCGGTCTGGCCGGCGGGCTTTATGGGATTACCCTGAAATATGCATCGGCCAATTTTCTGCACTGGGGCGTTTCCGGCCATGCCGTGGTTTATACCATAGTCGGAGGGATGGGTACCTTACTCGGCCCGGTTCTGGGTACGGCTATCATTATGTCTCTGGAACATTATTTAGTCAATTATATGCAAGGAACCGACCTGGTTATCGGTCTGGTCCTGGTTTTTATGGTTTTGACCGCCCCCAAAGGTTTGGTCGGACTGTTTCAAAGAAAAGGCAAGTAAAGGAGTCTGAAATCCTTGGAAACTATCTTAAGCCTGACCAATGTCAGCAAGTCCTTCGGCGGCCTGTTGGCGGTTAACCAGGCCAATCTTTCCATTCAACAAGGAGAACTGAGGGCCCTCATCGGACCCAACGGGGCCGGGAAAACCACTCTGTTAAATCTCATCACCGGCATTTATCCGGCTTCGCGGGGAGAAATCCTTTTCAAAAATGAAAACATCGGCCGGCTGAGTCCGGACAAAATTTCTCATCGAGGCATTTCCCGGACCCTGCAGATCACCAGCCTGTTTGCCGGCTTGACGGTTTTTGAAAATATCTGGGCCGCCGTCCAATCCCGGAAAAGGTTTTTCAACCCTTTTATCCGGGCCATCAAATGGCAGGATGTAAGGGAAAAAACAGAATTTATGCTGGAAATGACCGGGCTTCAGGATAAGGCCCAATGGATTTGTTCCGAGCTTTCTTATGGGGAACAACGGATCCTGGAGATGGGCATCGCCTTGAGTACCAGTCCCGACCTCCTCTTGCTGGATGAACCGACCGCCGGACTCAATACCCAGGAATCCATGGCCCTGGTCAAAAAAATGCGGGCCATGCTCTCGGGCCAAACCATCATCCTGGTGGAACACGACATGGGCGTGGTCATGGAATTGGCCGACCGGATTTCCGTGCTGCACTATGGAACCATCCTGGCCGAGGGTTCTCCGGAAGAAATAAAAAACAACGAAGAAGTCAAAAAGGTTTATCTGGGAAAATGATATGTTGACTTTGAAAGATGTAAACTGCTTTTTTGGCAAAAGCCATGTCCTGCATAACACCACTCTGGAGATCCGGGAAAAGGAGTTGGTGGGCCTGGTCGGCAGAAACGGGGTAGGGAAATCTACCACCTTGAAGGCCATTATGGGGCTGGTTCCCGCCAAAAGCGGGACTATTCAACTCGATGGGCTGACCCTTTCCGAACAGCCGGCCTATCAGGTTCCGCGTCAGGGAGTGTCCTATGTGCCCCAGGGGCGGCATCTGTTCCCAAAATTAACCGTTATGGAAAATCTCCGGATCCCGGTGGTTCAGGGGGCCCCGGACCAGGAAAAATTAGACGAGATCTTCGACTATTTTCCCCGGCTGAAGGAGCGCCTCAAGCAAAAAGCCGGAACCCTTTCGGGAGGGGAACAACAGATGCTGGCCGTGGGCCGGGCCTTGATCACCAAACCCAAATTAATCCTCATGGATGAACCAACCGAAGGATTAATGCCCTTATTGGTCCGCTTGATCAGCCAGACCGTGGAAGCCATTAACCAAAGGGGTACGACCATCCTTCTGGTGGAGCAGAACCTGAAGACCCTGAAAGACATCTGCCAGCGGATCTATATCATGGAAAAAGGGGCCATTGTTTATGAGGGGACCCCGGCCCAATTGGAGGCCGCTGAAGGTATTGAGGAACGGTACTTGAGTGTCAAGGTTTAG
>CAZVHO010000109.1:2051-7180 GCA_964627515.1 uncultured Thermodesulfobacteriota bacterium | reverse complement strand
GGCCATGGCCGGCCAGGATTTGATGGATAAAAATCCCTTATCCATCAAATGGGATTCTGTGACCGGGGCTCCCCTGACGATTCGGGGGGGGAAAAAGCCCCTGCTGAAAATAGACAACGTTTCCCGCTTGAGTCGGGAGCGGATCACCGGGATAGGGCCTTTACTGGCCAAAAAATATGCCTCTCTGCTTAAAATAGGGCCGGATCAACTCAGGCTGAAAGGGGCGGAACGTATCTCCGGAACCTGGTATGTGAGCTATTGGCAGACCTTTAAAGGCCTGATCATTTATGAATCCTCCCTGGGATTTTCCATAGACCCCCAGGGCCGGGTGGTCTCCTTAGGGGCTATCCTTTATCCAAAGGTCCAGGTGCCGGAAAAAACCGTGATCGACCGTGAAAGGGCTTTGAAAACGGCCCGGGACCGGATTGCGGATTTTAAAAAATATGAATACCGGCTTCTGGCCGAAAGCACGGTCATATACCCGGAAAGGACGGCCGGAGGGGTGACTTATTACCGAGCCTATGCCTTCAATTTTTTCCCTAAGAAGGCCCTCCATCCGGCCTCGGTTGTAGGAGGGTGGGCTGTTTTTGTAGATACCCAGACCGGAAAGCCTGTATTAGAACAGACTTTATTTAAGCCCATGGGGTGCTGTGTCCCGGAAAACTGGACACCGCCCAAGGCCGAAGATGTCTATAAAGGGATTTTGGGGAATTAAAATTGTTGCCCCCTTTTTTTTCCGGGGGTTCTGCCTGATTCTTTTAATAGTCGGGTTTTCGGCCTGCAGTGAAAACAAGGGGAAAGCCTCCTGGCCGAAGTCCGGGGACAAGGCCCTGGATTTTGTCGCTCAGGATTTGAAAGGTCAAACCTGGACCCTGGACCAGGTCAAGGGGAAGGTGGTCCTGCTCAGGTTCTGGACCGACCAATGCCCTTATTGCCGGTTTGAAATGCCGGTCATTGAAAAATATTATCGCCGGCTCCGTCCGATGGGATTTGAGGTCCTGGCCGTAAATGTTTTGCAAAGCCCCCAGGTAGCTGAAGCCTTCACGGCTCAGATGGATATCACCTTTCCGGTGCTCCTGGACCCATCCGGAAAGATGGCCGAACGATATAAGGTTTATGCCGTGCCGACCAATTTTCTGATCGACCGTAAGGGGGTCCTGCAAAAAAAATTGATCGGTGAGGCCTTTCAAGAAGAAAATAATTTAATAAAATTTCTCCGGAATCAATTCCCGGACCAAATGCTTCAATAGGAGGGTTCACCATGAACTTAAAAGAACGTTTTTTAAATCAACTGCAAGGCAAGGAAGTCGATGTCACCCCCGTTGGTTGTACCACTACCTATGGGGTGGTTGATTTGATGACGAAATGCGGATACGAGCGGCCTTTGGCGGATACCGATCCGCTGGCCATGACCGAACTGGCTATGGCCGGGCACACCTACGGGGGCTTCGAATGGGTCAAGGCCATGGGCTGGGACATCGCTGCCTTGAGCGAGGCATTGGGCTGTGAGTTGGGAACCCCAAAGATCGATAGACAGTTTTACATCAATAGGTTCCCCTATGCCGACGGGGTGGAGAATCTGGAGTTTCCCTCCGACTTCCTTTCGCGAGGCCGCTTCCCGGCTTTTAAGGAAAACATAAGACTCCTCAAAGAACGGGTAGGGGATCAGATGGCTATATTCGGTGAAACGGAAGGAGCCTTTACCTGCGCCGCCAACCTGGTCGGTCCCGAGCAATTCATCAAGTGGGCCATAAAGAAACCCGATCTGCTGGCCAGGACTCTGGAAGTCACCAAGCAGGCGGCTATTGCCGCGGCTAACTTTGCCTTTGACAACGGGGTGGATTTTTTCGTTTTCGCCGAACCGACATCCGGACCGGCCCTGTTGAATCCGCGGCTTTATGAGAAGCTGGTCATGCCCGTGGAAAAAGAGATCGTCAGCCAGATCAAAGGTCCGGTGGTCCTGCACATCTGCGCCGATACCGATCCGATTATTGAGTTCATGTGCCAGAGCGGGGCCGCCGGGCTCAGTATCGAAGAAAAGGCGGATTTAAAACGGGCCGTGGAAATCGCCCACAAATACGGGGTCAAGATTTTCGGCAATGTGGCTACGGCCACCACCATGTTCAGCGGTACGCCGGAGGAGGTGTATAAGGAGTCGATCAAGGCCCTGGAAAACGGGACGGACTTCCTTTGCCCGGGTTGCGGCATCGCCCCTCGCTCTCCGCTGGAGAACATCGTTCAAATAAAAAAGGCCAGGGACGACTATTTCAAATAGGCCAAGTCATCAAGCAAGATGCACAGGTTGATATTCAACGCCCATGCTCCTGTGAAACGCCACGGAACATGAAAATTTGTAACAATTTAGCCCTTTGAAAAACTTGAAGCTTTTACCTGAAAATTCTGACTTTCTCGCACGTCATTCCCGTGAAAACGGGAATCCAGGTTCTTTTCGTCTCGGCACAACACATGGATTCCCGTTTTCACGGGAATGACGGAGAGGATATCGATGTTTTTTCAAAAAGCTAAGGGATATGAAAATTTATTTCACCGAACGCCGAACGCTAAACGACGAACGGTATTTTCGAACTTTTATAACTCATTGAAGGAGGAACAGGCATGGTTTCAGAAGAAAGAACCCAGGAGATCTTGAATGGTCTTCAGGAGGCGGTAATTGAATTTGACGAGGACAAGACCGGAGAATTGGCCCAGGCCGCCATTGATGAAGGGGTGGATCCTTTTCGGGCCACCATGGAAGGTCTGGCCGAAGGCATGATCCGGGTCGGAGACCTTTATAATAAAAAAGAATACTTTGTTTCGGAGCTGCTTTTGTGCGCCGATGCCCTTTACGCCGGACTGAAACTGCTCAAACCGGCCATTATCGCCTCGGGAAGAACGAGCGAGGCCAAGGGCTCCATCGTCCTGGGCGTGGTGGAAGGCGATGTCCATGATATCGGCAAGAATCTGATCAAGATGATGTTCGATGTGGCCGGCTGGAACGTCTACGATCTGGGAAAGGATGTTCCTTTGGAAAAATTCGTGGAAGAACAGCTTCGGACCGATTCGGATATCGTCGGTCTTTCGGCCTTGATGACCACCAGTATGATCAGCATGCCGGAAATCGTCAAAAAGCTGAAAGAGAAAAATCCCAAGGTTCGGGTTATGTTGGGCGGGGCCCCGATTACGCCTGAAACCGTGGAAAAATACGGCGCCGACGGGTACGCCCGGGATGCAGGGACGGCCGTTGATGAAGCCATCAAATTGATCAAGATGTTGAGGACCGAGGAACAAGCCAAATAGGAAGGAGCAGTCTTTATGGCGAGTGGTGAAAATGAAAAATGCCTGGTCATTTTTCAGCCCTCAGGATGTCGAGGGTATGTCGATAGAGGAAAGACCCTTAAACAGGCCTCCGTGGCCCTGGGCGTGGATATCGAGGGGGTCTGCGGAGAACAGGCTATTTGCGGGACCTGCAAGGTCCGCATTGAAGAAGGGGAATTCGAAAAGTACGGGGTCCGTTCCGGCCGGGAGAGCCTCTCGGCCATGGGGCCCTCGGAAAGAAAATTTTTTAATTTACGCCAGGTGGATGAAGGTTATCGCCTGGCCTGCCAGGCCCAGATCCTGGCCGACGTGGTTATTTTCGTCCCGGAAGAAAGCCGGATGGGCAAGCAGGTGGTCCGCAAGGCCCCTACTACGAGGCCTATTGCCGTCAACCCGGCGGTAAAAAAATATACCATCGAGTTGATCAAGGCCACCCTGGAGGATAATGTCGGTGACTGGGAACGGCTGACCGCGGCCCTGGAGGCCCAATACGGGCTTAAGGGCCTGACCATTGATTATGAAGTCCTCATGTTTTTGCAGGACCTGGTCCGTCAAGGGGAGTGGAAGATTACCGTTTCAATCTGGCACGGTAAGGAGGTCATCCGGGTAGAGCCGGGGTTTAATGAAAAAGGTTACGGCCTGGCGGTCGATGTGGGTACCTCCACGGTGGCCGGTTATTTATGTGACCTGAGCGACGGTACCGTAGTGGCCACCTCCTCCATGATGAATCCCCAGATCGTCTACGGGGAAGACGTCATGTCCCGGATCAGTTACACCATGACTAATCCGGAAGGCCTGGAGATCTTAAACCAGGCCATTATCGACGGCCTGAACAATATCGTCGCCGAGGTGGCCGAAAGCGCCGGTATCAAACGCCAGGATATCCTGGATATGTCCCTGGTGGGCAATACCTGCATGCATCACATTTATCTGAACATCAATCCCCGTTATATCGGTCGTTCTCCTTTTCCCCCCAGTTTGCATCATTCCCTGGACGTCAAAGCCCGTGATTTCGGCTTCAAGATCCCCCAGGAAAAAGAGCGGGAAGAGAAAGGAAAGTATGCCCCCTGCCGGGTGGAATGTCCGGCCGGGGTCAATGTGGATGATTTTTTATATCTCATCGCCCAACGCAAATTTAAGGACGCCCTGGAATTGGTCCGCCTGTCTTATCCCTTTTCCGGTGTCTGCGGACGGGTCTGCACCCATCCCTGTGAACAGATTTGTGAAAGGGGCAAGGTGGATGAGCCCATCTCCATTCGGGCGGCCCATCGCTTCCTGGCTGATTTTGAACTGTCTTCGGGAAGGGAAAAGGCCACGCCGGTGGAATTGAAAAAAAAGGCCCCCATCGCCGTGGTCGGTTCAGGACCGGCCGGTCTGGCCTGTGCCTATGACCTGATCAATCGGGGCCATCCGGTAACGGTCTTTGAAGCCCAGGCCCGGGCCGGGGGGATGATGCGCTACGGCATTCCGGAGTACCGGTTGCCCAAATGTATTTTAGATGATGAAATCCGCACTATTGAAGAATTAGGCGTAGAGATCAAGACCAATACCCCGATAAAAACCCTGAAGGAGGTCTTCGATCAGGATTATATGGCCGTCTTTCTGGCCACCGGGACCTGGAAGAGTCAGAAGTTAAACGTCCCCGGTGAGGAAAGCCCGGGGGTTATGGTGGCCCTTGACCTCCTCCGGGAAGTCAATTCAGGGGCCAAGGTCGCATTGAATGGAAAAGTGGCCGTGGTCGGAGGCGGCAGCGTGGCCGTTGATGCGGCCCGGCTGGCCAAACGGTTGGGGGCACAGGAAGTGCATCTGATCTG
>CAZVHO010000109.1:0-1951 GCA_964627515.1 uncultured Thermodesulfobacteriota bacterium | reverse complement strand
CCATTGCCGTGGAAACCGTCATTGTGGCCATAGGACAAAGGGCCGAAGAAGGCCTCTTTCCGGATTTGGTCCGCACCCCTTCGGGCGTCATTCAGGTGGATGAAAATACCTTTGAGACCAGTGTCCCGGGCGTCTTTGCCGGGGGAGACGGGGCCAGCGGACCGGCCAATGTCATCAAAGCCGTTCGGGCCGGGAAGGAAGCGGCCATTTCCATTGAGCTCTATTTAGCCGGCAAGGATATGAAGGAAGACCGGCCTAAACCGCTTAAAGCCGTAGAAGAAATCCCCAAAGAAGGGGTCAGGAAAGAAGTCCGACAGATGGCTCCCGTATTAGCCCTGGAGAAGCGCCAGGGTTTTGACGAGGTAGAGATGGGCTTTGAAGAATCCCTGGTGATTCCGGAAGCGATGCGTTGCCTTCATTGTGCCGTTTTTGCCCAGAAGGAGGCCTCTGAAGAAAAAGAGGCCCATGGCTGGGGGATCAAGATCGCCCCCGGCGCCTATATCCACTGCCTGCCTATTGAGGCCGGTTTTGTGGGCGCCGATAATGTGGGCGTGTTGATCGCCGAAGCCCCTTATAATCAGGACTCTCTGGAGCTGATTATCGATATCGGCACCAATGGAGAAATCATCCTGGGCAATAAGGACCGCTTGATATCCGCTTCCTGCGCCACCGGACCGGCCTTTGAGGGGGCCCAACTGCGTTTCGGCATGCGGGCCGCACCGGGGGCCATTGAAAAGATAGCCATCGACAAAGAAACCAGGGAAGTGCGTTTTAAGGTCATCGATGAATCTCGCTGGAATACCGAAATGAAGCCGGAGGAGATCAAGGCCAAGGGCATTTGCGGATCGGGGATCATCGACGCCCTGCCCCAGCTCTTTCTGGCCGGGGTTATCGATAAATCCGGAAAGTTTAATAAAAATTTGGAACATCCCCGCTTACGATATTCAGTGGATCAATATGAATATGTCATCGCCTGGGCCCATGAGACCTCCATCGGCCAGGATGTGGTCGTCTGTCAGGACGACATTCGGGCCATCCAGTTAGGCAAGGCGGCCATGTACGCAGGTAGCAGGATCCTCATGGAAACCCTGGGTATCGATAAGGTGGACAAGGTCATTTTAGCCGGGGCCTTCGGAAGTTACATCGACAAGCTTTCGGCGGCCGTACTGGGTATGTTCCCGGATTGTGACCCCAAGAATGTCTATTCCGTAGGCAATGCCGCCGGTGACGGGGCCCGGATGGCCTTGCTCAATGTGGACAAACGTCTGGAGGCCGATAACTATGCCCGGAAGGTGGAATACATCGAATTGACCCTTTCGCCGAAATTCGAAAAGATGTTCGCCCATTCCATGTGGATCCCGCACATGAAAGATGCCTTCCCCAACCTTCAGGAATTTCTTCCGCCGAAGAAATGAGGGGGGAAAACCGTTCGTCGTTTAGCGTTCGGCGTTCGGCGAAATCAATGTTCATGCTTCGTGACGCCTACCGCAAACGGGCATGAGTTTTAGTATGAAAATAGGGTTCGAGGATTCCTGATTCAAAGGTTTTAATTCAACGCCTTTCACTTGAATCCTTGACCCCTTGAATCCTTGAATCCTATTTGATGCCTCGTGAGGGTTTAATAGGGAAATACTATTTCAATAAGCACTAAGTATTGACCGTTGATAGTCAACAAAGGAGGAATAACTGCTATGGGAACCGAAATGAATTCCAGAGAGAGGGTCCTGAAGGTCTTTAAAAAGGAAAAAGTCGATCGTCTGCCCTTCTTTAGCGGGATGGGGAATATCACGGTCCATGGTCTGAAACCGACCCAATGGAATTTCGCCGAACTGCATCTCGATGCGGAAAAGATGGCCCAGATAGCCGCTTCCACGTCGCAGCTTTTCGGTTTTGAAAGTGCCGTGGTCCCTTTTGATATGGGAGTGGAGGCCGAGGCCCTGGGGGCGGGGGT
>CAZVHO010000108.1:6706-17732 GCA_964627515.1 uncultured Thermodesulfobacteriota bacterium | reverse complement strand
CCTGAACCCTGAACCCTGAACCCTGAACCCTGAACCCTGAACCCTGAACCCTGAAATTTTAGGGGAGAAACAGAAATTGTCAAGAGATTTTATTAGTACCGGATATAATGGAGATAAAATAGGATAAATTTGACAATCCCTCGGAATTTGGTAATATTAAATAAAAATCGTATAGCCCTTTTTAAATCTTTGAAAAAAACAACTATTTAAGGCCCGGGAGGAAATCTTAAAGAATTCGTCTTGGCCCATATCTTTTTCTAAACTAAAAATAGATGTGGGCCTTTTTTATTTGCTCAAAAGAGAAGGCTGAGGAGGAGGTTCCGTGATATTGGAGAAACCGACTTATGAAGAATTGGCAGAACAGGTAAAGGCGTTACAAAAAAAAGCCGAAGAAGAACTCCGTCAAAAGCAGAAGGAATGGGAAGAGATCTTTCAGGCCATCGGACACCCGGCCTTGATCCTGGATGCAGGGCATAATATCCTGAAGGCCAACCGGGCCGCTTTAATGGCTGTCGGCGGATCGGAAGAAGAACTTCTGGAGAGGAAATGTTATCAGGTTTTCCATGGTTCTGATGTGCATCCCGAAGGCTGTCCTTTGAAGAAAATGCTGCTTTCCGGTCGGTTGGAAACCATTGAAATGGAAATCGAGGCCTTGAATGGCACCTTCCTGGTTTCCTGCACCCCGGTTCTCGATGAAGAAGGCCGATTGCAAAAGATTATCCACATTGCCATGGATATCAGCGAGCGCAAGCAGGCCGAGAAGTCCCTTCGAGAATCGGAAGAAAAATTCAGGTTTATTTTTGATTCAGCCGTGGATGGAATGTTGCTGGCCGACATTGAAACCAAAATGTTCTATATGGGTAATAAGAGTATTTGTCGCATGTTAGGCTACAATGCAGAAGAGATCACCCATATTGGCGTCAGGGATATCCATCCCCCGGAAAGGCTGCCCATAGTGATAGACTATTTCGAAAACCAGGCCAGGGGAGAGATTGAGGTAGCCAAAGATATTCCGTTAAAAAGGAAAGACGGAAGGGTGTTGTATGCGGATGTTGCTTCTTCGTTGGTCTTTTTAAATGAAAGATCTTACCTGTTGGGTATATTCAGGGATATTACCGATCGTAAAAAGATGGAGGAAGCCAGGCGCCGGTCTGAGGAGAAATTCTCCAAGGCTTTCCGGGCCAGTCCCAACTGGATCTCCATCAGCCGGCTGGAAGACGGGCGCTATATCGAGGTTAATGACGCCTTTTCAAAGATCACCGGTTATACCAGGGAGGAGGTCATCGGCCACACCTCTGTCGAGATGGACATCTGGGTCGATCCGGAAGAACGTCGGATTATGGTTCGGAGCCTTATTGAATCGGGATCGGTCAGCGACCTGGAAGTCGGATTTCGCACCAAAACCGGAGAGGTTCTTACGGTTCAACGATCGGCCGAAAAAATTATCCTGGGGGAAGAGGTTTGCCTGATCTCCGTAAACCACGATATCACCCGGCACCGACATCTGGAAGAACAACTTCGTCAGTCCCAGAAAATGGAGGCCATCGGCCGATTGGCCGGGGGCATCGCTCATGATTTTAACAATATCCTGACCGCTATCCTGGGGTACAGTGATTTATTGCTTCTCAATCTAAAACCTCGCGAACCGATGTATAACGAGATTGAAGAGATCCGGAAGGCCGGTCAACGGGCCGCGGCCCTGACCCAACAGTTGTTGGCCTTTAGTCGCAAGCAGATTCTTAAGCAAGTGCCTCTGAACCTTAACACCCTGGTGAACAACCTGAAAAATATGCTCCTGCGCATCATCGGAGAAGACATTGAACTGGTTACGGTTTTAGCTCCCGATCTGGGCCAGATAAAATCCGATTGGGGACAGGTGGAGCAAGTAATCATGAATCTGGCCGTCAATGCCCGGGATGCTATGACCCAGGGGGGAAAACTGGTTATCGAGACCGCCAATATCTATCTGGACCAAACCTTTGTCCGCCAGCATCCAGGGTCAACTTCGGGGTTTTCCGTAATGCTGACGGTAAGGGATACCGGATGCGGAATGGAACCCGATGTCCTGCCCCATATCTTTGAGCCCTTTTTTACGACCAAGGAGCTTGGCCGGGGAACCGGGCTGGGTCTGTCTACGGTCTATGGGATTGTAAAGCAAAGTGGCGGCTATATTCTGGCTGAAAGCATTCCCGGACAGGGTTCAACCTTTAAGATTTTTTTCCCCAGGATTGATCAGGCTCAAGGGCCGGCAGACAGACAAGATTCTTCTCTTCTCCCTCCGGCAGAATCGGGAGTCATCCTGGTTGTGGAGGACGATAGCCTGGTCCGGGATCTGGTTCGAAAGATCCTGACTATGAGCGGCCATTTGGTTTTGGAGGCCCAAAATGGTGAGGAAGCCGTTCGGTTGTGCCGGGATTACGAGGGCCGGATTGACCTGCTCACCACGGATGTGGTTATGCCGGGTATGAACGGCCCGGAATTGTCCAGGAGGGTACTGGCCTTGCGGCCAGAGATGAAGGTGCTCTTTATGTCCGGTTATTCGGATAATCTCTTTCCCCAGTACGGAATCTTATATTCAGGAAAGAATTTCATCCAGAAACCCTTTACTCCAAATGATTTGACCAATAAAATTCGAGAGATATTAAGTTAAAAAATTGAGTATATCCACTAATCCTGGAGGACCGGTTTAAGGACCCGATTTTAGATAGTTTTGGCTATAAATTCATCCTCATTCCTCATAATGGAACAAATTAAAAGAAAGAAAAAACAAAACCTTCGGCGGATCGTTGAATCGTTCAACCAAGAGGCTGCCTTGTTTGATAAAGGGGCCAGGATTCTAATCGGTGTTTCCGGCGGCCCGGATTCCATGGCCCTCCTTTCCCTGCTCTCCGAATTACGCCCCAAATGGAATCTGGACCTGACGGTCCTTTATTGCCATCATGGCCTGAGGGCCGCGGCTGATGAAGAAGAGGCTTTTGTCCGGAGCTGGGCTGAAAAGTGGAGTTGTATTTTTTTCAGCCGTAAACTGCCCGTCAGGGAATACCAAAGGAAAAGCGGGCGGTCGCTTCAAGAGGCGGCCCGGGAATTAAGATACCAGGCCTCCGAAGACTTTGTAAAAAAAAAGAATATCGACCGGGTGGCCCTGGCCCATACGGCCAATGATCAGGCTGAAGAAGTCCTGATCGGCCTGGTCCGGGGCGCCGGCCTGGGAGGACTGGCCGGGATCCCCGCCAAACGGGGTCAGGTTATCCGTCCTTTGATCAGGACCTATCGTCAAGAGATCCTGGATTATCTGGCCATTAAAGAAATCCCCTACAAAGAAGATCTTTCCAATCGGGATTTTCGCTATCTCAGGGCCCGGGTGCGGCATCATCTGCTGCCTGAACTGGGAAAATATTCCCCCAATATTGTGGCCCAGTTAAATCAGACCGCTCGGCTGCTGCAAAAGGATGAAGAATACCTTAAGGAGAAGGTCGATCAAATGGAACCGGCCGTTCTTTCTTGTTCCGGCGCGACGGCAACCCTTAGTCGGCATCAACTGGCCGAGTTACCCCAGGCTCTATCTTCCCGCCTCATTCAGAAGGCCGTTTCTGCGACCTTGGGACACTTACGCCATTTCCGGGCCGTCCACATCCTCTCCATTTTAAAGGCCGCGCAAGGCAACCGGCCACAGGGCACTATCCCTTTGCCCAATGGCTTTTCGGCAAAGTGGAACCGGAAAGACATAAAAATCCTCCGGACTGATTCCGATCCAAAGCCGATGGTTCCCTTTTTCTATGAGATTGAAAAGCCCTTGGACGTCTTTATTCAGGAGACGGGCGAATGGGTAGCTTTTAAGAAGGTCAAGGCCGGTTCCAATGCGTTTAAGTTGCCGGGCCTTAAAAATCGGGTCAGGGTCGATTTCAATAAACTGTCCTGGCCTTTGGTGATTAGAAATTTACGACCCGGAGATCGTTTCCGTCCTCTGGGCATGGAGGGTTCCAAGAAGGTCAGCCGGTTTTTTATCGACCGGAAGGTTCCCCGGGCCTTGCGGGACCGCATCCCCCTGGTCCTTTCCGGAGGAGAAATCGTCTGGATAGGGGGAATGGAAATCGGACAGCCCTTTTGCCAGGATCACCATACCACCCTTGTCCTGGAGATAGTCTACCGGAAGGAAAAGGGTCTGTAAAATAGCTTTGAATTTCTAAGTGTTTTGTGGTAGTTTGCAACAGATAACTTCAATGGCTTCCCGGACCTTCATGGCCGGGAACCATCAGAAAAAGTACGGCCGATTAGGAGTAAAGCATTGAACCCTTTTTATAAAAATTTAGCCTTGTGGGTGGTCATCAGCCTTGTCATGATCGTCCTTTTTAATCTATTTAACAAGCCCCAGGTGGACAAAGAACCTTTGAGCTATACTGAATTCATGGCCATGGTGGAAAAAGGCGAGGTCATGAGTGTGACGATCCAGGGAGACGATATCCAGGGTTTTTTGGTGGGAGGGAAGAAATTCAGGACTTTTACCCCCAGGGATGCGGATTTGATAAAGTCCTTAAGGACCAATAACGTCCGGATAACGGCCAAACCAATGGATGATTCTCCCTGGTATATGACCATCCTGATCTCCTGGTTCCCCATGCTCCTTTTAATCGGGGTCTGGATCTTTTTTATGCGCCAGATGCAGACCGGCGGAGGTAAGGCCATGGCTTTTGGTAAGAGCCGGGCCAGGCTCCAATCGGACCAGGGGCCAAAGGTTACCTTCAGTGACGTGGCCGGCATCGAAGAGGCCAAGGAAGAACTCCGGGAGATTATTGAATTTTTAAAAGATCCGAAGAAATTTACCCGCCTGGGGGGGCGAATCCCTAAAGGAGTGCTTTTAATGGGATCCCCGGGAACAGGGAAGACTTTGCTGGCCAAGGCTATTGCCGGAGAAGCCGGGGTACCTTTTTTCAGCATCAGTGGTTCGGATTTTGTGGAGATGTTTGTGGGGGTTGGGGCTTCCCGGGTCCGGGACCTTTTTATTCAGGGAAAGCGAAACGCCCCTTGTATTATCTTTATTGACGAGATCGATGCCGTGGGCCGCCACCGGGGGGCCGGCCTGGGAGGGGGCCATGATGAACGGGAACAGACTTTAAACCAGTTGCTGGTGGAAATGGACGGCTTTGAATCCAGTGAAGGGGTAATCCTGATTTCAGCCACCAACCGACCGGATGTTCTGGACCCGGCCCTGTTGCGCTCCGGGCGTTTCGACCGACAGGTGGTGGTCCCTATTCCTGATGTCAAAGGCCGTGAAGAAATTCTTAAGGTTCATACCCGGAAGACCCCTTTGGCCGAAGGGGTGAATTTAAATATCCTGGCCAGAGGGACCCCCGGTTTTTCCGGTGCCGATCTGGAAAACCTGGTCAATGAGGCCGCCCTGCTGGCCGCCCGGCTGGGTCGGGATTTAGTGGACATGGCCGACTTTGAAACAGCCAAGGATAAGGTCATGATGGGTACGGAACGTAAAAGCATGATTATCAGCGAAGAGGAGCGTAAGAATACCGCTTATCATGAGGCCGGCCATACCCTGGTGGCCCGGTTGCTTCCGGGGACCGATCCGATCCACAAGGTGACGATTATTCCCAGAGGTCGGGCCTTGGGATTGACCCAGCAACTGCCTATCGATGAGAAGCACACCTATCCGAAGAATTTCCTGCTTAATAATCTGGTCATTTTCCTGGGGGGCCGGGCGGCGGAGGAACTGGTCCTGGAACAAATGACCACCGGCGCCGGGAATGATCTGGAACGGGTCACCGAGCTGGCCCGAAAGATGGTCTGCGAATGGGGGATGAGCGATGAACTGGGTCCTCTAACCTTCGGAAAGAAGGAGGAACAGATCTTCCTGGGAAGAGAGATCGCCCAGCATAGGGATTATAGCGAAGAAACGGCCCGGAAGATCGATCAGGAAGTCAAACGATTGGTCCTGGAGGCTTACAGCCAGGCCCAGACCCTGTTAAGGGAGAATCTTGAGACCCTGAAACGTCTGGCCCGATCTCTCCTGGAGAAGGAGACCCTGGATGGGGAGGCGATTGATGCCATAATCAAGGAAACTCCAGCCTCGGAAGACACCAATAAAACTGCTCCGATATAAGATGCAAGATGCAGGTTGAAAAACAACGGTTATTCTATGTGTTATCTTGCATCTTGTATCCTGCATCTTGCAACTTATATTATGAAACAGGCATCATTTCTAACCAAAGAAGATTGACTCGGAGTCTATGGTTCTTCGAAATAACTATGAATTGAAATGGGACCGATTCCACCTTTCCCTGGGAAAGGAAACCCGCATCATGGGGATCCTGAATGTGACTCCCGATTCTTTTTCCGACGGTGGGTTGTTTTTTCAAAGGGAGCAGGCCATTGCTCAGGGAGAGGCCCTGGCGGCCCAAGGGGCCGATCTCCTGGATATCGGGGGGGAATCGACCAGGCCTTTTTCCGATTCTATTTCCGTTGACGAAGAGATCGACCGGATCGTTCCGGTGATCCGGACCTTGTGCAAGAGGATCTCCATACCCATTTCGGTGGATACCTATAAAGCCGAAGTGGCCAGAGCCGCCTTGGATGCCGGGGCCGCTTTGGTTAATGATATCAGCGCCCTCTGTTTTGACCCCAAGCTGGCGGAAATAGTCGCCCGATACCGGGTTCCGGTTATTCTAATGCACATCAAGGGAACCCCCCGGAATATGCAGGTCCAGCCGACCTATGATTTCCTCCTGGAAGACATTCACCAGTTTTTTGTCGAACGATTAGCCCTGGCCCAGCGCCAGGGTATCCCCCGGGAGCATATTTTGATCGACCCGGGAATCGGTTTTGGAAAAACCTTTGACCACAATCTGACATTGATAAAGCGATTGGATTATTTCCAAAGCCTGGATTGCCCTATCGTCCTGGGGACTTCCCGAAAATCCTTTATCGGCCGATTAACCAATCAGGAACCCTTGAATCGGGATTGGGGCACGGCCGCCACCCTGGCCATAGGGGTCTGGAAGGGGGCTCATATAGTTCGGGTCCATAATGCCGTCGCTGCCAAACAAGTCCTGGCCGTGGCCGATGCCTTAGGTGAGGCCGCCGAGGAATGAACAACTTCTGGCTTATTTTTTTTAACATCCGATGGCAGGATGTGGTGGACATCCTGGTAGTGGCCTTTATTATCTACCAGATCTTTCTTTTGATCAAAGGGACCCGGGCCGTTCAGATCCTGATCGGTCTGGCTGTTATCTTTCTGGCCTTTTTGATCGCCAGAAAGGTGGAATTGCTTACCCTGCATTGGATCTTGAACAGTTTCTTAAGTTCCGTCATTCTGGTCATTATCATCCTTTTCAAAACCGAGATCCGGCGGGTCCTGGCCCAGGTAGGCCGTAGTCCTTTTGTCAGAACCCCTGCCGAGACCCTTCAGACCATTGAAGAGATCATCAAGGCCGCAGTCTATCTTTCCAGCCATCTGACCGGGGCCTTGATCGTTATGGAACGCCAGACCGGTTTGAACGACTATGTCCGGACCGGAACCCTGATAGATGCCCGGGTAAGCTGGGAACTTTTGGTCAGCATATTCCACACCCAATCGCCTATTCATGACGGGGCGGTGATCATCCAGAACAGCAAGGTCACTGCCGCCGGTTGTTATCTCCCCCTGACCAGGAATACCAAGGTGAGTAAGAGTTTTGGGTCCCGTCACCGGGCGGCCCTCGGATTGACCGATGAGGCCGATTCGGCGATCGTGGTCGTATCAGAAGAAACAGGCCGTATTTCAGTGGCCATCAACGGCCGGTTTACTCGCGGTCTGGATTCAACCACCTTGAAGAGGGTCTTACAGACCCTGTTTGCCCAGGAAAAGGGCCGGCGGGCCTTCTGGTTGTTCGGGCCGAGAAAAACAGGGTCCTCAAAGGCAAAACGGCCATGAAAAACCTGCCTTATAAGATCTTAGCAGTCCTTCTGGCCGTCATCATCTGGTATTTCGTGGTCGGAGAGGAACGGGCCGAGGTAGGACTGTCCGTTCCCCTGGAACTGATCAACATCCCCAGGGATCTGATTGTGGTCAATAATGTGACCCACGGGATCGAGATCCGGATCAACGGGCCCAGGAGTCTGATCCGCTCCCTGGCCACGGAAAATTTAAGCAAAAGCCTGGATCTTTCCAACACCAAAGCGGGAACCGTTTCCTTTTCCATATCTTCCGAAGGGATCCCTTTGCCTCGAGGGGTCAAGATCACCCGGATCAATCCGACCCAGGTGGTGGTGATCCTTGAGAAATTATTGGCCAGGAAAATCGAGGTCAAGCCCCGTATTATCGGCAAACCGGCACCGGGATATGAAATCGAATCCATCCAGGTCAACAACAACCTGGTTGAGATCGCCGGTCCTGAGAGGGTGGTGGAAGGCCTGGATCATCTATATACCAAGCCCATAGAAATTCAGGGGCTGAAAGTGGATTTGAAACAGCGGGCCTATCTGGATTTTCGCAATCTGCAAATTTATCTGGTCAAGGATGTCCCTCTGGAAGTTCAAGTGAACGTAAAAAAAAATCGTAATCATTAAAAGGAGAAGTTATGCGGAAACTATTTGGCACTGACGGTATCCGGGGGGTGGCCAATGTTTACCCTATGACCGTAGAGGTGGCCCTTCAATTAGGGAAGGGTTGTGCCTATATTTTTAAAGATAAGACCCGGCGTCATAAGATCGTGGTCGGAAAAGATACCCGGCTATCCGGGTATATGATTGAAACGGCCATCACCGCCGGGATTTGCTCCATGGGAGGGGATGTCCTTCTGGTCGGGCCCCTGCCTACTCCGGGCATTGCTTTTTTGACGGTCAGTATGCGGGCCGACGCCGGTATCGTCATCTCGGCCTCACACAACGCCTACCAGGACAACGGGATCAAGGTCTTTTCCCGCAACGGCTTTAAGCTGCCGGATCCGGTGGAGGAAAAGATCGAATCCCTGATGTTTTCCGAGGCCCTCTCTTCCTCGATGGTCACGGCCAACAAGGTCGGGAAGGCTTTCCGTATTGACGATGCCATCGGCCGGTACATCGTATTTTTAAAAAACACCTTCCCTCAGGAATTGACCCTCGATGGATTGCATATTGTTCTGGACTGCGCCAATGGGGCGACTTATAAAGTGGCCCCGACGGTGTTCGAAGAGTTGGGCGCCCAGGTAACCCTTTTAGGAGCCAAACCCAACGGGGAAAATATCAATAAAAATTGTGGGGCCCTTTATCCCAGGCTGGTCAGCGCCATGGTCCGGAAAAAGAAGGCCGACATCGGCATCAGTTTTGATGGGGACGGCGACCGGGTCGTTTTTGTAGACGAAAACGGAGAGATCATCGATGGCGACCAGGTTATGGCCATCTGTGCCACCCGGATGTCCCAAGAGCGACGATTAAAAAAGAATACGCTGGTCACCACGGTGATGAGCAACATGGGCCTGGAAGTAGCCATGCAGGAGAAAGGGATCCGGATGATCCGGACCCAGGTGGGAGACCGTTATGTGGTGGAGGAAATGGTCAAGAGAGGTTGTAACTTCGGGGGGGAGCAATCCGGTCATCTGGTATTCCTGGACCACAACCCCACAGGGGACGGGATTTTAAGTGCCTTGCAGCTCCTGGCCATCATGCAAAAGGAGGGGAAGAGCCTTTCCGACTTATCGGACGTCATGGAACGATATCCTCAACAACTGGTCAATGTCCGGATCAAGGAACGGAAGCGGCTGGAGGATTTTCCGGCGGTCACCCAGCAAATCAGGAAGGTGGAGAAAAAACTGGGCCAAAAAGGTCGTCTGCTGGTCCGTTTTTCCGGGACGGAACCTTTGGTCCGGGTCATGATAGAAGGGGAGGATGAAAAAGAGATTCAAGTATTAGCCGAAGAAACGGCCCGGATGATTGAAAGGGAATTCAATGCCTAAAAAATTAAAAGATCTGCTGTTGGTTATGGATGTGGGAAACACCAATATTGTTTTAGGGGTCTATGATGGTCCTGTCCGGCTATGTGATTGGCGTATCCGAACGGAAAAAGACGCCACCCTGGATGAATTGGGGATCTTCATCCGGAACCTCTTTGCTTCCCGTGCATTAGGATTGGAGCAGGTGGGCCAGATGATTATCTCTTGCGTGGTCCCGCCCATGCTCTATACCCTGGAGGAATTCGGGAAACGCTATTTTAATTTCCGTCCTTTTTTTGTCGGGCCGGGAATCAAGACCGGGATGCCGATTTTTTATGATAACCCTAAAGAAGTGGGGGCTGATCGTATCGTCAATGCCGTAGCGGCTTATGAAAAATACCGGACCAATCTGATCGTGGTGGATTTCGGGACGGCCACCACCTTTGATTATGTTTCTGAGAAAGGGGAATATATGGGCGGGGCCATTGCCCCGGGTATCCTCATCTCCTGTGAGGCTCTCTTTCAAAAGGCCTCCAAGCTCCCCCGGGTGGAAATCTTTTCCAAACCCAAGACCGTCCTGGCCAAGGACACCATCAGCAGTATGAACGTGGGGATTATCTATGGATATACCGGTCTGGTGGACGGGCTGGTGCAGCGCATTATGGATACGGTTCCTAAAAAACCGAAGGTTATCGCCACCGGCGGACTGGCCCCTTTGATTGCCGCTGAATCCAAGACCATCGAAGAGGTGGACAGTTACCTGACCCTGGAGGGATTAAGGATTATTTATGAGCGCAACCGCTCGTAAAGTACGGCCAACACTGGCGGTAAAAAAGCCCAATGGTTCTGAATCCGAGGAGCTATACTGCAAGGGGAAAATATTTTTTCTTGACATCCTTGCCCTCTTTTTTTAATTTTATTAATATAGTCAGTAAGTTTTCATAAACCCAAAGGTGGCCCAGTATGGAAAGCCGATTAGACCGAATTGAAAAAGGGATAGAATCATTATTCAAAGGAATTGTCGAGTTAAAAAATTCCCAGAAAAAAACCGATTCCCAAATTCAAGAACTGAAAAATTCCCAGAAAAAAACGGATGAGCAACTTCGGAGAACCGATGAACAACTTCGGAAAAC
>CAZVHO010000108.1:0-6606 GCA_964627515.1 uncultured Thermodesulfobacteriota bacterium | reverse complement strand
GAAAACGGATGAGCAACTTCGGAAAACCGATATCAAATTAGAACGGATTGGGATACAAATGGGTAATTTGGGATTGGTTCAGGGAGAGGTAGCCGAGGAACTTTTTTACCGGAATCTTTCCGAATTATTCAAAAAGCGAAATATAATTTTTAAGAGAATTCGTAGAAATGTAAAAAGGAAAGGTATTGCCGAGTTCGATATAGTCGCCATAAATGGGGGCCGGATTTTGGTCGTCGAGGTCAAAAATAAGCTTGAGAAACGGATGGTCGATCGATTTGTGGAAGAGAGACTTCCTCAGTTTAAAGAGCTATTTCCCGAGTATCGGGACCTTAAATTGGAAGGCGGCATAGGGGCTCTGGTTGTTAAGGATGAAGTGGGGCGTTATGCGGAAAAGGCCGGCCTGTATGTACTAACCCAGACCAACGAAGGCGGAGCTGCCCTGCTCAATAGAGGAGATTTCAATCCCAGGGAATTTCAATGAGGATTGACAAATATAATCGTGATTTTATTTTATACCAAGATTTGCTCCCTGTCCGACACGCCGCAAGGCCCGGGCGGAGTTATTTTTTTAGGAGGGACACCAGTGCCCGCCGAGCCGCTCATCAAACGAGCCGTTGCCTTCAAAGATGGACAAAACCTTTACCAAGCCGCTTCCTCTATTTTGATAAATTTTCTTGACTTGGTTTATTACCATGCTACTATTATCCAAAAGGCAACCCAATCAGGGGAAAATCATGGTAACATTCCGGTTTGATGAGAAAAAGGCCTTATCGGCGATTCTTTATATCTCTCAAAAACTAATCGAACGACATCAGGTTTGCAAAGAAGCAAAACCTGATATGCACCGCATTTCAAAAATTCTGTACTTTGCCGACAGGAAACACTTGGCACGATATGGAAGACCGATCCTGGGCGACCATTTTGTTGCCATGAAAGACGGCCCTGTACCTTCCAAGACTTATGACCTTATGAAGGCGATCAAAGGGGAGTCCCCTTTCTGCAGCGCCGACAAGTTCAGTGATAGTTTCGAGGTAAAGGGTTTTATCGTTCACCCTAAAAAAGCCCCCGACATGGCTGAGTTTTCCGAGTCGGATATTGAGTGTATTAACGAGTCATTGCAGGAAAACCAGGATCTTACTTTTGGGCAATTAAGAGATAAGTCCCACGATTGGGCTTATAATCGGGCAAGCGAAAATAACAGAATTTCCTTTATGGCCATGGCCAAGACAGAGGGAGTCGATGTGGACATGGTCTCCTATATTGAAAACGTAGCCGAAAATCAGCAATTCCTGTCCAAATGACGTCCCCTCTCGGAGAACGTTTCCCAGAGGAATACCGAAAGAAATTTTGTCAAGACCATCTCAGACCCGGAGCCGTCCTGAGAATCCATAGCCCTCATACAACACCACCAAAAATAAAACGGTGTGTTGTCATCGCTATAAAAGACGAATCGGTCTCCATAGCTCTCACCTACATCAATACCAAAAAGCCTTCCAGTCCATATCTCCAACTATGGCAATGGCCGCTTACCTGCGAAGGAAGGGAATATCTCGACCACGATTCCTATTTGGACTGCGCGCAGCTTTATGAGGAGGATTTGATCAAAATTAGACGAATGATGATAGACGATACGGGCGTCTATTTGGGACGAATGTCGGAAGAAGACTTCCTTAAAGTCAAAAACTTGGTTGCCTCAGCCAAGACGATTCCTTCTAAACTTAAAAAGAAATATGATCTTGAGTGAGATCTGCGTTGGTTTCCATTGAACCGCCAGCCGGAAAAAAGGAGAATACCAGTTGAGGCTTGAAACTTATCGTTAAAAGTGTAAGCGAGATAATAGGCCCAAGAACCAGATAGAAACAGACCGGGGAAATCCAAAAATGGTAGATTCTGCGGGAGCTAAAAAAATTAAGGTAAGGATTTCAAAGGTTGACCATACGTGTGCTTTCGGAAAACAGAAATAGCTTTTTTATCCCATATAATGAATAGTTAGGATAGTATTAAATTATTGTAAGTAAAATTATAGAAAAAAGAGGGATCAGATGACACCAGAAGAAATGCGTCAAAGAGCAAAAGAACTTTTTTTAAATCGTTTTCATTGAAGCCAGGTCATCATGGCCGTGGGCCAGGAAAAAGTAAATGACCGGAACGAGGCCTTGATCAAGGCCATGGGGGCCTTGGGAGGCGGGGTGGCCAGCAGCGGCCGGGTCTGCGGGATTTTGTTAGGCGGAGTGTCCTTTATCTCCAGTCTCTACAGCCGGGGCAACCTGGAGGAAAAAGAACATCCCCGGATGTGGCGCTTAAGCTGGAAACTGAACAAAAAATTCGAGGAACTGACCAAACCTTACGGCGGGGTCAATTGTGCAGACATCGCCCGGGTGAACTGGTCCGATAAGGAGCAGACCAAGGCATTTTATAGCAACCCTGAAGGCCGGCGGCAAATCTGCCTTGAGTTAATCGGGGATACGGCCTATGCCCTGGGAGAAATTTTAGACCAGGCGGATGCCGAGACCAAATGGTGAAAAAGGAGAAAAAAGATGACAGAATCAGGTCTGAAAAATAAAAAAATCCTTGCTGTGGATGATGAGCCGGATGTGTTGGAGACCCTTGAAGAGGTGATCCTGCAGGGCTGCCCGGATTGTACGATGGACAAGGCCACCAGTTACGAAGGGGCGGCCGAACTGCTCAAATCGAAGGATTACGATATAGTCATTTTAGATATCATGGGTGTACGCGGCTTCGATCTCCTCGAAATCGCCGTCTCCCGCAAATTCAAAGTGGCCATGCTGACGGCCCATGCTTTAAGCCCCGAGGCCCTAAAAAAGTCCCATGATCTGGGGGCACGAGCCTATTTGCCTAAAGAAAAGTTGGCTGAAATCGTTCCTTTTCTTGAGGATATGCTGCAGTATGAATACAAGTCCGGTTGGAAGCGTCTTCTTGAAAAGCTGGAAAACTATTTCGACGACCAGTTTGAGGAAGAATGGAAGAAAAAATCAGGTGTTTTCTACATGTAGCCCTTTGGATGTTTGAAAAGAGAGTTTTGTTCACCGCAAAGCCGGGAAGATTCTGGATCTTTTGGCCGCCCTCTCTCATCAGACCAATATGTCCCTGGGGTGCTACTGCGAAGAGGAAACCAAATGTCATCGCTCTGTGCTGAGAGAGCTACTCTTGGAGCGGGGAGCGGACCTGGCATAACCCAATTGTTTTTATAAAGATTTGGCAGCGGCATGCTTGATAACCAGACCGATTATCATAAAGCCTATCAGACTTAAAAGCAGAACCACCCAGGGGTTGGACAGGAAGCGAACGAGGAAAGCGGATAAAAAGACCAGGGCAATCCCCAGCGATAAGACCAAAGTGGTAAGGATTATTCTTCTCGATATCCCGTTCATAGGAACCTCCTTAAATAAGGACCGCCGTCAAAGCGACTGTTCTGACGGCGGCCCGACCATCATAGGTTCCTCCAGAGATATCTCTCCAGACCCTAAAACGAACTCAATTTTTTATTAATTCATATTATTCAAAAATTCTAATAAGTCAAGACTTTAATAACCTTGGCTCCCGTAGGGTGGGTGGAACGAAGTGCAACCCACCGATATCCAACTGCCATGCAATCCAAATTGGTGGGTTCCGTTTCATTCCAACCACCCTATATTCTAAAAGAAGGTTATCCCCCGTGCAGGGCCTGAAAAATTTGGATCACAGATTCGTCGGTCAAGCCGGTCTCTCTTGTTAAAAAACGGCCGTTCATAAGCACTGAACTTTCAAGGGATTCGGGGAGGTTCAGAAGGGTCAAAAGGTCTGCCACCTTCGACCCTTCGGGCAATTCTACCACAAGACCCAGGTCCGTACGGTAATCTGGAAAACGCTGGCTTAAGGTGCCGAATAATTTAATGGAGATTTTCATATTAAACCGTCATGCCACGATAGTGGCGTGGCACCACGAATCATGAAAATAGCACAGTTGATGATTGAACTCGAATTCTATTTTCGAACTAAACCCTCATGACCCATTGGGTCACCACGAAGCATGAAAAAGGATTCAAGGGGTCCATGGGCCAAGGATTCAAGTGAAAGGCTTGGAATTTAAAACCCTGCGGTTCCCCGGAGGGGACCCTTTTCTATAGCTCGACGAAGTCGAGCGGCTGAACCCTCGAATCCTTGGCCCCTTCTTTTAAAAATCAAACGTACTGTCCATCTGCTCATCGGTGATCATCACCACGGTGTTGTGGGGCGGCAAGGGCTCCTTATAGAAAAATTCCGGAAGCCGGTCATCTTTACTGGTGAAACCCGCCTTGCGATTAAATTCCCTTTCCACTTGTAAGACGCGGACCCCCATCTGTCCGATTGCCTCCGGCCCAAGTTGTGTGCCCAATTTGGCATTCATAACCTTGAGAAAGGCTTCGCCGCCTTCCGGGGTGGTTAAGGCGAAACTGGCTAAAAGACAAAGACCGGTACAGTCCACTGAAGCCATGGCGATCTGGGCTTCTCTCGAGGCCTGGACCTGACCGTCGGTCTTCAAAGGATCGAGCAGGCCGGCCAGATATCGGCCGACGACATTTCCGGCGGTGTGATCTGCACCCATGGGCGAGGTGGCATAGGTAACGGCATTGCCCTGCATGGCCCTGGGATCATAGGCGGCTATACTCTGGCCTTTGACCGCCGGCACCCGGTGATGGTTGAAGTGCCGGCCTACGGCCACCGGGCCGTTACCCAGGACCCGGCCCAATGGGCTGCCCTGGGCGATCTCCTCGACCATCTGGATGGCCGCCCCGGTGTCCCAAAATTTTTATATCCCGCGTCCATGGCCACGGCCAGAGCCACGCCGGTGCTCATGGTATCCAGTCCGATGTCATCGCAGAGAAAATCCAGACGGGCGATGGTATCCAGATCGTTAATCCCGGTCATACCGCCCATGGACCAGATAGTCTCATATTCCAGAGAGGAGGTCACAAATTTCCCTTGATCATCCACATACACATTAGAGCAGTGGACGATACATTGGGCACAACCCATGTGGGTGGGGTTTCCGCCCCGTTCCTTGATGATCCGGGTCATCGTTTCACCGCTGATTTTTTCCCAGCCGTCCATGACCCCTTTGGTGGCATTATAACTGGGGAAACCGCCCAGGGAATTTACCGGTCCCACCATCCCGGCCGTCCCGATATTGGGCAGGAGCTGGCCGGTTTGACAGGATTAACAGGATTTACCCAGATAATCCTGTTAATCCTGTCAAATAAAAGTACTCACAGACAATCACAAAGACGGACGGCGTAAATGATGGTCCGTAGCTTGTTCAAAAGCGTAACCGGCCTGCAGGATTTTTTCTTCATCAAAATGATTTCCGAGGATCTGCAAGCCAATGGGAAGTCCCTGGCTGCTGAAACCGCAGGGCAGGGACATTCCCGGAATCCCCGCCAGATTGACCGAGATGGTGAAGATGTCGGTCAAATACATCTCGAGGGGATCGGAAGATTTTTCTCCCAGGCGAAAGGCCGGAGTCGGGGCCACCGGTGTCAGGATTAAGTCGCAGCTCTGGAAGGCCTTTTGAAAATCCTGGTGGATCAAGGCCCGGACCTGGGAGGCCTTTCGGTAATAGGCGTCGTAGTAGCCGGCAGAAAGGACATAGGTCCCCAACATGATCCGCCGGATCACCTCCGATCCGAATCCCCTGGAACGGGTCTGTTGATACATTTCCATCAAGGTCCGCTCATCAGGGTCCCGGTAGCCGTATTTAACGCCGTCATAGCGGGCCAGGTTGGAACTGGCTTCGGCCGTGGCAATGATATAGTAGACGGCAACGGCATATTCCGTATGGGGTAAAGAGATTTCCAGGCAATGGGCCCCCTGATCTTCAAAGACGGAAATGGCCTTTCGGACAGCCTGTTCCACTTCCGGATTCATCCCATCTACAAAGTATTCTCTGGGAATACCCAGGCGTAATCCCTTTAAATCCTTTTGCAGAACCCTGGTGTAATCGGGCACCTCCCGGGGGACCGAGGTGGAATCTTTGGGATCATATTCGCCAAGGGTATTCAACAAAAGGGCACAATCGGTCACATCCTGGGTCAAAGGCCCGATCTGATCCAGGGAAGAGGCAAAGGCCACCAGACCGTAGCGGGATATGCGGCCGTAAGTGGGTTTCATCCCCACAACCCCGCAGTGCGACGCAGGCTGTCTGATGGAGCCGCCGGTATCCGACCCGATAGCGGCCAGGCATTCTCCGGCGGCTACGGCGGCAGCCGACCCCCCGCTGGAGCCCCCGGGGATGTGGTCCAGGTTCCAGGGATTTCTGGTGACCTTCAAGGCCGAATTTTCCGTCGAAGAACCCATCGCGAATTCGTCCATATTGGCCTTGCCGAGCAAAACGATTCCCGCGGCCTGAAGCCTGGTCATAATGGTGGCATCATAGGGGGGGATATAATTTCCGAGGATTCGGGAACCACAGGTGGTCTTTATTCCTTTGGTGGAAATCAGATCCTTTACAGCCAAAGGGATGCCGGTCAAGGGAGAGATATTGCCGTCGGCGATTTGTTTATCGGCCTGACCGGCCTGCTCAAGGGCCAATTCCGCCGTCAAGGTAATATAGGCGCCTACTGCAGGTTC
>CAZVHO010000107.1:3544-18107 GCA_964627515.1 uncultured Thermodesulfobacteriota bacterium | reverse complement strand
GCTCAGGATGGATCTGGATGAAATATTCGAAGATATTGGGCACGTCCCAAGTAACCCGCAATCCCATTTCGACCTTTCCGGTCACCCGATTGAGTTGTTCACTAAAGGCATCTTTATTGGCTGAAAGTATTTTTTGGATGGATTTAGGGCCGTCGGCGATGATCCCGAAGGCCATGGGCAACGGTGTAGCCTCTTGCATGATACGCTTAAGGACTTCCTGGTGGGCGGCCAGAAAACGGCGTTCGGGGCGGAGCTTCGTATTGAGACAGACGGAAAGATCGCTCACCACTGCAGCCGTTCGGCCGTTGGAAATGGTATAAACCTTTTCACCATCAATACCTATGGACCCGAAAGTCCTGTCTTCTGAACCGGATATTATGGCATACAGGTATCTACCTTTTCTGATATCTCCCGAGTTGGTAGCCATATCTCATACCCCTTCTTATAATCGTTAGGCCGCCGGACGTTCCGGATATTTTACAAACGTGACCGATTTAATTTTCCCTTCGTCGCTCCTGATCTCCAGCAGGGCCTGGCAGGTGAAACACTTTATCTGCCCCTCGTAGTCCTCATAGGTTTCATCCAGATCGATACTGAATCCACAGGAAATGCAGTTGATTTTCATTTCTTTTCCTCCTTACAACGCTCCCGGTGTTCTTCCCATCGCTGCGAAAGCCAGGAACGGCGCATCAATTGATTGATCAGGCGAAGTCCTTCTTGATTAATCCGTCTGGCATAACTATAGGTCATAGACAACCCGGTAGAGGTTTGAACGGAATGCTGTCCTTTGACATTTTTAGCCCCGGGAATGTGAATAGATCCTTTCATGGTAAGCATGATAACACCCCTATCTAATATCTTATTTTTATCCCACCCGTGCTGCGGCGAATTTTGGGTTTAACCGGTTCCAGGGGAATATTCCCTAAAGAATCAGGCTTGTCCCGGCCTTTCAGGACCTCCATCAGACTTGCTTTTTCTTTCTCTATCTCCTGGAACCGGGCATCGATATTTTCCACCCGATGCAGGGCACTCGCTTTTTCTTCTCCACGACGAAATTTTTCCATTTCTAAGACGCTCAGCTTCATATAGGCTTTATAGGGGACTGCGTCCTGGTCAACCCTTCCTGCCAGGGTCCGAATGTCCTGTAATCCTCGAATGTTTTTTTTCAAAATAGCCATAAAGATTACTCCCTTCCCTTCACCAGTGTGGAAACCTTCTTGTTCCTTGTCGTTAGTTGGGGAGATATTTTATTTATTTTTTGTTCACAGATCTTTTGAATGACCTCTTCCAATTTATCGACCATAACCGACTGACCCCCGCGAGTTACTTTGGCCGTATCCGTATTCAGCACATCCCGACAAACCCAATGGAAGACCGGATCTCCTCTTCGGGCATGGGCCTTTCGGTGGGCCAGTATTTTGGCTATAGCGATGCAGGCCCGGATAGTGGGACGGTTGTTGTTAACGCCGATGTCCCTCAATTCCCGGACAATATCCACTATGGTTTCGGCATCGGTCCTTAAAATTCCTGATTTTTCCATGGCAATCAGGATCTCTGTCTCCCGATCATAATGGCCGACCAGGATAGTGATCAGACGGTCCATCAGGGCATCCTGGGTTTTATGGACCCCGGCATATTCCTCCGGATTTGAGGTAAAGATAGCCCGAAAATTGGGATGAACTTCCAGATACCCCTCGCCGGAACGTCTCAAGGTAGGCAGATTCAGGATCTTCTCCTCTAAAACACTGAGAAGCGCGTTGTTGGCTTCCGGTCTCGAACGGGTGAACTCATCATAGATCAAAGTGTAACCGTTCTGGCAGGCCGTGGTGAGTCGATTGTCCATCCACAGGGTATTCATGTTATCTTCGGTCTTCAGGACGGAATGGATGTAGTTGTCAATCAACTTGGACCGACGATAGCCGGCATCCCGGCCTATCAAGTCGGAACTTCCAAATTCGTCATCACCATGCATCAGGGACACGGGTCGGCCGAGTTGGGCAGCCACGTGAAAGGCCAGGGTGGTTTTCCCGGTTCCCGCCGGACCGGCAAAGTGGACCGGATAGCCCACTTCGAGATAGGCCAGGGCGCGCCGGGTTAAGTCTTCAACCTGGGGGGTGGAGACAAATTCCTCACTGGGTTCGGGAATGACATTGTCTCCTTCGGTCTGGATTCTTACGGCTGCGGCTGAGAGGTAATTTGCCTGTGGTTTTTCCATTTTTGATATGCTCTCCCTTCATTAAAAGGTGCTGGTTTTTTATTCTCTTCCCTTTATATCATGAACCCATTACCCAGCCTCGACCGCGGCAGTTCAAACAGGCCATACCCGGAGCGGAAGCATCATCTCCGGTTCCTTGACATTTAAGACAGGCAGTCGTTGGGCTGAAAGGAAAACGAACAACACCTTTACCCCCACAAGTCGTGCAGGTGAAGGTTTTGACGGCCCCAGTCCCTCTGCAATGGGCACAGGTTCTGAATGGATTAGTTATGCGCACAACGCCTCGTCCCCCACAAACACAGCAGGTGGATAAATAGGACATAATCCCGAAAGGATCTGTTCCTTTGCCGCCGCAAAAGGAACAAAACATTTCCAATTGCTTGCTATCTTCGAGAGAGGCCATACCGCCCCTTTTCTTCGATCTGAATTTAAGGCATTGGGTTCCCGGTCAGGCGAGTGTCGTTGTCACCCCGCCTGACCATTAGAACCCTTTCAACACCGGTCAGTCTCAGGCCGGAGCAGCAGCACTGGCCGTTAGACCTATGGCCTCGGCATACTTCAGATAGGTCTCTACCGAAGCAATCACCACCCGTGCCTCGATGGACAACAGTTCAATCCCCACCAGGGAGACCTTGGCCCAGGCATCGATCACGATACCTTTGTCCAAAATGCGGTCCACTACCTCCGCCAGACTCGATGAATCAGTAGATTTCTGTACTCTTGCCATGATTATTCTCCTTCTTTTTTATAATTAAGATTGTTCCTGCTTCAGGCAGGCTAAAAGGGTTAAGCCCCTTGGCCATGCCAAATCCGACGTGCCCCGGAAAGATCAGAGGCAAATTCCTGGCGCAAGCCGGTTACCGCCTCATTTAGACCGGAAACAAAGGCTCGCCGCTCGGCTTTGGTTTCTCGAGCCATTTCTGAATGAGCCTTGTGGAAACCGGCCTCCATGTTTTTGACGTTATTTTTCAGGTTATGATTGAAAGCATTGAGATCGGCTTTCAATCTCCTGGCCATCCCGGAATGACTTTTGAGAAAACCGGCGCGCAGGACAGAGACGGACTCTTCCATCTCCTTAGTCTCCCGTGCCAGGTCCTTCATGAACTCCTCACGCCCATGGCGCAGATTCACTATCTCATCAACCAAGCGGGTTATATCATCGGTTAAGATTCCCATCATCATGCTCCTTTTCTTTAGTCTGATCTTCATTCAAACAGTGGGTTCGCGGTCAGGCGGGTGTCGTTGCCGTCCCGCCTGACCATAAGACCCTTTCCAACTCCGATCAGTCTCAGGCCGGAGCAGCGGCACTGGCCGTCAGACCAATGGCCTCGGCATATTTCAGATAGGTTTCCACCGAAGCAATAACCACCCGTGCCTCTATGGACAACAATTCAATCCCCACCAGAGAGACCTTGGCCCAGGCATCGATCACAATACCTTTATCCAGAATGCGGTCAACTACCTCCGCCAGACTCGATGAATCAGTTGATTTCTGTACTCTTGCCATAATAAAACCTCCTTTGATAAGTTAAATGTTTTTTTCACAGATTTATTCAGGCATGCCCTAATATCTAATTCTGCTAAATCCATGCCAAAAAAATATGATGAAGGAGGTCATTGTAACTAAGCGGAAAAAGGTTGTTTTATATCTAAATGTATTATGCCGGACCAGATTAAGGAATAAAGGTTATGGAATGAATTCCTTATTTTCAAGGGTCCCGTGCTATACGGGTGTTTAAGGTTTTGTATCAGTTTAGCTTTTTGAAAAATGTCGATAACCCCTCCGTCATTCCCGTGAAAACGGGAATCCAGGTTCTTTTGGTCTCAGCATAACACCTGGATTCCCGTTTTCACGGGAACGACGTGCGAGAATGTCAGAATTTTCAAGTAAAAGTTTTAAATTTTTCAAAGAGCTAAATTGTTACTAAGGTTTTTAATAATCTTCAAGACCTCATGGTGCAGAAAAGGTTTGCTGATGAATCCGGAGATCAATCCTTCCGACAATATGGTTTGTATCTTCACATCATCACTGTAAAAATACCCCGAAATGATAATAATGCGCACATCGGGATCCAACTCGCGAATCCTCCTGGCCAGATCAATGCCTTCAATATCGGGGAGTTTGGCATCTAAAAAGACGGTTTGGAATCTCTCCCGGGCCATTAACCGGAGCGCCTCTTGACCGCTCAGCGCCTTTTGGGTTGGAAATCCATTGGCATTTAATATATGTTCCAAAGCCCAACACATATCCGGTTCATCATCGACAACAAGAAACATTTTACTTCTTATAGAATTTTTCATTAGAGCGTTGGGAAATTTATCTTTAAGTTTTTAATAACTCAGGATCAATCGCTTCAAGTGGAGCGATGCTGGATGCTGGATGCTGGATAAAAGCAAAAGACTGATACTGGATTAAAATGCCGATGACGAATAAAAATCCAGTATCCAGTATCAAACATCCAGCATCCAGTATCCTTTTTACAAAATAGGCAGTCGTACCGTAAAGGTGGAGCCTTTCCCGGGAATGCTATCCACTTCGATGGTGCCGAAATGCTGTTTTACAATGGAGTAGCAAATGGAAAGCCCCAGTCCTGTCCCTGTTCCTTTCCCTGCTGGGGAGTCCGAATAAAAAGGATCAAAAATTTTACTTATTTCTTCTTCCGAGATACCGTATCCCGTATCGATAACGCGAACACCAACCTCATTGTTTATTCTCTCGACCTCGACTTCCAAGTTTCCGCCATCTGGCATGGCATTGATGGCATTTAGGAAAAGGTTAATGAAGACCTGCTGGAGAGAGTTTGAAATACCTTTTATCCACAAAGACTCTTTGGGGAAATTTGACCTGAATTCTATTTTTTGTATTCTGGCTTGATTGGCCACCAGGGTCCAGGCTTCATTGAGCAGGGAAAGCAGGCTGATATCCTCCAGATTGGTTTCCAGAGAAGGCCGGGCGAATTTTAAAAGGTTTTCAATAATGGAAGAAGCCCTTTGGATGCCGGTTTGAATTTTTTGAACACATTCCTTTTTAAATTCCGGGAGACTCTTCTCTTCCTGAAGAAACTGGACTGCGGAAAAGGCGATGGCTAAAGGGTTTCGAATCTCATGGGCGATGCCTCCGGCCATCACCCCTAAAGCGGCCAGCTTTTGTGAACGCAGAAGCTGGATCTCAAATCTCCGGCGTTCAGTCTGGTCCCTGCCTACGGCTACGATGCCCACGATTTGAGATTTATCGTCTATCATGGGGGAGCAAACCCAGGAGACCGGCACCAAATTCCCTTGCTTGGTTATCAAGTCCCATTCCGCCTGTTGTGAGCTTTTTGTCATCTTCATGGAAGAAAAAATCCGGGTGACCTCTTCCTGATGGAGTGACACGATGTAGTTAACGAAAAATTTTTCTTTCACATCGTATAAAGAGTATCCGGATAACTTCTCGGCTGCCGTGTTCCAGGTTAAAATTCTGCCTTCCATATCGGAAGAAAGAACGATATCGCTGGCACTCTCCACCACACTGGCCAGGTGCCGTTCCACGCGACGGATCTCTTCACTTAACCTGATCTGTTCGGTCACATCATCCATCAAAAGCAAGGCATTTTCCACTATTCCGTTCCAGGAAAAGGGGAGGATGCTGTAATAATAAATCCTCATCGGAAGCCCGGGGGCCCGGTAGGTCATCTTTTCTCCCCGGGTAGGCTGGTTTCTGAGGAAGACCTGACGGATGCGGGAGGAGATATCCATATGTTCAAAAATAATAACCGGGATAACTTCTTCCAGACGGGATCCGATGGTGTCTGATTCCGAACGACGGCTTTTTTCCAGAAAATTCCGGTTGGCCAGGACAATACGCAAATCCTGGTTGACCAACAGAACGGAAGATGGGATAGCATCCAGAAGCATGGCAAAAAGCTTCTGGTAACGATCCGCTGTTACTTCATCCTTGATTTTGCCCCGGCTGATCATGATAGTCTCGAAAAAATTCGAATGCCTCATTATGCCTCTTCGGGGAGTGTACAAAGTTATAAGGCGGCCATGGGCCGCTCAGGAGGATCTTTCGCCCTTCTTTTGACGGCATCCTTTGAAAAGCCCGGCGAAAAGGATTTAATAAAGGTTTCGGCACCAGAAAATAGAGAGATAAAAGGCGATTATTATCGACTGCCCTCCGGGTAGGGAGAATTGAAGGGCCTTCTTCTTTGCATTTAACAAAAAGTCCGGCAAAAACTTCACGATACGCTTCGCTGAGGGCCCTATTTTCTTTGTTAAGCGATTCTTCTTGATCGTAGAGGACTTTCCGGGATGCCAAATAGGCCTGCCCGGGATGGGAGGACGGTTTGTTTTCGATCTCGGATTTTAGTTGATTTGCTCGATACTCCGAACCTAAAATCCTTATCCCCATTTCTTCACAGCCTTCCAGTTCTCGAAGGAGTCTTTTATATTCTTCTCCATGTTTTTTCAGGATACGGATCACTTCCGATTCTTCCGCCACCAGGCAACCGTAACGCATAGGAATGATGGCGCCGTTGTTATGAAACCATTCGATAATTTTTTGGTATTGGAGGAGGCGTTTAAGATCTGGAGTCACCTCCGGGGGAACAATCCTGGAAACAGCCGCCATCAGGCCATCCGTCTCTATCAGGGATAGGGGTTCATCTCCAAGGCCTTTTAGGGATTCCAGACCTGATGGATGAGGGTACTCAAATATGCAGTAGATAAGAACGTTCATTGCCCCTGGTCCGGTGAGGGGGGGTGATAAAAGCTATAAGGGGGCCAGGGGCCGGAAAATTCAAAAACCAGACCGTCCTGATCATATTCTGAATTGATTTGGTCAACCAGGGCCCGGAAATTCCCGAAAGCCCTTTGAGGCAGCAGGAAGGCCCAGTTGGCGATCATATCCTTTTCCAGTCCGGTAACCGTTCGAGAGAGAATCCTGCGCTCACAATAATCCGCAGCTAAATAAGAGAGATGGTCTCTGACTTTTCCTGAAACCTCCTCAAGCCACAGGTTGAGTTTTTTTTCCAAATCCATTTGGAGGCGCTTTTCCTGGAAGTAACGCCGGCCCGGGGGTAATGAAGATAGAAATCTCTCCTGCTCGGTCAGAAGAATGGAAAAATGGTTCTCCTTTACCTTCACCCTGTCCATCATTCCTCTAACCCCCCACTCTTCCTTATCGGCAACATAATTCAGGAATTTCGAGATGGTTTCATAGTTTGTTTTCAAATAACTATCCAGGGCCTCTTCGGATGAAAAAATGGTTCCAAACCGGGCCGGAAGAACTGGAGATCGGTGAATGGCCTCTTCGATGACCTCTTCATGGCGGCAGGCACGAGGTCCCACCCAGGCCAGATCCTGCATCCTTTTGTCTGCCTCAGGCCCGATGAATTCCTCAATAGGAACCCGACCGATCACTGCCGTCACCTCTGATAAAAGCTGCAAGGATAGGGGACTTTGCCCATCGAAACCCTTGGCTTCAATAACCGGCAAGAGATCCGACCGGGCAAAGCAGTAAAGGTAAATGGCGCTTTCCTTATTTTGCATTTTAATCCCCTTTCAACTCCTCCAGGGTCGCTTCCAGGTCCTCTGCCAAAATAAAGAGTTCAACCTCCCCGGAGGTTAAGCCTTTCCCCGCCTCCACCGCCCGACGGACGGCCATAAGCGCGCCTCTATTGCAAACCGAGGCAATATCCGCTCCAGTGAAACCTTCGGTCCTGGAAGCCAGATCCCTGGTCTGGATCCCCGGCTCAAGAGGCTTGGGTGCCAGATGAATCTTGAAGATCTCTTCCCGGCCCTCTTCATCAGGCAGGGGGATCTCCACGACCTGATCAAACCGGCCCGGCCTGAGGATGGCCGGATCGAGCATGTCCGGCCTATTGGTCGCCCCCAGTATCAGCACCCCTTTGAGTTCTTCCATTCCATCCAGCTCGACCAGAAACTGGCTGAGGACCCGTTCGGCCACATGGGCATCGGACGAGCCTTCTCCTCTGGCCGGAACCAGGGCATCGATCTCATCAAAAAAGACGATACAGGGAGCCGCTTGCCGGGCCTTGTGAAAGACCTCCCGAATCCCCCTTTCGGATTCTCCCACATACTTGGAAAGGAGGGCCGGGCCTTTGACGGAGATAAAGTTTACCTGACTTTCCGTGGCAATAGCCTTGGCCAGCATGGTTTTGCCGCAGCCCGGCGGACCGGTCAGGAGAATCCCCTTGGGTGGGCGGACCCCCGCTTTTTCAAAAAGATGAGGATAGTTCAGGGGCCATTCCACGGCCTCTATCAAACGCTCTTTAACCGTGTTCAGGCCCCCCACATCCTCCCAGCGGACATCAGGGACCTCCACAAAGACTTCACGAATGGCAGACGGCTCTACTTCCCGCAAGGCCCCCAGAAAATCTTCCATGTGCACTTCCAGCCTGGCCAGTTGTTCATAAGGAATGCCCGCCAGGCCAAAATCAAATTCCGTCATAATCCGGCGTAAACAGATCATGGCGGCTTCCCGGCAAAGGGCCTCAAGGTCGGCCCCGACAAAACCATGGGTAATGTCGGCCAGGTGTGTCATGTTCACATCCTGGGCCAAGGGCATTCCGCGACTGTAAATCTCAAGTATCTCCAGCCTTCCACGGCGATCAGGAATGGGAATGGAAATTTCCCGGTCAAATCGACCGGGGCGACGCAGGGCCGGATCCAGGGCATTAGGGATATTGGTAGCCGCAATGACAATTACATTCTGGCGTCTGTTGAGGCCGTCCATCAGGGCCAGAAGTTGGGCCACTACCCGTTTCTCCACATCCCCCACCACTTGTTCCCGTTTGGGAGCGACGGCATCGATTTCGTCGATAAAAATGATGCTGGGGCCTTTGCGGGAGGCTTCTTCAAAAATTTTTCGAAGGTGGGCTTCACTTTCTCCGTAAAATTTGTGGATAACCTCCGGTCCGCTCACGGAATAGAAGTTGGCTTCCGTCTCATGGGCTATCGCCCGGGCAATCAACGTTTTTCCGCACCCGGGCGGGCCGTAAAGAAGGACCCCTTTGGGGGGATCTATCCCCAAGCGCTCGAACACCTCCGGAAAGCGCAAGGGGAGTTCAATCATCTCCCGTATACGTTGCAGTTGGGGTTTAAGCCCCCCGATGTCTTCATAGGAAAGTTCGCGGGGTCCCCCGGCGTCTTCCACCTTCCCTTTTCCCACCACGAGCTGGGTTGTAGGATTGATCACCACCGGCCCTTTAGGAGCAGTGCTTTCCACTTTGAAGCTGGCTGAACGACTGCCGAATAAGTTGGCCCTGATCCGGTCTCCGGTCAGGACAGGGAGGCCATCCAGAAGGCTGCCGATGTACTTCAGATCGCGGTCGGCAGGGGTTATAGTGGTGGGAGTGAGCCTGACCTCTTCTGCCGGACGATGGACGGTCTTGCTTACCGAAACATATTCATCCAGCCCGGCTCCGGCGTTTTCCCGGGTCAGGCCATCCAATTGTACCCGGGACTGACCGCGGGATTCCTTATAGGCCGGCAGGGCTTTACAGACCGTCTTCCTTTTCCCGGTTACCTCGACGATATCCCCGATGGCGATCTGTAATTTTTCCAAATCCTCCGGATCCATGCGGGCCAGGGCCCTGCCCATATCCTTGCTGAGGGCCTCGGTTACTTTGAGCTTGAGAATCACGTTATTACTTTGGGCCATCATTGCTCCTTTAAGCTGGATGCTTGATACTGGTTACTGGATGCTGGATGCTGGATAGTAATAGATAGTGAGTCTTTATCCAGTATCCAGTATCCAGTATCGGTTTTTGGTTTTATCCAGTATCCAGTATCCAGTATCATTTTCTCTTACTCCAGGCACTTGATCTCGACGATGCCGTTGTTACAGGAGACCAACATTTTTTCCCTTTCATAGTTTTTAGGCAGGAGAATCTCCTTACGGTACTTTTTATCTCCCTTTCCGGCATAAAGGGTCAGCAGGTCATCCTTGACTTCGATCTGGATATCCTCCCGGCTGATACCGGGCATTTCAGCCAATATCAGGGTATATCCCTCCTCTTCAAAGACATCGACTATCGGCTCCCGGATCTCCTCGACCACCGACTCACCGGTTTTTCGATCCCTGCGGATATTCCCGAAAGGTTCGACCTTTACCTCATCCCCCCCCAGGCCTACCTTGACCGAGAACCCGTAGACACCCTTGAGATCCTTGCCCTGGTCCTTCCAGTGGAGCTCTCCGCTTCTGGACAGCTTCTCCCCTTTATCGGCCAGTTCTCCCAATTTTTCTATGAAATCCCCGAGCCCTTTCAAGATCCCAAAATCACCGTGGGTTTGCCCCTCTTTTTTCGTATCCTTTTTTTGAGTCATAATCTACTCCCTCCTCAACAAGCTTTAACATTTTCACCTTGGTATGCATCGTCTTGTAGTCGACTTGCAGAAGCCGGGCCGCCTTGGCCTTATTCCATCCCGTATGCTTGAGAACCTGAAGAAGGACCTCCCGTTCAACGGCAATGTTGCTCCGCTGTATAATATCTCTGAGTGAAAGTTCCTTCCAGGGAACTCCTTGTACTTTCGGCGTAAAAGCTAACCCGGGTACTTCCACCCTCTTCAAATCCAAATGCTTCTCATTGATGATTTCAGAGGCCAGGAGCGCCGCCCGGCGGATGGTGGATTGCAGTTGTCGCACGTTCCCGGGCCAATTATAACTAAACAGGATTTCAAGGGCGGATTCCGAAAATCCCTGGACGTTTTTTTTCAATTCAATATTAGTGAGATCTAAAAATCTTTTGGCTAAATAGGGGATGTCTTCCTTACGTTCCCGAAGGGGTGGTATGCGGATGGTAAATTCATTCAACCGAAAAAAAAGGTCTTGGCGGAAGGCCCCTGAGATGACCTCCTTCTCAAGATCGTTATGGCTGGCCACCAGGACCCGGGCATTAACCTTCACCGGGCTGTTCCCTCCCACCCGGTAGACCATTTTTTCTTGCAAGATGCGCAGGAGTTTGGCCTGGGAACCCAGGGGCATGTTGGAAATCTCGTCCAAAAATAAGGTCCCATCATTAGCGAGTTCGTATTTCCCTTTGCGTTGGTGCTCTGCACCCGTGAAAGCCCCTTTTTCATGCCCCAGCAGTTCACTTTCAAAAAGCGTTTCAGGGATGGCCCCGCAATCAACGGGGATGAAAGGTCTCCCGGACCGGGCGGAGGCCTGGTGGATAGCCATGGCCACCAACTCTTTCCCGGATCCGGTTTCTCCCAGTATGACCACATTAAAATCCGATGCCGCTACCCGGTTGACATCAGAGGTCAGCCTGAAGATGGCATCACTGGGGCCCATCATGACTCGGAGGGATTTCTCCTGGAGGATATCACTGGACCGGAGATTACACTTCTTCATGAGGTCTCTCTCTGCCAAAGCCCGTCGCACCACCCTGATTACCTCACTATTTTCAAAGGGTTTGGCCAGATAATCGTGAACCCCGGCTTTCATAGCCGCTACGGCTCCCGGGACGTCGGCAAAAGCAGTTATCATCACCACGAAAAGGTTCTGGTCCAGATCCTTGGCCTTTTTCAGAACCTCCATTCCATCCATGCCCGGCATTTTATAATCCACCAACATTAAATCAGGGGCATGAGAATAGACTTTTTTAAGGGCTGTTTCCCCATCGTGGGCGGTCAGGCATTGATATCCTTCCCGGGAGATGAGATGGAAAAGCACTGCACATAAATCCTCCTCATCGTCGACGATCAATATCCGAATGCCTTCGTTACTCATAAGTGTCCTTTCGCAGGCAAACAGGGTTCGAGGATTCCAGGATTCGAGATCATCCGCATCTGGTCGAACGATACTGGATACTGGATACTGGATACTTGATAAAACCCTTTATCTCGGACTAATTAAGTGAATTATCCAGCATCCAGCATTCAGTCAGGGTTTAACATGGAAAAGGTTTATGGATCGGATAGATTATCCGGATATCCTTGTTCAGCCTGTTCCCTAAGGAGTGGAGTCCTCCTAAAAAAATAATCCCTGTTTCCCCTGGACCCAGGGTGGTATTGATGCGTTCCGCAATGAATTGATCTCGTCTTTTTAGCAAAGAATCCATTAAGGGTCGGCGGCGTCCTTCACACAAAACGCCTTCAGTTTTGTTTATATTACCGGCGCTCAGGAGTTGTTTGGTCATTTCATATTCTTCCACTAAAAGCTCCGGAGATTCGGTACCCATGATTCGGGCACCTTTTTCCATTAAATGGAGCAGGAGTTGGTAATTGCGGCTTCCGGTATTGGCCACCTCGTTAACGATTTCCCGTTCCCGGCCGCAGACCGGCAACCCATCCTGGTAGAGGCGAACCTTTTCATAATTTAGTGCCCGTTTAATTAGTTCTCTTTCTATTTCCGTCCAGAGATGACCGATCAGGTTGACTTTGCGCTTCCAGCCCGTAAGCCCGAGCCGCCTGAGGGCCATCAGCCTGACCGATTGACTGAGTGCGCCCATATCGGCCTCGGTATGAACGATCGGGATGTATAATAGTGTCCTCCCCGGATTTTCGTTATCAGGTTCGATGGTTTTCATTCACTTTGAATAAACTTTATGCCATTATTCTTTTATCTCCCGATGAACTGGTAATCTAACCGAAAATCGGGTCCCCTGACTCCATCCGGAGTCGACGGCAATACTCCCTTTATGCCGATGGATTACCGACTGACAGATAGCCAGGCCCAGACCGATTCCCTCTTTTTTCGTACTGTAGAAAGGATTGAAAATTTTTCCTAATTCCTCTTTAGCGATACCGGGCCCATCATCACCAATAAGGATTTCAACAAGGTTTTGAGAGATAAGCAATCGGGATTCCACTATAATTTTTCCCTGATGGGGGACCGCTTGTTTGGCATTCAGGAAAAGGTTATAAAAAACCCGTTTCAGCTTCTCCCGATCCCCTTGAATCTCAGGAAGCTGAGGATCTAATTTTGTAATAAAAGATATCTTTTTATTCGGAGCAACAACTTTAATCATGTCCCACACTTCACGGACAACTTCATTGAGGTCTACAGAGCCAAACTCCAAATCAGAGGTCGTAGTCAGGTTTAACAGTTTTTTTATGATGTTATTCGCACTCTGACCATTTCGCCGGATCATCTCAAGGTTTTCTCTTAAGTGGGTCGTAATACCTTCTTCCAAACAGAACTGAGCACAGGAATTAATCACCGCCAGGAGATTTCTCAGTTCGTGAGCCATTCCGGCAGCAAGCATCCCCCAGGCCTCCAATTTATGGGATTGCAGTCTGATTCTCTCTTCCTCTGCCTGCCTGCGTTTCGTGATGTCCAGTCTTAAGGTCAGAAGCTTTTCGTTCTGCTTCTCCGGCTTGCTTTGATGCATATGGTGTTCCTGGAGTAGCTGCCTCGCGTCCTGATGCGGGATGGTCTCCGGATCCCTGCCCTGAGCCCGGTCAGGGGGCCCACGGACCAAACCGGTCACAGGGTTGGTAATATCGTTCTTTCCGTGATCCATAGTAGGCATCCTATCATTTCATGCAGGTTAAGCCTGATTTCAAATAGCGTCGATCGGACATTTTTTACATCGCAAAAGACCCTGAGAAACGACGTAAGCAAACAAATTTTCAGTCTTAATAAATTCCTCTGTGATTCGGCCGGCGGCCTGGCGGCGTTTAGTGCAGGACTTTTTCGATATCTTCAAGTTTCCCGGCTGGAATGGACAATCGATTATTTTATCCATGTTTCGAGAGTAATATTCTTTGATCAACTGACCCTGTTGGCTCATAAATTCTTCCTCAATCCCTTGCCGATGGCCTCTAACAGATCCTTCTCATCAAATGGTTTTTTAAGGAAGGCCACGGTCCCTTCCTCTAAGGCTTTTTGTCTCTGGTCGCCGTTTTCATAGGCGGTTATGAATATCACCGGAAGTTCATAGCCGGAGGTGAACAGCCGATTCCGCAATTCAAGCCCGTTTATCCCGGGCATCTGCACATCGAGGATCAAAAGATCGATAGTTTCGACAGCTTTTCCCGACAAAAAGGCTGTGGGGGAACAGAAGGTGGTCACATTGAATCCGGCCAATCGTATCATCCGGCTCAGGGCCTTGCAGATCGCCGGATCATCATCGACGATTCCGATCATCTTTCCACCGAGATTTATATTATCCAAGGACGGGAGCACCCCATCGTTCCGCTCCCCGAATTAATATTTTTCTTTCGCCGTTCACTGCAATAAATAATACAGAAAAAAATCAGGCAGGTAAATTGGACCTTGGCCCAACAAAGATAGGACTTTAGTCCAATAAAAACCGATACTGGATGCTGGATACTGGATACTGGATACTGGATGCTGGATACTGGATAAAACCAAAACCGATACTGGATTAAACTGCC
>CAZVHO010000107.1:0-3444 GCA_964627515.1 uncultured Thermodesulfobacteriota bacterium | reverse complement strand
GATACTGGATGCTGGATACTGGATAAAACCAAAACCGATACTGGATTAAACTGCCGATGCTGGATATTTTACTTCTCACTGATATGACTTTTACTTACCGATTGGATAAGTAGGTTAAGCTTTTTGCCTAAAATCTCGAGCTTGTCATGGAGAGATGCATATAATACTTCATCTGCCAGTGAACCGGTTTCAAAGAGTGTTTCCAAGTGATCAATCGTCTCATCATTGGAAGCAATGGCATACGTTAAAAATCGAATAAACTCCTGCTTATACCTTCTTCTGCCGTAACCTTCTACAATCGTAGATTTTACCGATTTTATTGATCGTCGAATCTGGCTTCCTTCTTCAAACATTTCAAATTTGGGTAATTTGGTCAGTGTCATTTTGTGAATTTCAATAACAAGTTCCCTTACTAACTTCCAAACATCCAAATTTTTAGTGCTCATGCATGGGCCTCCATCCAGTATCCAGTATCGGCAGTTTAATCCAGCATCCAGCATCAACCCTTTACCTTACCGGCCATCCGGACCAGATCCGCCAGGGACCCTGCCCGGGTCTTTTCCATTACCCGGGAACGATGGACCTTAACGGTCTTTTCACTGATCCCCAGTTCATCGGCGATCTGCTTATTCAGCATTCCGGAGACGACGAGAGTGAAGACTTCGTATTCCCGGGGTGTCAACGCCTCCAACCGTTTTTGGATAGTCCTCTTTTCCTCTTTCTCCAGTCTTGATTTTTTGTCTTTCTCAATGGCCTGGTTAATGGCATCAAGAAGTCTCTGGTCATCAAAGGGTTTTTGAAGAAAATCGACAGCCCCGGCCTTCATGGCCCTGACGCTTATCGTGATATCTCCGTGACCGGTAAGGAAGACGATCGGGATGTCTATTTTTTTAGAGGCCAGTTTTTCCTGGAGGTCCAAACCGCTCATGGCAGGCATCCGAATATCCAAAACCAGGCAGCCGGAACCGATGGAGGGGGCATAGTTCAAAAAGGATTGGGCCGAATCGAAGGTCTGAACTCCGAAACCCACCGAGGAAATAAGTCGTTCCAGGGCCATGCGAACAGACGGGTCGTCATCAACCACAAATATGGTCGGGATTTGATTAGACATGATTGGTCTCCACCATTTTGGATTCTCGATACCTGATGCTGGATGCTTGATACTGGATACTGGATAAAACCCAAAACCGATACTGGATTAAACTGCCGATGCTGGATATTTTACTTCTCGCTTATATGTCCTTTGGTTACGGATTGAATGAGCAGGTTAAGTTTTCTGCCTAAAATCTCGAGCTTGTCATGAAGAGATACATATAATACTTTATCTGCCAGTGAACCGGTTTTGGGTAATTTAGTCAGTGTCATTTTGTGAATTTCAATAACAAGTTCCCTTACTAACTTCCAAACATCCAAATTTTTAAAGCTCATTCATGTACCTCCATCCAGCATCCAGCATCCAGTATCGGCAGTTTAATCCAGCATCCAGCATCACCCCCTTGGATCTGCCATCGGGAGGGTAAAATGAATTACAGCGCCCCGGTCCGGATCGTTTTCAGCCCAAATTTTTCCTCCCAGGGCCTTGATACTGGTCCGGCAGATAGTCAACCCCATCCCCATGCCCTTTTCTTTGGTCGTAAAAAAGGGGGAGAAAATGGTTTCGAGATTATCGGCATCAATACCCCGGCCGAAATCACGGACGCTTATTCTGACCCATCCCGCATTTTCCCTGCCTGCTGAGATGACGATCTTTCGGCGCTCCGGGTCATCAACATCCATCAGGGCATCCGCGCCATTCAGAATGAGATTAAGGATCACCTGCTGAACCTGAATCTTGTCCCCGACTACAGGCGGCAGAATGCCCTCCATATTTTCTTCTATTATGAAACGTCGTATCCCCGCGTCCCGCTTCAAGATGGAAATAACCTCATGGACAATGTTCCGAATATCCAGGGTGGTTATCCGGAGATCCTCTCTCCGGACCATGGCCCGAAGCCGTTGAATGATCTCACTGGCTCGTTTATTATCGGCAACGATATCATCGAGGATGTCATGAAGCATTGCGAAATCCGGAGAACCGCCGACGAGGAAGCGCCGGGCGGTCTGGGCATTGCTTAAAACAGCCGTAAGCGGCTGGTTGAGTTCATGGGCCAGTGAGGCAGTCAGCTCACCCATGGTCGTCAGTCTCCCCAGGTGGGCTAATTCCTTCCTGAGTCGGGCGGAATTTTCCTCGGCCTGCCTTTGGAGGGTGATGTCTTTTGAAGTCACTAAAACGGCGGTTACCTTTGTATCGTTTTTAACCGGGCTCAGGGTGCGGATGAAATAATGCTCATCCCTTCCACTATGATATTCATAAGTCTGGGATAGTCTGGTCGCCACGACCTTTCCTATTTTCCCCTTGAACAGGTCCGTCTCCTTTTTCGTATGAAACATTCTATAGGTTACTTCCACATTCCCGGATGAAGGCAGACCAAGCCTTGTTTGATGCTTTTTGTTTATGAACAGATATCTACCCTCTTCATCCACCATATAGATGGAATCATCGGTAGATTCGACCAGGGAGCGATACTTCTCTTCGCTTTCTCGTAGGGCCTTTAAGGACTGTTGATGATCTTCAATTTCGGTTCTCAATCGTTTATTCACCCGACTCAGTTCCCGGGTACGTTCCTTGACCCTTTCCTCCAGTTCATGGTGCGATTGCTGTAAGGCTTCCTGCAGTTGAGAGAACTTCGTGATGTCGGTTATCGCAATTCGAATCTCGAGGGACTGGTCGTCACCCCCCTCCCTGGCGATACTGTAGAGTCTGGCCTGAAACGAAGGGGCATCTTTTCTCAGGAGTTTCAGTTCGCAAGTCTGCGCCCTTTTTTTCTTCAGGAGATTCCGTAAATATAAATAATAATCATCCTGGCTATCCCGGTCAATAAAGTTGGAAAAGGGGCTCCCGATCAACTGATTTATCGCATATCCCGTCAGGTTTCCGAAAGTGTTGTTGGTTTCCACAATCAGCCCCTTTTGGCTCAAGGTGCAATAGCCCACTGGAGCCAGATTGTAGAGGTCAAAGTACCGCCCCTGCGAGGTTTCCAGTTCTTGCTGGGTCCGGCGCAACTCCTCGTTTTGCATCTCCAGTTCGATTTGGTGCACCTCAAGTTCATGAAGCAGGTGCCGGGCCTCCTCGGGCCAAAAGGCCTCCCGATCTTCATTCCTCCTGGCATCGGCTTTTTCTTCCGCCCACTTGCGCAGTCCTTGTCCTGAGTTCGTTTGCCCTGAGCTTGGCCGAAGGGTCGAAGGGACGAAGGAACCGTTTTGCTCAGTTTTCTTGGTGATCATCTTTGCCTCTCTGGAAATCGCTGTAATAAGGCAACAGGAACTGAAATCTCAATTCTAAAATCGAATCAATCCATCTTTTATTCATCGACCTATCCGTTTCGGTGGAAAGGAGACATGTTT
>CAZVHO010000106.1:0-18753 GCA_964627515.1 uncultured Thermodesulfobacteriota bacterium | reverse complement strand
CTAACTAAAATCCCAGCCCAAAGAATGTTTTTGGATTCCTATCCCCTACCTTCCAGAATTTATCAGGTAAAAAATATTTGTAAAAAAGACTTGACCTTTCTTTCAAGGAACAATAAATATTAAAAACTAAACGTTTAGTATCATTTTTATAAGAAAAGCGCATCAATGAAACGAAGTGACCTGACGGAAAAAAAGATCATTGAAGCCGCCCTGTATTTGTTCGTTCGCTATGGGTATCATGGGACCACGATCGACGATATTACCCGTCGGGTAGGCCTTACCAAAGGCGCCCTTTATTCCCATTTCAGCGGCAAAGGGGAACTGCTGTTACGGATTATCGATCAGTATAAGATCGAATTTTTGGATGTCATGATGGCCCATGTCAAGGCCTATCCCGGCAACGCCCTGGCGAAACTCCACCAGGTTATCAGCTTCAACTCCCAGTTCGCTCTGGACCATCAGGACCTGGTGGTCTTTTTGACCTTTTTGACCAATGAACTCAAGGTGGATGTGGCGTTTGAGTCTTCCCTGAAAAAGGTCTATGGGGTTTATCGGTCCTTTATCCGCCAGTTGATCAAACAGGGGATCCAGGAAGGTTCATTTTGCGAGACACTCGATCCTGATCTGGCGGCCCTGTCCTTTATTGCCATGGTGGACGGCATCCACCACCAGTGGGTGTTAAATCGCAAAACGTTAAATGGTAAAAAATACGTCAGCACCTATCGAAAGATTTTCATGAAGGGACTGGCAAAATAAAAAACAGAAAGGTTAGGACGAAAATAGCGTTCCGGGTTCCGGGTTCAAAACCAACCTTAAATAGGGTTCGAGGATTCCAGGATTCAGCCGCTCGGCCCGCTCGGCTCCGCCGAGCTTCCGAAGAGGCCCCCTTTTGGGAGCCGATTCGTCGAGCTATAGAAAAGGTTCCCCTCCGGGGAACCGCAGGGTCTTAATTTCCATGCCTTTCACTTGAATCCCTGACCCCTCGGCCCCTTGAATCCTTTTTTTCATGTTTCGCGGTGCCCCATGGACATGAGGGCTTAGTGATAGATAATCGAGGTGGATACTATGAAAGAGATTGTTATTGTCAGCGGAGTAAGAACGGCCATTGGAGATTTTGGCGGGACCTTGAAGGATGTTCCGCCTTTGGATCTGGCGCAGCATGTCATCAAAGACGTTGTGGCCCGAGCCAAGACTCAACCAGACCAGATCAACAAGGTCATCCTCGGTTGCTGCTTCGCACCGACCGAGCAGAACATCGCCCGAAGCGCAGCCTTCAGGGCTGGAATCCCGAAGGAGGCGCCCGGCTTCACCATCAACAGCACCTGCGGTTCTTCCCTTCAGGCGATCATCTCGGCCACCCAGTCCATTCTCTGCGAGGAATCGGATGTGGTTCTGGCCGGCGGCGTGGATAGCATGAGCAACGCCCCTTATATCATGCATACCGCCCGCTGGGGGCAACGGTTGAGGCATTTGGAAGCTTACGACCTGGTTTGGAGAGGCATGCAGGAACCCTCGATTGGCGTGGGAATGGGGCTGACTGCCGAAAATCTGGCAGAAAAGTATAAGATCTCCAGACAGGAACAGGATGCGTTCTCGGTCCTGAGCCACCAACGAGCGGCGAAAGCGATCGAGGAGGGAAGATTCAAGGCCGAGATCGCCCCTTTTTCGATCCCCCAGCGCAAGAAGGCTCCGGTCCTTTTCGACACGGACGAACACGTCAGGCGGGACGCGAGTGTAGAGATGATGGCCAAGCTTCCTGCGGCTTTTAAAAAGGATGGGACGGTAACTGCCGGAAATGCTTGCGGAATGAACGATGCCGCCTCGGCCGTCCTTCTGGCCGACCGGGATAAGGCGAATGCGTTGGGTCTGAAGCCCCTGGCACGGATAAATGCCTACCAGGTGGCCGGTGTAGATCCTGATTTCATGGGCATCGGTCCGGTGCCGGCTATTCGGGGGGTTCTAAAAAAGGCCAAACTGAGCCTGAGCGACGTTGATCGGTTCGAAATCAATGAGGCCTTTGCGGCCCAGTATCTGGCCTGTGAAAAAGAGCTGGGACTGGATCGGAACAAGGTTAATGTTTACGGAAACGGGATTTCTCTGGGTCACCCGGTGGGCGCAACGGGATGCCGGCTGGTGGTTACCCTTCTCTATGAAATGATGGCCGAGAATCTCAGTTTGGGCATAGCCTCCCTGTGTGCCGGGGGAGGAATGGGCTTCGCCGTGCTCATTGAGCGTTTGTGAGCGATTTCGTAGAGGCCATAAGGCCCGGCTTGCCAACGCGCTGGCGGACATGGGCCTGAAGAAGGGCGATCGATTTGCCGCCCTCGCCTACAACTGCGTGGAGTGGATGGATCTCTATGCTGCTGCGGCGAAGGGCGGTTTCATTCTTGTCCACATCAGTTCGGAGTTCGGAGGTCTGAAGAACCGATTTTCATGATTCGTGGCGTCCTCCAGAGGCTCAAATTCACTAAATATGAGATGTTTTAAATTAAGCCGACCCTTTAATTACCTTGGGTCGGCTTAATCACCTTCTTAATAATGGAACTCGGCGATGACGATATGCCCGGCGTCGACCGGGTAGATGAGCACGGTCAGGGATTCTTTGTTCAATTCAACCCGAATCGGACGGAGAGGTCCCGGTTCAAAGCGCTGTTTCCCTTCGGAGGTCCCCGGCACCCCTTCGTTGACCCCGGACGGGACTTTACCGTCAATCAGAAAGGTGTCCCGCCCGTGTCCGAGATACCCCCGGGGCCGAGTGAGCGTGACGAGACTTCCGCTGACCTTGTCGCGGTCGCCAAGCGGTTTCAGACGCAGATGGATATAAGGACTCGAACGCGGGAATGGCGTTCGGTAAATGTGGGTTATCGGGTATCCTGATGCTGTAACGACAAACTCATAATAGGCCGTCGGCTTGGCCGTGAACGGGCCCCAGGTCCCGTCTTCACCGGTCGTGCGCTGATGGACCGGTTCTCCCAGGCGCCGGCCGGATGAGGAATCGACCTCGTAGATTTCAACCCCCACCCCGGCGAGAGGAAGATTTGTCGGGGCCCCGCTGGCCCATCCGCTGACCAGGCCATTCAGAATTGAATGGGGTTGGGGAACAACTTCAAGGGTCTCGGGCTGGCGTCCGCTAATGAAGCCATAGATGGCTTTAAAGGCTTCGGGGTGGAAGGCGGTTTCCCGATGGTCGAGTCCGGGGAGAATGACGTTCTTGGCTCCGCGAAGCTCAGGTCCGGCATAAGTAACATTGGTCGGCTTTCCCGGCAAACCGAGGAACCGGCCATCCGGCTGGGCATATTTGTCGCTCGAGTCACTGCGGGTTGTCATGAACGGTACCCCGGGGGTGACTTCCTCTCCGGCGTTAAGTCCTTGGAGAAAAGGCCCCAGACCGTTGAACTCATTATTGAGATTGGCTGAAGTCGCCTGGACACCATGATTCGGCGTACCGCACAAGACGACTTGGGAGACATTGGCCGCGCCTCCGAAGTTTTTAAGGTAATTGCGAATGGCGTACCCGCCTCGCGAGCTCCCTACCAAAATCACCAGTTTTTGTCCGGTGCGGGTTTGAATTTCAGAGACCTTGGCCCGGAGTTCATTCGCTTGATCAGTGGTGCTGCTCCGGTTTTCTTGGGGTTTGGTGTCATCGCTACGCGCCATGGGGTGTTTAAAGTCGAGGGCGAAGAGAAGCGAGGGGCTGTAACCATTCGACTCGAATCGCCAGATGGTAGTAACCCATAGGGCGGCACTGTCCCCATTTCCATGGACGAAAAGGATGGGGTGAGCGGTCTGGGCGCCACTGTTTGCTGCAAATAGTATTACCAACAAGACCGCCCAAAAGAGCCGGTTCATGATCAGGCCAAATGATCTTTTCGGTCGAATGGCCCCGTCCCGTGATCTATTTCTTCCTTTTTCCATTAATCCATTGATTTTTACCATTTTTTTCCTCCCTTTCCCTTTATGGCCACCTATTTCTTCTTTATATGAATTTTTCAGAAATCGGTCAATTAGATTCTAACCGGCCAAGTTTCAAAATTTCAATAGGTTTGGATAGTTCCTTGTTTTGATTAGGTCAGCGGCGGGGTTCTCTACGGAGGACAAGGCATCTTTCTTATTGACAGCAGGGGGAGAGGTTGCCTATAAAGGTCATACTCCTTTTTTAGCAAAAAGCCGCGGGCATCCTCCCGGCAGGCTTGTTGAAAATGTCATAAAGGAGAATGATCGAACGCCTTGGTAAAATAAGAAAAGCTCAAGATCGGCCTCTGTCGGCGGAGGCGATAATTTTATCACTCAGGAGGAAACACCCATGAAACGTGTTGCTGTTCTGACGGCCATGGCGGCTGTGGTCTTTTTCTGTCTGACAGGTGTCGTTTTTTCTCAAACCATTGAAAATGAGTTTTATCTCATTACCCCCGTATCCAAGGATGTCCATGATCCGGTGCTGAAGGCCTTCGCGGTCTATGCCAAAAAGAAATGGAATGTGGATTTAAAGACCAGTGCCATGCCGCAGGGGACCCCGGTGGCCTATGGTCAGATCCTCGAGTGGAAGGGTAAACCACGGGCCGATGTCTTCTGGGGGGGAGAAGGGACGCTTTTCGACAACCTGGCCAAGGAAGGGCTCTTAGACAGGATTCAGCTTCCCGATAAGTTGTGGAACGAAATTCCCGCCGAGATCGGTAAGCCAATAGGGCTGCCCCTTAAGGACCCAAAGCGCTTCTGGGTGGGAACCATGCTGGAACCCTACGGGATCATTTATCAGCCGAAACTTCTTAAGCGCCTGGGTGTGGAGATCAAGGACTGGGAGGATCTCTTGAACCCGAAGCTGAAAGGGCAGATCGCCCAGTGTACACCCGACCGCTCCAGCAGCAGCCATGCCTCCTATGAGGTCATTCTGGCTACCAACGGCTGGGAAAAAGGCTGGGATTGGTTGAGAAAGCTGGCCGCCAATACGGGGATTTTTACGGCACGCTCCCGCGACGTACCCAATGTGGTGTCGAAAGGCGAGTTTGCCGTGGGTTTTGCGGTGCCGAGTTATATGGCCTTTGCCGAGGTCCTGAACGGCTACGATGTGAAGTTCGTCTACCCCAAGAACGCCTATGTGACGCCCGAACCCATGGCCGTGCTGAAAGGGGCGCCCCATCCCAAGGCCGCCCACGCCTTTATTGAATTCATGCTCAGTGAGGAAGGCCAGAAACTCATCTCCTCCATGGGGGTCTATCCCGTGACGCCGAAATACAAGGTCCAGGGCCTTCCGGGTTCCAATCAGGAAAAGGCCGTGGCCTTCACCAGCGGCATCCGGTCCTTTTTCGATTTTCCCGTCGGCAATGTCTACAACGATGATATCGCCGGCGCAAAGAAACGGATCGAAGAGGTGAATTCCTTTTTCCGCAAAGAAATTGCCGAAAAACATAAGGACATCATCAAGAAGTAAACCATGGTCATCCACCTGAAAGACCTGGTGAAAAGATTCGGCGCCCTGGAGGCGGTGAGTCATGTGTCCCTGGACATCCGCGATGGAGAGCTTTTTACCCTTTTAGGGCCGTCGGGTTGCGGGAAAACGACTATCCTCCGGCTCATCGGAGGCTTCCATAAACCTGATCAGGGAGGGGTTTATTTCGGTGAAAAGGAGATATCGGCGGTCCCTCCCTATCAACGGAACATCGGCATGGTCTTTCAAAACTATGCCCTCTGGCCCCACATGACCATCTTCGAAAACGTGGCTTATGGCCTCAAACTGAAAAAGGTGCCCAAAAAAGAAATAGCCGGCAGGGTAGTCCGGGTGTTCTCCATGGTCAACCTGACGGGGTTGGAGAAGCGGTACCCCGGGCAGCTCTCGGGCGGGCAGCAGCAGCGGGTGGCCCTGGCCCGAGCCCTGGTACTCAATCCCGACGTGCTCCTTCTCGATGAGCCCCTCTCCAACCTCGACGCCAAAATACGTCAAACGGTCCGGGCCGAGATCCGGAAACTTCAGAATGAATTGGCCATCACCTCCGTCTATGTGACTCACGACCAGGAAGAGGCGCTGACGATCTCCGACCGCATTGCCGTCCTCAATCACGGGACCCTTCAACAGCTTGGAACACCGAGAGACCTTTACGAAAGACCGGAGAATCCCTTCGTCGCCGATTTTATCGGCATCAACAACCTGATTGCCGGCGAGGTGCAAGAGGTTGATGAACAGAAGGGATGGATAGCGGTCCAGACCCGTTTCGGGCCGATCAGGTGTCTTTTTGAAAAACGTTTTCAGTCCAGGGATAAGTGCCAGATCTCGGTCCGCCCGGAAACGGCCTCCATCCACCGCCTCGATGAGGGACAGGAGGACGGGGCTATGAACAGGCTCTTTGGAAGGGTCAGCTTTGCTTCTTATATCGGCAATACGATACGCTACGATGTGGCGCTTGACCAGGAGACTATTTTTAAGGTCGATGTGCAGAATCCCTGGAACCAGCAGCCCTTTCCCGTCGATGAAAAGGTGTCCGTCTGTTTTCCCGTGGAGATAACTTTGGGGATTCCGGTGTAATACGAAAATAGAAAAACAGAATCCAGAATCCAGGAGTCAGAATCCAGAATAAAAACTTTTGACTGGCTGATTCTAAGTTCTATTTTCATGATTCGTGGCGCCCACGCGGGCATGAGGGTTTAGTACGAAAATAGTATTTGTTTTATGTAGCACAGCCCCGCGAACCGCGGGGCTGTTTCCACTAATGACCGGCGAGGGCGCCTGCCCTACATAATCTTAAACCCATTTTCACGATTTGAGGTACCCCACCAGGGCTTGAGGACTTATTAAAAAGATGGGCTTGAAGGTGAAGAGTGCAGCAGCAGTGATGGCATCGAGATCCGGTTCCTTTTCCGGAGTGCGGGCAGGGGGTGTCATCGGGTATGGGGCGCTCTGGGCCTTCTTTGGCATCTTTCTCATCTATCCCCTCATCCGTCTTTTTTATGACAGCTTTACCACCGATGACGGGGTTTTCACCCTGACCAATTATTTACAGTTTTTTACCGATGCCTTTTACCTGAAATCGCTCGTTAATTCCTTGCTCCTGGGAGCGGCCACCGTAGTGACCACTTCGATCATCGGCATTGCCATCGCCTTTCTTTTGTTGCGCTATGATTTTCCGGGCAGACGGCTTTTTTCTTATCTCACCATCATCCCGATGATTATGCCGCCTCTGGTCGGTGTCATGGGCTTCACCTTTATCCTGGGGCGGGCCGGAACCGTGAACATCCTTCTCCAGGATTATCTGGGCTTTCTCCAACCGATCAACTTCATGTATGGAATCCACGGTGTGCTTCTCGTGGAGACGCTCCACCTCTTTCCCCTCATGACCCTCAGCCTCGTGGATGCCATGGGCAAGATATCCCCCTCTCTCGACGAGGCGGCCGAGAGTGTCGGTTCCCGGGGGGTTCGCAAGTTCTGGGATATCACCTTTCCGCTCACCACGCCGGGTTATGTTACCGGGGCTCTCCTGGTCTTTATCTGGACCTTTGCCGATTTTGCCACACCCCTGGTGGTGGGAGTCGATGACCTTCTGGCCTCACAGGCCTATCTCAATATCGTCCAGTTCGTGGACCGCAGGCTTTTCAAAATGGGGATCGTCATCTCGGCCATCATGGTCCTTTTAGCCATCCTCTTTCTGGTCCTGGCCAAGAAATACGTGGCCATCAAAGATTATAGCTCCCTTTCCTATTCCCAGATAGAGCGCAGAAAACTGTCGCCCCTGTCGCAGGCGGGCGTCTTCGTTTTTCTCCTTTTCATTCTCGTCCTGGCCTTTATCCCCTATTTCGGGATTGTCCTCGATTCCTTTGGCAAGGGCTGGGCCTTAACTCCCTTTCCGGTCAAATATACCCTCCAGTATTTCCAGCGGGTCTCTGTTGAAACACCCAAGTTTATCCTTAACAGCCTTCTCTACTCGGGCATTTCCGTGGCCATCGCCTTAGCGGTCGGGGTCCCGGCGGCCTGGGTCATGTCGCGAACCAAGCTTCCCGGCCGGGAGATCCTGGATTCTTTGACCACGCTGATCCTGGCCCTGCCTGGGACAGGGATCGGGATCGCTTACATGCGGGCCTTCCGGGATCCTCTGCCTTTCATGGGCATCCCTCTCATCGCCTTGTGGTTCGTCATCCCTATTGTCTTAGGGGTGAGGCGGCTGCCCTATACCGTGCGGGGGACCTTTGCCTCCCTGCTCATTGTCCATCGTTCCTTCGAGGAAGCGGCCGAAAGCGTCGGGGCGACCAAGGTGCGGACCTTTAAGGATGTGACTTTGCCTCTCATCTGGAAAGGCGTGCTTACGGGCTCCCTCTATTCCTTTATCCTGGCCCTCCAGGAGGCCTCCGCCACGCTCCTTTTGGTGGTTCCCGGACACGAAATGATGACCGTGGGCATCTTTAATTTCTATATCGGCGGGTCGGTTAATGAAGCAGCAGCCTTGGGATTGATTCTGATCATTCTCGGTGCGGTCTGTCTTTTTATCATCAACCGGCTGGCAGGTTCTCGAATGGGGGGTGTTTTCGGCTGATGTTCGAGGGATTCATCTTCGATCTTGATGGAACGGTCTATCTGGGCGATCACCTCATCCCCGGTGCCGACCGGGTCATCCGACTCATCCGGGAAAAAGGCCGGAAGGTCATTTTTCTCTCCAATAAACCCATCGAGACCCGAGAAGCCTATGCTGCCAAACTGACGCGCCTCGGGCTCCCGGCCGCGCCTGAAGATGTAATCAATTCGACCTTTGTTCTGATTCGTTATCTGGCCAAGGCGGCTCCGGGTGCCAGGGTCTTTGTCATAGGGGAACCTCCTTTTCTTAAGGAATTGGCCGAGGCCGGTTTCCCGCTGACCGACAACCCGGAAGAAATCGACTATGTCATCGCCGCTTTTGACCGGACCTTCGATTACCGGAAGCTGACGATCGCTTTCCGGGCCATCCGGCGGGGGGCCCATTTCATCGCCACCAACCCGGACCGGACCTGTCCCTTTCCCGAGGGCGAGCTGCCTGATTGCGCTGCGGTGATTGCCGCCTTGGAGGCGGTAACGGAGAAACAGGTGGAGGTCATTGTGGGCAAGCCTTCTCCGATTACCGGGCAGGTGGTCTTGGAAGTGATGGGATTGGAACCGGAGAAATGCCTGCTCGTGGGGGATCGCCTGGAAACGGATATCCGCATGGGCCTCGATTCCGGCATGAAGACCGCCCTGGTCCTGACGGGTGTCACCTCCGCCAAGGTTCTGGAAACATCTCCCATCCGCCCCCATTACCTGTTTTCGAGCATTGCCGATGTGGAAAGTCTGCTGCTTTAAGGGAAAGGCCTCAGGTCTGCTGTTCTCCGGACTCTTTTCATAAGTGTTCAGTATTTCCCCAGGAGGGCCAGGAATTCGTCCCAGTCCGATATCCTTGGGACTTCGGGCCCGGGTTCCTCATCCTGAACCGAGATATAACCTGGAACAACAGGTAAGTTGTGGTCCCTGACATAGGTCATCCAGACAGGCCTGAGCCCGGCCTGCCGGGCCCCCATGACATCCGATTCAGGGTCATCGCCCACGTAGAGGATCTGCTGCTTCTCAACCCCGAGTTTTTCCACCAGCATCTCAAAAACCAGGGGGAGGGGTTTTCGAAAGCCTATTGCGCCGGAGACCAGCACAATGTCAAAGAAAGATCCCAGCCCCATCCGTTCGAGCAGATCCTTTATAACCGGAGCATGGGTAAAATTGGACAGAATCCCCATCCGAAAGCCCCCCTGGAGTTTTTCGAGCATTTCCTTTGTTCCGGGTATGGGCCGGCAATAATCAAAAAAGGTTGAGAAGTAGGCCTCCACCGCCCTGGAAATGCTGGCATCGTCCGGGGAAACCTCATGGCCCAGGGCGCTCAGGGCGGCGCTGATCCAGAATCGATTATGGGTCTCTTTGCCGTTCGACTTGGTTTCGTTAATAAACCGGAGGGCCGCCTCCTGGTAAGCCTTTTTAAAGGGCTCCCGTTCGAGAACCAATCCGTTCTCGCCGAGGCTGATATTCAGACGACGCCAGGCTTCCTTGATGGCCCCCGGGTCAGCCGTAATCAGGGTATTGAACAGATCAAAGCCGATTGCTTTTACAGTTTCCATGGTTTTCTTATTAACGAATTAGAAGAGGAAAGGCAAGAATTTCCTCAGAGCCCTCAATAAAGGCTGGATTCGTATTAAACCCTCATGCCCCAGGGGCGCCACGAATCATGAAAATATCGAATGTCGAAGTAAGGTTAGTTTTAAACCCGCAACTCGTAACTCGCAACCCGCAACGTTATTTTCGAACTAAAACCCTCATGCCCGCCTGGGCTGGCACCACGAATCATGAAAATTTTTTAGAGGCGACGGGCTATGGGCAAGATACAGGGTTTAAAGTTTTTAAACTTGCAACTTGAAACCTGCAACTTTCTCTTTAACTCGCCCGGGGCTGGCGGTAATACCACTCGAGTTGATCGGGGGTGCTGTCCTGGTCGACGTTTTCCATGGTTACCATTTTCTCCCCCCGACCCGGCGGCAGAATTTCCTTCAGTTTCCATTGTCCATCCAACCGGCCGAAGGTCCAGTATTCCTCGAAAGGGGTGACATACTCCTGGGCGCTAACGACCTTTTCGCCCTTCCGGATAACCTTCTGGGCATGGGCGCTGATCCGCACCGTGAATTCATCCCGGGTATTATCCGCAAAGTTGCGCACCAGGAGCAGCTCCGCTTTCCGCACACAGAGATTGCGGTATTCTCCAGTAAGGTCTTCTTCTTTCCAACGGCCGAGTTGCATCCTTAGATCGTCAGAAATATTCGGGAACAAATCGGCCGTTGGGATCCGGCCGGGGGCTCCGCTTTCCCGGGCCAGATAGACATCCAGGAAAACCTGACGGGCCTGTTCGAGCATCTGATTCCGATTCCAGAGCTTGTCGGTCTGGGAAAGGAAATTTAACAACCGGTCGATACGGGTCGCTTTCCGCTCGACCTCTTTTTCCAGCCAAGGCCCGGCCTCCCCTTTCGGGGCGGCCTTTTCTCCGTAGATCTCCATCAGGGTATCTTCGGTCAGCATCTCCGCGAAGTTTTCCTCCTTGAGCAGATCGGATTCTCCGGCCTGCTCGATCTCCCGGAGCAGCCAACGGCCATTCAGCAACTGAAAGGTCCAGAACTCCTGAAAACGGGCCGGGGCATTATCTCCCCGGAGGAATTTTCCGGTGCGGTCGTCCAGGTAGGAGTCCCTGGCCGAGGCGGTGATCAAAGCAGTGAATTCTCTTTGGGCGGCCTTCTCGGTATACCGAACATGCACCAGATCGATTTGTTCCACCCTGAGGTCATCGATCCGATTGATCTCGTGGTTGCGCTGAAGTCCCTGGAGTTGGGTGATGTGCTGAACAAAGAGATCGGGCATCAGGAGGGGCTTCATGGGATCATACTCCCGCTTACCCCAGCATTCCTGCAACTTTATGAAGGTGGCCTGGGCCAGCTTCATCAACGCTTCCGGGTTTACGGAAGGGTCCTGCTGATCGATAAAGGCCAATAGTTTTCCGGTCTTTTCGGCCTTGGGGGCTACCTGGGCGCGGTTATAAACAAAATCGAGGTTTTCGTCCTTTTTTTTCTTGGAAAATTTTGAGGCTATTGCAATGACTATTATCAGGAGGAATACAATAATTAAGATGGTAAAGATAATAGAAAGAACCGTTTCCTCCAAGGTAGTCTTTCCGCTTCTCCTGCCGGAACCGGAATAAGAACCGGAGCTGGATCTCGAGCTCCTGAAACTTCCCCCGCCCCCGCCTTTATTATGCACGACGATGCCCTCGGCGACAAAGGTATGGGGTTCATCGACTTCCAGATTGAAGACCAGGCCTTGGCCGGCCTCGGGGCCCACCCCACGGATCTTCCCGCCGATCAAGCGGCCCTTTTTCCAACGGGTGATCGGGTCCCCGGCCTTAAGATCCCCGGCCGGCCGGAACCGTCCCCCTCCCTGGCTTACCGGGTGGTCCCTGGTGGCCAGGAGCCATCCGTCATGGGTCTCAAGCTTCAGAATAGGACTTTTATTTATAAAGATGGTTTTTACCAGGGTTGAAACGGTCCGTCCTTCCCTGTCAACGCCCAGGACTTCATCCCCTGCGGCCAACTGTTCAATGGCCTTTCGCCCCTGCGGCGTGGCAATACCGGTTCCGGCCGGAAAGCACCCTCCGCCCTTATTATGGACAGCCAGGCCGTTGGCGAAAAATGTGTTGGGCTGATCCGTCTGGAGATTAAAAACCCGGACCCGTTTACGAATCCTCTCCATAGAGATGACCCGCTGTTCTGCCAGCCATTTTCCATCGAAGGCCATGACAACATCGCCAACTTTTAGGGCCTCCACCGTCTTGAATTTTCCCTGGCCCATATAGAAAGGATGGTCCACAGTCACCTGTAAGGCGGCCCGGTCGGTCTTCATCAATACATATTCGTCTACTTCATGTTTAATAATTGACCGGGCCTTGGTGGGAACCAGATGTCCATCGGGCTTAAAAGCCCAAAGCGAGTCGCCGGGCTTAACAGTACTGATTTTCGCTTCCGTACCGTCCGCCATCAGGATCGGGCTGTCCGGCAAAAAACAGCCCTTGTTATGGAGTATGATTTGGCCGGCAATAAAGGTCCCGCCCGGGCTGACCAAGAGGTTATAAGCCGGTCGTTTGGCCGGCAAGCGCTGAATGGAATGGACCGGAACGGCAGTGACTTCTCCTTTTTGGGCCAGGAAAACCCTATCCCCCGGAAGCAGCCGGCCGGTCAGGTGGAACTCTCCCGGGGCCGCCATCACCGGGTGTTCTGGAGTAATCCTCAAAAGGGCTCCTCCGGCGGATATCTCCAAATACTCTACAGGTTGGACCTGCATAACGGCCCGGACTTTGGCTTCCCGGAGTCTACCCCCGGACACACTCCAGACCAGGTCGCCGGTCTTAAGCTTTTCAATGGCCACCGATCCCTTCAAAGTCCGAACCAGCGTGCCTTCTTCCAGGCATCCTCCTCCGCCCCGGGCCCAGGAAAGACCCGGACAGATTAAAAGGAGAAGCAACCCTGCCATTACGACAAGCCGTTTCATAGACACCACCCGATTTCCCAAAACAGGTTTCTTCTGCAGTCCCTTAATGCAGGGCAGCGATAATCCCGCCCAACACCGCCGCAGCCACCACAATACTCATTCCCAGAATGGCTGAGCCGACCACCCGGCCGTAATATTCCCCTACTGCCGTGTTTCCCCGGGTAATCTCTTTTTGTTCGTCGATGTTCGGGGTCATTCGGTTGATGAGGGCCGGCAGGACTAAAGAAGATGAAATCACCAGCGCCATCCCGATCAAACCGCCGACAATTGAAAAAACCATTGACCAGCCGATGTTATGCAGTGTCTCTATCATAAAAACCCCTTTCTTTTGCGAGCTTTATTTTTAAAACTTCACCTGTGGGGCTGTGCGCTCCGCTGCGGCCTCGACCTGGAAGAAAGGCTCGGACTGAAATCCGAAACTGTTGGCCACCAGGTTGCCCGGGAACATCTCGACCCGATTCTTGTAACGTCTGGCCGCATCGTTGTAAAATTGGCGGGCGAAACCGATCTTGTTCTCCGTGCCGCTCAGTTCTTCCTGCAAGGCCAGGAAGTTCTGATTGGCCTTGAGGTCCGGATAGGCCTCGGCAACGGCCAAGAGGGTCCGCAGGGCGGAAGTCAGGGCGTTTTCGACCTTGGCCCTTTCCTCCAGGCCGCCGGTAAAGTTGACGGCCTGCTGGCGGGCCTGGACCACCGCCTCCAGGGTCTGTCGTTCATGCCCGACATAGCCCTTGACCGTTTCCACCAGATTGGGGATCAGGTCATGGCGCCGCTTGAGTTGCACATCGATTGAACTCCAGGCGCTCTTGACCTCGTTCCGTCCCCGAACCAACCCGTTGTACAAACCGATTACCACGAAAGCCAGGACAGCCACCAGAACCAGAATAACTAATAAGGTCATCATGAATTCCCCCTTTTGCTTATTTCAGATCTTCAAATTTTTTAAATATTTCAGGATGCTTTATCATTTTTGTATCATACCAGATTTGTTTTTGAAGTCAATGCATCGGACAAATTAGGACGCAGATTCTCGCCGATACTCGCAGGTTCAAGAAACAAGCTCAAAGCGGAAAGCTCAAAGCTCAAAGCGGAAATCTGAAACCTGCATCTTACAACTTGAAACTTTTTTTCAATTAAATCCTGGCAATCTGCGCCGACCTGCGTCCCCAAAGGATATTCCTATACCATGCACTTAAATTCCTCATTCTTGAACCGGTCTTCATTCTTCGCCCTCCGGGGGCTGAGGGTTTAACCGGACAATGGTTGCTCCCCAGCCGCCGGCCTCTTCACCGGCCAATTGAAAGGAGGCTACTTCGGGCAAGCGTGACAGGATAGCCTGAACGGTTCGGCGAAGGGTCCCGCTGCCTTTCCCGTGGATGATGCGTACCTGCAAGATCCCCCCTTCGCGGCAGGCGGCCAGATATTCGGGGATCAGGTCTTTGATTTCGCCGGGTCGAAAGGTGTGGAGGTCCAGGGTGCCGTCAATGGGATAGGTTATGAGGTCTGGTTTGTCCATACTTTGTACAAAAATAAAGTTCGGAGTTAAGAGTTCGGAGTTCGGAGAAAACAATTTTCATGTTTCCCGGCGACCCCACCAAGAGGCCATGAGGGTTTAAAAAAATAATAAAGGCAGCCGATCAGCCAGTAGAAAACCCTTCAGCGTGGGGACCAGACGGTTGTTGGTGACGGAAACCAATTGGGCTTCAACCAGCCTGGACAGGGTCTTTTCCAAATTCAGGCTATCGCCAAGGCGATCGAGATCCAATCCGGCCCGTGTCCGGAGTCCCAGGCTGATGACCTCCAATTGGGCCTGCTCTTCGGTAAGTTCTTCTTGTTCCTCTACGGGCAGTATTCCTTGTTCCAAGGCTTGGCAATATTGGGTAATGGAACGGAAATTCCACCAGCGGCGGTTCCCTTGAAAGGAATGGACTGAAGGTCCCAAGCCCAGATAGGGGATTCGTTGCCAATATTTCTGATTATGCCTGGAGAAATAGTTTTCTTTCCGGGCAAAATTCGAGATCTCGTAATGGATATAGCCCTGGTCTTCCAGAAATTTGGACGTAGTTGTAAAAAAGAGTCCCTCCTCTTCTTCGCTTGTGGGCCTAAGGCCGCCCTTTTCTTTTAATCCATAAAAGAGAGTTCCTTTGGCGATGGTCAGTTGGTAACAGGATAAGTGTTCGGGTTTAAATTTCAGTGTTTTTTCCAGATTGGCCAGCCACTGGTTTGTCGTTTGCCCCGGAAGACTGTAGATCAGATCGATTCCCAAGTTCGTAAAACCGGCCTCCCTAATCCAGATCAAGGCCTTTTCCGCATCTTTGGCCGTGTGCCGTCTTCTCAAAAACAACAACTCCTGATCGTCAAAGGATTGGACCCCCAGGCTGATCCGATTAACTCCCTTCTCGCAAAGTCTCTTTAATTTGCCCGGGTTCAAATCATTAGGATTGACCTCAATAGTAATTTCCGTACCGGGCTCAAAATGAAACCGATCAAAAATCATCTCCAGAAGGTGGCCGAGCTGTTCTTCGGAAAGAATCGACGGGCTGCCCCCGCCCAGATAGAGGGTGTCGAAGCCGGGAAATTGGTTTTGATAGAATCCGATTTCCTTCTCCAGGGCATTCAACCAAAAAGGAATCAGAGAACAGTCCGTATGGGAATAAAAATCACAATAGGGGCACTTGCTCCGGCAAAAAGGGACATGGACATAAAGACCGGGATTTTTATCGTTTATCATGATGGACCACCTAAAAATCAAGGGGGCTTCTGGCCTCCTTCACGGTCCTGCTTGGTATGCAATGAGTATAGATCATCGTAGTCTTTATGTCGCTGTGGTCGAGAGGCTCTAGGTCCTATGGCGGATAGAGTTGGCTGATAGCGCTTTGTTTAGGTAACCAGGAAAATTTAAGCTGGAAAGTCTGGTATTCCCATTGACGGGAACTTCCGATTTTGCCCTAATGGAATGAGGCACCTCCTTTAAATCGCGATGGAGATCATGATAAAGGGTGACCGCATGCCCCGCTTGCCTGATCTGAACCTCGGTCTGCTTTTTTTCCCGAAGCTTACCGAGGAATTGAGTCAGGCTTTTTGATCCCCCATCCTGAAGGCCGTACTCGTTACAATAATCCATGTAATACCGCAACCATTTTTTGTAATCGTTATAATGAGAAGAAGGAACAGTCCTTTTCTCCAGGAAGGCAACAAAGCGCGTCAATAACTCCGGAGGTATATTGAGCATGGGATGTTTAACCGGAAAGGATGTATTTGTCCGCTCTGGTATGTTACAAAGCTAGAAATTTAGCCAAACTATACTCTTTTGTCAATATTTTTTTACATTTATATCAATTTTATGATACATTTCGGGAAAACTACTTAATAACTTTGTTATGTGACTCTCAGTTGAGGCAACTGATACTTCAGGAGGAAAGCTCATGGAACACGTCTACAACTGCATGGGGCATGATCTCAAGATCCCCAACATCGTCGATAGCAACGGCCTCTACGTGATTGACGACAAAGGAAAACGCTACGCGGACCTCGAAGCTGGAGTCTGGTGTATGGCTTTAGGACACAAGAACGAACATATCAATCGAGTCATTGCCGCGCAAACCAACCGGCTCATGCATGCCGGATTCTGCTACTCAAACGAGGTGCTCGAGCAGTCAGCAGCAACTGTTTTGGAAGTAGCTGAGTTTGCCGGAAAGTGCGTATTTCTCTGCTCAGGGAGTGAGGCCATCGAGATATCACGACAGATCGCTAGACATCTCACGGGCAAAGCGCTTTCAATGACTCTCCATGACTCATATCTAGGAGCTTACAGCTCGGTAACCGACCGTTCGCGTGGCTGGTATCTCTTCAACTGGGAAGGCTGCAAGACTTGCAGGGATCGGAACATCTGCGATGCTCAATGCCCGAGTCTCAAGGCGGTCCCTCAGGATATCTCGGATTTTGTTTTCGAACCGGGAAGCTCATCAGGCCTCGTGCGCTTTCCTCCAAAATCGATGATTCAGAACCTTGTGCGACGTGTCAGCAGCCGAGGTGGAAAAGTGATCGCCAACGAAGTAACAACCGGTACAGGTCGAACAGGCAAATGGTTTGGCTACCAGCATTACGATATTGAACCTGACATGGTTGCCATAGGGAAAGGAATTGGGAATGGGTATCCTGTGAGTGTGGCTGCTATACGGGATTCTATTGTGGCAGAGCTCAAGCGAAAACCATTCAAGTACGGCCAATCGCACATGAATGACCCTTTGGGTGCAGCGATCGTTCGCGAAGTAGTTCAGATCATCACAGAGTACGGTTTGATCGCGGAGACTGAACGTAAAGGGAAGATCCTCTTTGATCAACTCCAGTCGCTCGCAGACCCCGAGATAATGCCCGAAGTACGTGGTAGAGGACTTATGGTGGCCGTGGACTTAATTAATGAGCAGACAGCAGAAAAGCTCCACGATGAGTTAATTAGCCGCGGCTATATTGTGGGCAATAGGAAGACGGCATTTCGAATTGATCCGCCGCTGATCATCGAAGATGATGACCTCAAAGGATTCCTGGATACATTTGGCAAAGTGCTGAAAACGACCCACATAACAAGGCTAATGCAGCCGACGTCAAAAAGCCGCACGGCTGATTAGCAACGTTCGCATAATTCAGAAATTAGATAGAAAGCAATCTATGAGGATACCAGTCATCGTATGTCACGGGTTGACCACCGCTACCCGATATCCCCTATATCCGGAATCTCCTTTGTCAACCGATCGGATGGAAGGTTATCTCAAAACTATCTTTGAGTATGGATTCAATACTATCTCCTACGCTAATTTGGAGAAATGGAAGCAGGGCCATTCTGGTTTACCGACCAAACCAATATTACTTGACTTTGATCATCCAGCCAAATCTATACACTACGAGATATTCCCTATCATGCAAAGGTTTGGCTTCATAGGCACCCTTTTTATTAATACTGAACCGATGGAGGAAATGTATTATAAGCCAATTCCGGAATTTAAAAAGCGCATAGTTATGACCTGGGAAGAAATCAGAGAATTGATTGATGCTGGATGGGGAATAGGCGCTCATACCCACAGTCATCCAAATCTTTCTGAGCTTAGCACCAAAGACCCTTCTGGCAGTTTGACTGAACATGAAATGGTGAAATGTGACTTGATGCTAAACAGTAAACTAGGAGTCACGCCTCTCGACTTTGCCTTCACCGGCAATTCCTGGAGCACCATTGCTGAGACTGCCGCCAAGAAGCGTTACCGATTTGCACGGCTCTGGATCACCGGAGAACTATATGAAGCGGATGGGCATTTGCTTCGCTATGCGGAATTGGTAAAAATGCCGGGTAAGGATGAACCAGATGGTGGTCCACCTATTGAAGCGCGATACATTACCGCGAAAACCGACCCATACAGAATACCCTCAATGGAACTGCAAAAATTGATCTACGATTACAATAAATTTCGCAGCTATCTTGAAGAAGCGGTGTTGTCGTCTTAGCATCGATTTAAAGATACCCCCCAACCCGGACCAGCCGGAACCAAAATTGGAGTTACGAAACATGTTAAATGCCTTGGCTGGTTCCGGGTTAACGGCCTGTTCTTTAATAAATTCTATCCATTTTGCGTAGAATTTTATTTTTAAGTAACTAATCACCGATCTGTGATGTCTCCCTGTTATTGTTTTATTCCCAAAAGAAAATA